>DFOV01000442.1:0-1612 GCA_002376965.1 Gammaproteobacteria bacterium UBA3532
TCGCGCCGACGACAGCGCGCCTGATTGATGAAATACTGAGACTGACGTTCGCGATTGACCGTACGCTTAATCGCTACTTCATTGAAGTTGGCATACTGTCCTATCAGCTTACCTTCGCTGTTATCAAAAACAAGCTCAATGCCTGCTTGGCCAACGGGCTTGCGGTTGAGAGAACCATTGAAAATAACGTCGGTCATGTCGTCACCGCGCAGGTTTTTGGCAGAGCTTTCGCCCATAACCCAGCGGACGGCATCGATGATATTGGATTTACCACAACCGTTAGGGCCAACAACGGCGGTTAGGTTAGATGGGAATGGAACCGTGGTGGGATCGACAAAGGATTTAAAGCCCGCCAGTTTTATTTGTTTAAGACGCATAAACCCTTAATTCACTTCCCACTGCCAAACATTTTAATTTCCATTTCAACACAAATCCAGTGTCATATATTGCTGAGTAGCAGGCTATTTCTTACGCAAAGTGCCGTGAAATCATCCCTGATGGCTTAACTGCCGCATCCTTGCGGCAGATATTTGCTCCAGAAATAGCCTGCTACTCAGCAATATATGTTCACCCAGATTAAACCTTGATCGTTTATTTTCTTACCCTGGCCAAACTACTTGTTTTGCACATATCTGGGGAAAATTAACCAGCGGAAGATTGTAAGATATTCTGACGAATATGCCAGTTTCTTTTACACTTATACCAGTAATTCTAAAAAACGGGGTAGTGCTCAAATGCTTAATCCAATTATCACCCTGACCACGGACTTCGGCACCAGTGATGGCTATGTTGGTGCGATGAAAGGTCGCTTTATGACGATGGTGCCCGATGCATTACTCATCGATATTACTCACGACATCGCTCCTCAAGATATAGTCCAAGCTGCCTGGGCCCTTAAGCGCTCGGTTTTTGAGTATCCCCCTGGCACGGTGCATGTAGCTGTGATTGATCCAGGTGTGGGAGGCGAAAGACAGGCTCTGGCTGTTCAAACAGAAGACTACTGGCTGATCGGGCCAGACAATGGCGTATTTACCAAGGTTCTGCAAAAATCCCCTCCGATTGGGGTCTGGGCGCTTCATGCAGAAACTCCATACTGGAGCAAGCATCATAGTTTTGATGGGTTAGCCTTATTCACTCCCGCTGCTGCATACTTAGCCAACGACAATCCGGTCGAGCATATCGCCAAACAAGCGACAAGCTTTGTTTCATTACCGGCAGTAGATATAGAGCGAACAGAGGCAGGCATGGTCGGCCAGATACTTTTTTTTGACCGATTTGGTAATGCCATCACGAACATAGACAGGCGTCAACTTCCAGCGAAGACCTTAGCAATACAGGTTAAAGACCTAATAGTGCCATTGGTACGCTGCTATAGTCACGGAGACATGCCAATCAAAGCCATCATCAATTCCGATGGGCTGCTAGAAATTTGTAGTTTTCAGGGATCGGCAAAAGAAATGCTAGGATTAGTCCAAGGCGACCCTATTGGCATCAACTGGCACTGAACAGGAGAAAGATAGAACAAATTAAAACAGGCAAAAAAAAAGAGCCGTGAAGGCTCTTTTTCAGATTGGCGTCCCCTAGGGGGTTCGAACCCCTGTTACCGCCGTGA
>DFOV01000442.1:1942-2119 GCA_002376965.1 Gammaproteobacteria bacterium UBA3532
AGGCCTCTAGACGAAGGGGACAGGTTTTAAAACAACCTGACAATTCCACCGAATATACAATACATATCAAATCTACGTGCTGTACATAACGCTTTTCATGTCTAGTTGCTTTCTGCGTCTTAACCAGAAACTCTGGTCGAGAACACCAAAAAGTGGCGTCCCCTAGGGGGTTCGAAC
>DFOV01000442.1:2473-4647 GCA_002376965.1 Gammaproteobacteria bacterium UBA3532
GGTGTCCTAGGCCTCTAGACGAAGGGGACGCAGTATAAAAACTTGGTGGAGCTAAGCGGGATCGAACCGCTGACCTCTACAATGCCATTGTAGCGCTCTCCCAGCTGAGCTATAGCCCCAAGCAACTATGGGGGCGAATTATACAGCCCCCATGATATCTGTCAAACATTATTTTCAATAAAATTAATCGCCTGATCAATTCTTTCGAAAACAACGGCTTTGGGTAGAATCGCAATCATGATATCAAGCCCTGGAGAGGCCGTATTTCCTGACATTGCCAAGCGCAAAGGTAATCCAACCTTACCGAATCCAACCTGCAACTCATCAACCGTTTTAGCAATAGCATCGTGAATGTTCGGTGCAGTCCATTCATCCATTGCCTCTAACGCTGCTCGAATTGCTTTAAGGTTTTCTACCGCAGCGGCATTAAAGTTCTTCTTAGCCGCTTTTGGGTTGTATTCAGTGACTGGCTCATAAAAGAATCGGCTTTGCTCGGCCATCTCTTTTAGAGTCTTCACCCTCTCTTTCTGCGCTTCAACAACCTGACTGAGAGAAGGTCCCTTAGAGGTATCAATCCCCTGCTGCTCCATGTGCCAAGCCAAATGCTCTGCCACTTCAGCTTCGGGAAGTGACTTTAGATAGTGTTGGTTAAGCCAGATTAATTTATCTGTATTAAAGCTAGATGGCGCGCGGTTAACATCTTTTATATCAAAAAGCTTAACCATCTCATCTACAGAGAAAACTTCTTGATCACCGTGAGACCAACCAAGACGCACTAAATAGTTTAACAACGCCTGAGGTAAGAAACCTTCATCGCGGTACTGCATCACGCTAACTGCACCGTGACGCTTCGATAAACGCTTGCCATCATCACCCAAGATCATAGGTACATGAGCATAGTGAGGGATTCGAGCATCTAAAGCATTTAGAATATTGATTTGACGTGGAGTATTATTAATGTGATCGTCGCCACGGATTACGTGGGATACGCCCATATCCCAATCATCAACTATGACCGTAAGATTGTATGTTGGTGAACCATCAGTTCGGGCGATAATTAGATCATCGAGCTCGGCATTGCTGGTGGTGATTTCACCACGAACCATATCTTTAAATACTACCGCCCCTTCTTGAGGATTTTTAAAGCGAATCACGTGCGGCGTATTCGGGTCAATTTCCTGACCTCGACATTTTCCATCATACCGGGGTTTTAGACCGTCTTTCATTTGCTGTTCACGAATTTGATCCAGCCTATCTTTGCTACAAGTGCATCGGTAAGCATGGCCTGCATCCATGAGCTGCTCGATCACTTCCTTATATCGGTCAAAGCGCTGTGTTTGATAAAATGGCCCTTCATCCTCTTTTAATCCTAACCAGGCCATACCATCAAAGATAGCTTGAACGGACGCTTCGGTGGACCGCTCAAGATCAGTATCTTCAATACGCAGAATAAATGTGCCGTCCAGCTTACGGGCATACAGCCAGGAATACAAAGCGGTGCGAGCGCCGCCTACGTGCAAATAACCTGTCGGGCTTGGAGCAAATCGCGTTCTAACAGTCATCTAGGTTTCCTTAACTTTAAAGTTTGCCCCATTCTATCGAAAAGCGAACCCAAGCTCCAATGGCTTTACCAATGCCAGATCATATCTCTACGCCACCGATGAGAAACTGCATACAAATCATACAACTACATTAGTAACAACATGGATTTACATTTTTTGATAAAAATTTTTGTTTTATTGTTGACAGCTATCAGCCTCCTCCATATAATGCGTGCCACAACGTTGATGAGCAGCTTACTAAGCCAACATCATCGGGCGCTTAGCTCAGTTGGGAGAGCATCGCCCTTACAAGGCGAGGGTCAGTGGTTCGAGCCCACTAGCGCCCACCAATACAAAGCCCTGAAACATTTATGTTTCGGGGCTTTTTTGTTTAGGCTGAATTTATTCAAAATCGCGTCTTAAATCAAAAAGATCACGAAGATGATCGACCGACCACTTGATAATGATCAAGCAATTACTAATAGTTAGTTGCTAGTCTTTTTCATCGTTTTGGCGAAACTAGATTCGCAAAAAGAGCCAGAATGCCTTTTTAACCAACGAATATTATATTAGCCTTGGCAGTTTTAATCGTTTTACGTCTTTCGCTAAGGTTAGAGCCTGTTTATCTTTCAT
>DFOV01000076.1:0-1092 GCA_002376965.1 Gammaproteobacteria bacterium UBA3532
TGTTTTAATGCGATTGCCTTAGGGCTGTTGCCCCCATATCCCAAACGCCACTCAACCCCGAGTCGATTCAAGCATTAGCCAATGACCTGCACTCAGCTGAATACCCAAACACTCATGCCGTCGTTATCGCCTATGATGGTCAGTTGGTATTTGAACAATACCAGTCAGGCATCGACGAACGTTGGGGTGAATATCTCGGCGCTGTAGAGCACAAAGCAACGACTTTGCACGATATGCGCTCCGTATCAAAAAGCATCACAGCTCTCCTACTTGGCACAGTGTTGGATAAGCAAGATGAATTTATTCTTGATCGCCCAATGGCAGAGCTTCTAGCAATAGAGAGCAACAACAGCTTTACCTTAGAAAATACGCTGACCATGACCAGCGGCCTACAATGGAATGAGATGGAAATAAACTATGCCGATATCAAAAATGACGAACGTCAGTTGAGTATTGCAAATGATCCCATCGCATATGTTTTTGGCAAATCTCAAATTCAAGCGCCAGGTAGTGAATGGTACTACAACGGTGGCCTAACCCAACTGATTGGAAAGTTAGTAGAACAAGAAAGTAACCAACCACTGCGCGAGCTAGCTCAAAAAAATCTATTTGAGCCATTGCAGATTGACTCATTTGAATGGGTCAGCCCTAGCCAATGGCCTGACAATATGCCTAGTGCCGCCTCCGGCTTGCGCCTTACCGCCCGAGACCTTACCAAAATCGGCCAACTCGTAGCAGATAACGGCAAGTGGCAGGGAAAACAGCTAGTGAGCTCAGGCTGGATAGAAAGAATGACCCAACGCCATGTCGATCAAATCGGCGCTTGGAGCCGCGGTGGTATCTGGGGGTATGGCTACCAGTGGTGGATCGGCCATTTTGAAAACCCGGTGACCTTTGATGTTATTGCCGCCGTTGGTAATGGAGGTCAGCGCCTGTATGTGGTTCCACAGCATAAATTGGTCGTTAGCATTACCGCTGGGAACTACAACCAGTATGATAGCTACGGCGATGAAATACTCGGTCGTATTGTGGAAGCTGCGGTAACCAAATAAAATTTTTTATAGATAGCGCCAAGCCTACGTATATACGTAG
>DFOV01000076.1:1426-14267 GCA_002376965.1 Gammaproteobacteria bacterium UBA3532
CGTTTAAACATTTACCTTATATTTGAGATCTTTCGCCTCATCCCCTGTCATTCCCCTAAACCCCCACTGATAGGGCTGTTGCTCCTTAATCGTTATCTCAACATCAATAGGCGCTAATCCAAGCTGGCGTTCGATTTCAATAAACAACGCTTTGATCAGTGCCTTTTGCGTCTCAGGTTTGCGCCCGGCCATCATGTTGATTTCAATTACGGTATAAGCATCACTACGACCGCCAGGATAGTAAAAATCTTCGCGCTCCAGCGGTACAATGCGATGCGCCCGTTTATCTTCTGGCATGCCAAGCACCGATTGCATGCAAGCGTGAATAACGTCGGATAACTGGGCCTTGATTGGATTCAGCTTTTCTTTTATGCCATAGATAACAATCATTTTATTTTCCTGCGCTTACCGGCTAGAAGCGTTCAACTTGGAAATCTGAGCACCTTGGGCGACGATTCCTGGCTTGGTCACTTTAGCATTCACACCGCGCAAATTAAGCGCTTTGCCCTGCGTGGAATTAACAAAAAGCGCTGCATCACGACCAAAACGCTGACTGAATTTTTTGCAACCAAGATGCGGTTCAGCAGTGATTTCAATTTCCGCATCACCGATTGATAATCGCGTTCCAGGAGGGAGGTTATCCGGGCTTAAATCCAAATCAACAAAAAACTGGTCACCCGCTAGCTTCCAACGCTCTTTCGAACTGGCGATAAGCGCAATGGCTCGCGCATTCATTAAATTAAGCTGCATATCAGGGTGGGCAGCACCATCGGTATTTTTCTTAAAGCCCCGCGCCAACCAATTGTCGCCGACTAAGCCATTCACCAAATCCAGCTCACCTGTCGCAAGCTCCTCTCGCTCTCCAATGCCGGGCCGACACACAATCAGCTCAACTGTACCGGACTCCTTTGGAGACTGCTTGATGTTATCTATTCCTTGGTTTAGTTCTTCCATTGTTAGGTGCATTTATTTCTCCTTTTAATTGTATTGAGCGTCAGACAAATATTCTATCTAATTCAATGAATAAGATACGTGAGCCAACCAATATATGGCAACACATTTACCCCCTAAACTCGCGAACGTTTCGCCCGAATATACAAATTCCTTGGTGTCACCTGCTTTTCACAAAAACGCCCAATATGCACCTCATAGCCTTGCTGTTGGATATACAGCGCCCGATCAAGCACCAGCCAATATTCCAATGCTTGACGAAAAAATAAGCGAGCGACTTCCATGACAGCGACCGTAGCACGCTGCTGCTGTGCTAGCTCTAGCCAAAAGGCATAGTCAATATTCGCAGGCAGACACAACTCTTTTTGCTCAGCAGCCCAATAGCAAAAGCTTTGAAAATTGGTTGATAGAACAGATTTTTTCACATTAGGCAGATTTAGATAGGCATCGACACCACGCACGTCCCGCTGTAACCGGTCAAACGCCAGCCGCCACAACACTTCGGTTTCGCGAATGCGCCGCTCTCGGTTCCCCCCCGTAACAAACTCCTGGATAGCCAAGCGCAAATCATAGCGGGATAGCGAAAGTTGAGAAGATTGGCATAACTGGGCCAATGGCTGGTAGCGCTCAGCCTTTGTCAGGTGATAGCAGCATGGAGAACAGGTGAAGTCAGGAACCTGATGCTCAACGCACTGCTCGAAAAAGCGTTGGTGCAGATCACCGCAGGCATGCAAAGCGACGGCATGGTCGAAACTTCGCCATTGCTCTGGAGGAAGCGTACTTTCTAACACATTCAGGGGTTGAAACTGCATTGGTAATTGGTGTGCATCAGCAAATTGCTGACCAGCCTCCGTCAATGCCTGCTGCCACTCGACGCTAAATACGCGGGCCTGGTAGTGATGGGCTAAATGTCGACCCAAATAGCCTTTTCCTGCGCACCATTCAAGCACCAGGGGTTGCCTATCTGCTGTATCCAGCCGACAACTGGCTGCAAATGGGGCGATTTGTTGGCATTTTCGGCCGGGAATACCAGCATATACCCGCTGATTTAATGAGGTTTGAGAGAAATGCTCTACTGGCCACCAGCTATCTATTTCTGTTAACCAAGGCACATCCAGCACTGCAGCCAACTCAGCTTTTAATGCCAGATGATCAAGTGCCAACTCATCCAGACGCTCTATAGGTAGGCAAGATAAATGCTCAAATAGCGCGGGAAAGTCGTCTCGCCAGGGAACTACAGCATGCTCAAACGCACGCACCTGCCATAGGGCTACGTGCTCGGTTAGTATTCGATCAAGGCTGTGCCAGCGCTCAGCTAACAATTCTTTAGGCATCAAGCAACCGCCAGATGCTGCCAGCCACGCTGGTGGAGCTTCCAAGCTGTCGCCCCAAGCCCCAAACCGCGAATAATCATCAGCAACCAAATGCCCAGCCAAACCGCATGATTGCCTAAGTATGGCAATAGGCCCCAAGCGCAGGGCATGAAGCCTAACCCTGCCGCCCAAGCCATATTATTTCGCATATCCCGCGCCCGCGCCGCTCCGATAAAAACGCCATCCCATGTAAAGCAAGCGACAGCGATTAAGGGTAGCCAAACAATCCAAAACCAGTAGCGTGAAACTTCAGCCACCACCTCGGGAATATCGGTTAATAAATGAATAATCGGCAGTTGAGCGATCCAGAATAGCAAACTAAAAAGCGTACTAGTGATAAAGGCCCATCCAAAGCAGCCAATGATGGTGCTCGTCGTTTCTTTGTGGCTGCGCCGCCCAATCGCCTTACCAACTAGCGCTTCAGCCGCATGGGCATAAGCATCTAAAGCAAAAGCCAGCACCATCAACATATTTTGCAAAATAGCGTTGGCTGCCATGGTCGTTTCTGACTGTTGGCTACCCAGGTATGGGATTGATAAGAAACACAACTGGAGCATCAGTGAGCGCAACAATATATCCCGATTAACCGCAAAAAATCCGACAAAGTTTAACCCTGCGCCGGTTGATTCTCTGACAGCCTGTCGCTCAATCCAGTAATAACGCATGACAACGATTCCTGCAGCACATACGCCAAGGTATTCGCTTATCAGGCTGGCATAAGCTGCGCCCTTTACTCCCCAGCCCAATCCAACCACAAACCAGAGATCGAGAATGATGTTAATGATATTGATGACTATCAGCAGTGAGACCGGAGCAATCGCATTTTGACGTCCCAGTAACCAGCCATGAAAAACATAAAAGGCAAAGTAGGCAGGAGCGCCCCAGATACGAATAGACACATAGTCTCGCGCCAGTGCCGAAACCTCAGGCTGGTGCGCAGTCCAATACAGCGCAGCCTCAAACAACAGGCGATGGAAAAGAATGAGTAGGCAGGCAATCGCCAATCCCAGCAGCAAACCTTGGCGCAATAATGAATAGCAGGCCCCGATATGACCCTGCCCAACATACTGAGCACATAGTCCTGTCGTTCCCATGCGCAAGAAGTTCATCAGCCACCATAAGAAACCGATTAACGCGCTGCCCAAAGCAACACCAGCAAGATACACGGGGTCATCCAGATGCCCCATGACGGCGGTGTCGACGACACCGAGCAAAGGTATGGTAATGTTCGAGAAGAAAATGGGCCCAGCCAGCTTGCCAATAGCGCGATGCGGGCTGCTACGCCAAGCATTGATCCACTGCAGCACGATTAGAAGGCCACCGGTTCGTCTAGTTCGAGTGTGACACCATTGGCAATAAAGAACAGTTCAAGCGAATAATCGCCGTTGTGATAATGCAAATCGCTATTCTTGGAATCAGGTTGGTGCTCGCCTGAAGCATAAACCAAGTAGCCTTGGGCCTTTATGTCGTAGCCTTTAGTATTTGTTGGAACGCTAAATCCATTTTCATAAAAGCTCACGCGAATAGCACGTTGCTGTTGGCTATCGACCAGCTCAACCCAGCAGCCATCCTTTTTACACACGCGGTAGACTCGTCCTTGAAGTATCACTTGTTGGTCATAAAATTTTTCAGGCGAGGCATATACCTCTGTCAGCCCAATCAAAGGTAGCGAACTTACCAGGGGTTGCCCCTGTTCCAGCTGAACGGCTGAGCTTGGAGAGGGTAACTCAGGCTCGCGGCTACACCCCATCAGCGTAAGCAACATCAGCGCCCATAAGAAAAGAATTCTCATGGCGCATCCAAGTTTAAACAGCGGTGAACATCCTCAGCCAGGGTGTGAATGAGAGCGAGATAATTAGCGTTGTCTGGCGATAGTTTTACTCCTAACAGGTCAACCTCCACCTGCTTCACCGCCATACCCTGAATTACTTTGGTCAAGTTCACTTGAGAGAACTCCGGCTCGCTTAAAATGCAAACGACGTTATTTTGCTGTATCTGTTTACGCAGTTCCAGCAAGGTTTTTCCCGAAAGGTTGCGCTCTAAATTAGCAGCAATAATCCCTTGTTGATTCAGTGCAAACTCAGCAACAAAATATTCTAAGGAACGGTGATAGGTGACAAACGCCTGCGAGCGAACCTCTTCAAGAGAAACAGAGACCGATTTTTCAATCTCGATCAACTCCGCATCAAATTGTTGTTGGTTACTGCTAATTTGCTCGGCTTGGTTTGGAAAATGTCGGCTAAGCTCTTTTACTACCTGTCCAAGCACCTGCCGGACAAAAGAAGGCGATAGCCAAAAATGCGGATCGATATCGCTGCTTTCATGGTCATGATGCTCATGGCCTTTTTCATGCGCTTGGCTATGGTCGTGCTCAGGTTCAGATAATGAGCGCCAAGCAAGATCGAGTTTATCAAGCTGGATTACTTGCTCTGAAGGTAGACGAGCTATCGCTTTAGTCAAAAAAGGTTCCAAAGACAGCCCAAACCAAAGGGTTAGCCTCGCGCGATTCATTTTGACGATATCCGAAGGTTTCAAGGCATAGTAATGAGGAGATTGGCCAGGCCGAATCAACACGTCAACATCAGCGACATCTTTCAACAATGGAGCGATAATCAGTCGCAACGGCTCAACAGAAACAACGACCTGCTCAGCCTTGGCCGGTATGCAAAGCGCCATCATCAGACCAACAAAAATCAACCACGACTTCACCAATACATGCCTCTCAACAAAATACAGCCCTCAACAAACCACAGTCCTCAACAAAATCTAGTCTTGACCAGAACGGACCTATCGACAACGCGAGGTACTAAAAACAATAGAAATTATGACGTATCGCTGAGCACTGGATATGCTAGCTGGCCAAAATATACCTACCGACACCATAAGCGAAAGAGTATACTGCAATGTTTGTATCCCGTCCGCTACTAACCCTAGTCACCAAGCCAGAGAGATGACACAACAATCTATGTCCCAATCCGATACCAAAGCGGCATTTCTTATCAAAGCCCATCATGTTTCGATAAGCTATCAAGATACGCCGATTATAACGGATATCGATCTGGAAATCGCTGCTGGTCAGATCATTACGCTGATTGGCCCCAATGGAGCAGGAAAGTCGACACTGCTAAAAGCACTGCTCGGATTAATTCCTGTCACCAGCGGCCACATTGAACGCGCTCAATCATTGGCGATAGGCTACATGCCGCAAAAGCTTAGCATCTCACCAACGATACCCATGGATGTAAAAACATTCTTGAGCTTAAGCGAAAAACACAGTCGTCAAACCATTCTCAATGCCTTAAAAGAAACCTCAGTCGACCATCTTATCCACCAGGAAGTGCAACACTTATCTGGTGGCGAATGGCAACGGGTTCTACTAGCACGGGCTTTATTGCGTCGCCCAGACATTCTTGTGCTTGACGAGCCTGTACAGGGGGTAGATATCAATGGGCAGGCTGCCATCTATCAGCTTATTAATGAGCTTCGCCATCGCTATCATTGTGCAGTACTTATGGTATCCCACGATCTCCATTTAGTGATGGCCCAAACCGATCAGGTGTATTGCCTTAATAAACATATTTGTTGCTCGGGTCATCCCGAAACGGTAAGTCAGCATCCGGCATACCAACAGCTATTCACGCCCTACGAAGCCAGCCGCATAGCAATTTACACCCACCACCACGATCACCAGCATGATTTATGTGGCGATGTAGAACACCACAAGGAGAAGGCGGATGATTAGCTTTCTTCTTCCTTCGATCATTGCGGGTATATTACTTTGTATCAGCGCCGCGCCTATCGGCTGCATTGTGGTTTGGCGACGCATGTCTTACCTTGGTGAAACGCTGGCGCACTCGGCGTTGCTCGGTGTCGCTATCAGCTTGTTATTTGATTGGCACACCGAGATAGGCGTCGGACTGGTAGCCCTGCTCATCGCCCTACTGATGATGCCACTTGAGCGATTCAAACACCTTAGCCGTGACACACTCCTCGGCGTAATAGCCCATAGCAGTCTGGCATTTGGATTAATCACCTTACATATGAATCCCAACAATTATGTTGACCCGATGGCACTGTTAATGGGCGATATTCTCACCCTCACCTGGCCCGATGTAATTCGGCTTGGAGGGCTAAGTCTATTGCTGTGGAGCATTCTGGCTCTTTATTGGCGACGTATTGTGGTGTTCTGCCTTAGTGAAGAACTGGCTCAAGTAGAATATGGAAGCACTCAACAAGTTCGTATTGCTATTGTGCTGGTATTAGCTCTTTTTGTGACCGTTGCTATCAAGCTGGTCGGCGTATTACTCATTACTGCCTTATTGATCATTCCTAGCGCAACGGCTCGCTTCTTTAGCAAAACGCCCAACCAGATGCTCATAATATCCCTGGTTTCCAGCCTCCTTTCACTACTCATAGGGATGTTTCTGTCAGTAAATGTAGATATTCCTACAGGACCAGGCATCGTAGCCTCTGCTGCAATACTTTTCTGTTTATCTAAAATAATCAATGGGTTAACTTCAAAATCGTAAGATATCCCCATCCAAAGATGTAGGCATAAAGCCAGTCATATATAGCTAATATCTTACAAGCAAAGCAAGGTATCTCTGATTACTTTTTATATCGAGAAGACTATACTGACTTCCGTTACTAAGAAATTACATCTTGGTTACCAAATTTCTTGATTAGGTTTGATCTTTTGCAGATTGCAACTAGACTAAAACTTAGTCAGTTAAAGTATTGCTCGTCCAGAGCTTTGCTAGCGCTTTGTAGCAGGGTCACCCCCTGCTTTTTTTTGCCTGAAATTTGCCTAAATAGAACAACTGGAAATAATTTGAGTGTACACCCAAACTATTTCATGGCGCTTGGATATTGGGTATAGAAAGGCGCAAATGCCAAAATTCGCGCCCAATCAGGCTTCGCTTATTGCCGGCTCTCGGCCGCAGCATTAGCCCTTTCGACGTAATCCTGGTACGCAGGAACGGATACCGCCGCGAGGATTCCACCGAGCACTAGCGGCAACAATATCCCCGCAACACCCAATACTCGATGCGTTTTATTTGGCTCGATGGGATTGCCGTAGTCATTAGGCGCGTCTTCCCCTCGTTTAAAAAGCAAATAGAGCCCTAGCCCAAAATTTACCAGCGGAACAAACATTAGCAACACTAGCCAGCCGGTGTGATTAAGATCATGTAGACGCTTAACAGCTAGATTAATACTCACCCAGATAGTTACCACTATGAATATCAAATAGGCCACGGACCCGAGGACAATGCCTAGTCCCTGATTTTGTGGTATGAGTACAGCAGCGACGATCCCCAATACCGCCAGGATACCAAAAAGAGCCAGCTGAAATAATGCCAGCTTGAATAAGTAGGTTGAGCGGCGATAGCGCCCTTTCGCGCTAAAAAGACCCGAAGGCTGGTCAAATTGAGCAGCCTCAATATTTCCCAGATCAGACTGTGGAGCAACATATGCATTTTCTGTCATCGTATTTTCCTAAGAATAAAAGGCTAACTTTTCCATAATTGCAGGATGATAGCAATCATCGAATATGGAATTGTTGGCGCTCCCTACTTCAACAACAAATGTATATAGCGAGCCCAATACAGGTATGGTTGGGTTTTACACAATGCTAACTCCGCTTCAAGCAGCTTTTCACGCTCGTGGCGTTGCCACGATTCAACATGATCGTGATAATCACTAATACAGCGAATACCTGTTTCGGTTAGTCGCTGAAAACCCAAATCGTCAATCCATTGATTGCACTGCCCGGGTTTGACCGGGTTGGTTGGCGTCAGGCTTTTTTTACTACCAGCATAATTGGCTTTGATAATATTTTTAAAATTGCCCCGCACCATGTTTTTCAACACAATCGAGTGGAAATTAAAATACATAAGGCTAATCACACCATCAGGGCGTAACAAGGCCTGCAATAACTGCAATGCCGCTCTCTGATCGCCCAGCCATTCAAGCACGGCATGCATAACAATGAAGTCGTAGTGGATATGATAGTTGGTAAGTTGCTGAAACGGAGCGTGAATGAAGCGTATATTATCGGCTACGCCAGCCGCCTTGGCTTCCTCTTCAGCCCGTTGCAGCATCTTTATCGAGATATCACAATAGTCAATTCTCGCGCCCAACTGCGCCAATCGAATCGAAAACTGCCCTAACCCGCCTCCAATATCCAAAATGGAAAGACTTGATAAGTTTGGGAGCAGCGATGTGTGCTGTTCAAGATCGTCCCAAATGAGTTTTAGGCGTAAATCACCTTTATAACTGCCGTATATTTTCCGCTCGAATTTTTCCTGCAGATCATCAAAGTTACGGTCCTCAGTTGACAATATGACTCCCCTTCGGGATCACGACGACGCCGCCAGGCGATACAAAAAATCGCTGCCGATCTTTTTCAAGATCTTCTCCAACCACGACATTTGGCCCGATCGTGACTTCTTTGTCGATAATGGCTCGCGAAATACGGCAATTCTCTCCAATATCAACATTTCCCATCAACACACTTTGCTTGATATGGGTATAGCTGTGCACATGACAGTTGTATCCCAATACAGACTCTTCGACCGTCCCCCCACTGATAACCGACCCTGAGGACACCATGGAATTCAAGGCTTGTCCTCGACGCTCACCTAGGTTGTGAACAAACTTTGGGGGTGGCATAGGCGGATGAAAGGTGCGCATCGGCCAGCGTTGATTGTACAGATCGAAAATTGGGTCGGGAGCGACCAAGTCCATATGCGCCTGCCAAAACTCATCAATGGTTCCAACATCGCGCCAATAGCCTCGCTCCCTTTCTCGCATGCCAGGGACTTCGTTGTTATAGAAGTCGTAGGCATAAACACCGCCACTGGGATACAGCGATGGAATAATATCCTTGCCAAAATCATGATTCGACTGGGGATCAAAGGCATCAGCTTTCAAAACCTCAACAAGCACCTTGGCATCAAATATATAGTTACCAATCGACGCTAATGCATAGCCCTCTGTGCCAGGTATCGTTTTGGCATTATCTTTGGGCTTTTCTTGAAAACCAACCATACGCCAATCATCATCGATTTCAACAACACCAAAACTCCGCGCCTTTTCGATCGGAACCGGAATCGTGCCCACCGTCAGCAATGCATCTTTCTGGCGATGAAAATCGATCATCTTTCGTACATCCATTTTATAAACATGATCAGCGCCAAACACGCATACCAAATCGGGCTTTTCCTCTTCTATCAAATTGATGTTCTGATAAATCGCATCGGCAGTACCTTCGTACCACTTTTTTCCGGTACGCATTTGTGCCGGTATTGGATCGATAAACCGATGGGTCAGCCCAGAGACACGCCAGCCTTGGCGTAGATGCTTCATTAAGGAGTGGGATTTAAATTGCGTCAGGATGTATATTTGTAACAGATCGGAGTTAACAAAATTGTTAAGTACAAAGTCAATGATTCTATAGTTGCCACCAAAAGGAACCGCCGGTTTGGCCCGCTGCTCGGTAAGCGGGTACAGCCTTGTCCCCTCGCCTCCGGCCAAGATCATTGTCAATATGCCAGCCATCGTCCCATCCCCTTCGTCGTTGTGGGTTAGTTATATCTCATACCAGTGCGCGTATAGTCATATGGCGACTGGCTGGTTTGAACCACGAATAAGTGCCAGGTAAGACCTCATTGACCGCTTCAACAAACTTATCAATCACGCTGTTAATCGCTAGGCTATTTCCAAATGGTGCTACTAAGCTTGGCTCGAGATGCGTATCCCGATAATACGAAATATTATGGCCAGGCATATTGACCTTGGCCAAATAGGCATGCAAATCATCCTCATAAAAAGGAGCCAGCACATCTCGAACCAAAGCCCTTGATTCGTCATTAGTGACAGACGCCTCCGAGCGCTTAAATAAAGCGACTTGCTGGCTAAACAGCATGCGCTCGTGACTCCTGCATAAGAAGTAGCTAAATCGTAAGACGTCGATATGAAGTGGCCGAATATCTTTTAGCGCATCTGAATACTCTTCACATACAGCTCGCAACACTTTCAGCTGCTCTACCGAAATTTTATGGTCGTCATTTTTAGCACCAAGAGATATTTTTGGCCAACGACTGCCAGGGTTCTCATCGTTCAACCCCCAGTCTTGTTCATTAAGCGAGCTTTTTAAAGCCCATAGCTCTTCAGAAAAGCCGGAAAAAACCAGAGTAGGTACGCCTCCCCAGGCGATAAAGAAATGAAATGGTCGTGCCGAACTGGTTGCACAATGTTCGAGTAAATCAACAAGGCGGCCAGAAGTATCGATTTTGTATCTGTTGTTAGAGCTCATATTTTTGTAGTGCTTTGTTGAAAAAAGGTTGCTGAATTAATGCTATGATTAATAAAGGCAATACAACATAATAATAAACCCACTTTCCAATGAATTAAAACTTATTTCACTAACAGACAGATAATCAACTACTCAATCATGCACAATTACAAAGACGAGTTTATCCAGTTTGCCCTTGACCTTGGTGTCCTGCGCTTTGGCGAGTTCACATTAAAATCAGGTCGCGTTAGTCCCTACTTCTTTAATGCTGGAGGTTTTAACTCTGGTCGGGCCATAGCCAAGCTGGGATATTTCTACGCCAAAACCATTCAATCCCATCAGCCACATTACAATGTTCTATTTGGCCCAGCCTACAAGGGTATTCCGTTGGTTAGCGCTACCAGCATCGCGCTTTTTAATGAATTTAATGAAGATCGAGACTATTGCTTTAATCGGAAAGAAGCAAAAACCCACGGCGAAGGCGGCAATTTGGTCGGAGCCTCACTTAGCGGTAAACAAATATTACTTATCGATGATGTTATCACTGCAGGTACAGCCATTCGTGAGTCGATAGATATTATCGGAGCCAACCAAGCCGAGCTCAAACATGTACTGATTGCCCTAGATCGACAAGAAAAGGGCCAAGGTGAACTTTCAGCTATTCAGGAAATCGAACAAAATTATAGTATTGGTGTAATGTCGATTGTTTCTATGTCGGATGTAATCGGGTTCATGGAAACCCATGGCCTACACCATGATAAAATTGACGCAATGAAAACTTATCGAGAGCGTTATGGAATCCAAGCGTAAACTAGCACTGTCTCTTTTCGCATTCGTCACCCTAGCCAGCTCGGCCAGTGCCGCGACCTTCTACCGCTATAAAGACGAGAATGGCCGCACTGTGCTAAATAACTCTATTCCAGCGGAATTTGTTAAGTACGGCTATGAAATTTTGAATGAAAGGGGACGAGTAATCGAGGTAGTACCAAGAGCGAAAACCCCCGAGGAAATTGCCGCAGAACGAGAAAAGGCCGCCGCAGAAGCAAAACGCAAGAAAGAAGCACTTGAACAGCAAAAGAAAGACGAGCTGCTATTCCATACCTATCCCACTGCGACCGATATTCTGCGCGCACGCAATACGCAATTAAAAGCCATAGAAGTACAAATCGGCGTGCAGCGCGGGAACCTGGCCCAGATTCAACGCCACCTTGAAGCAAACCAAGATGTAGCGGCGCAGTCAGAACGTGAAAACAAGCCTGTGAGCAAGTTTGTTAAAGAAAGTATTCAAAGTTCACTCGAACAAATTGCACGGCTGGAAGAAGATATTCAGCTGAAAAAAGACGAGCAGGATGAAATCAGTGCTCGTTTTGCCCAAGAACTAACACGCTATCAAGTGATTAAAGCCACAGACCTGGCAAAAAGTGAAGCCTGGGCTGGCTCCGTCGGAGGCTACAGTCCCGTGGTCTATAAGTGTCCAGTTACGTCTAATTGCGATGCTATTTGGAACCGAGCACCTGACTACTTAGCCTCTCATAGTACCCTGGCTGTTGATATTACTAATGACCAACTGATCATGACCGAGCTACCTAGCGATGAAACACATCGCGCCATTTGGATTGCGCGCATTGAACGCCCGGAGGAAAAAGAGCAGTGGTTCGTGATGCAGTTACTATGCACACGCAAGGGCCAGGCCCTCTGTCGTGGCGATGATGGCCTATCGGTCTATGCAGACTTCAACAACTTTGCATCAGGAAAAAACACCTCGAATTAGAGCCCATTGTTCTGTCCAGTGTGCCGTTGGTTTACATCTAAAACCACTGCGCACAAAGTGTTGAATTCGGCCCTCAGCGATAGCCAACAACAGGTTGGCCATCGCTGACACATCTCCCGTCGCTTCAGCACCTTCTCTTAGCGCTTGCTCTCGCAATACCTGCTTGAATTGAAGCTCGATGCGCTCATACAGTCGATTTATCCGTTCACGTAACCGCTCTTTCTCACCAGACAATGCCTCTCCGGTGAGAATGCGAGAAATGCCAGGATTGCGTTCTGCAAATGTTAAAATCAATAGCATCATATGCTGGCAACGTTCTGCTACGGAGTCTTCTTCGGCTATGATGCGATTAATTCGGCTGAAAATAGCCTCTTCGACAAAATCGATTAAGCCCTCAAACATCCGCGCTTTACTTGGGAAGTGTCGGTATAAAGCCGCTTCTGAAACCCC
>DFOV01000299.1 GCA_002376965.1 Gammaproteobacteria bacterium UBA3532
ATGTGGTGAATTGGACTATATCCAAAGCGAAGGTCGTAGCATGCAAAACAGTTATGTTATGAGCAACAATTTTGCCTTTGGTGGTATCAATACCTCACTGATATTTAAGCGCTGGTAAGGGGCGTTTTTGCGCTTACTCAAGATGTTCTTTGGTTTTAATATCTATACTTTATGGTCTATGCTTTGATCCAAATTGGCTTGATATCCATAGTTATTAGTTTGATATAAATATTAGGTATCAAGTAGTTAGCAATAGAGGAGCGTTACCATGAAGAAAATAGATATCGGTATCAACGAGCAAGATCGATTAAACATCGCCGAAGGTTTAAAGCGATTATTGGCTGATTCCTACACCCTGTACCTGCAAACCCACAACTTTCATTGGAATGTCGAAGGCCCACAGTTTCGTGAACTGCATCTGATGTTTGAAGAGCATTACACCGAGCTGGCGGTCGCAGTAGATGACATCGCCGAACGTATCCGAACCCTCGGTGTGGTGGCTCCAGGCACCTATAAGGCATTGGCATCACTTAGCTCTATCACCGAAGTTGAAGAAGTGCCAGCAGCCATGGAGATGGTTAGCATATTGACCTCAAGCCACGAGCAAGTGGTAAAAACCAGTCGTGAAGCGCTTAAGCTGGCGCAGGATGCCGATGATGAGTCGTCAGCAGCATTAATTTCTGATCGCATGCGTATTCATGAGAAGACAGCTTGGATGTTGCGGGCGATGATTTAAGTTGCTTGAAATATAATGAATGAAAAAGTTGAGTTTGTTGAAAGGGTTTTTGATTTCGTCTTCGAAGGTGGATTTCAGGAGCGTTTCGAATCTCTTGGGTTTCCAGAAGATGACCTTCAAATTTGGTTTCTCAATGCCCGGACGTTTTCAAAGCTTATTATTAATCAAGAGCTGACAGAGGACGATAAGTTCAACTTGCTCACACTCATTGAGGCTGCAAGATTCGAAGTTGAGTGTTCGGCATCCGACCATGATGCCGAACCAGCCTTTGATTTCTCTGGTTATCAGTTGTCTGAAACTTTTGTTGCTAGCTGGCGAGATAAGGTCATTAATCTGATAAGTGGGAATGCTTTGTTTTGAGCTAGGCAAGAAGACTACTCCATCGCATTTAGCTATTTACTCTCGATAAATGCCTTTTAAAAGACTCATATATGCTTCCTACAGAAATAACGAAAAACATTTATTGTCCTAAATGTGGCGGTGTTGTGCCAGGCCTAGACGACGATAATTTTCGTCGCTATAACCAGGTATACATGAAGTGTGTAGAATCGGTTAAAGCATATAGAAGTGAGCATGGGACTTCACTACAACAAACGCCATTGGGTGAACTATATCAACCTGCCTTAGATTCATATTATGAATTAACGGGATTTCGGGGAGCGGATGCACTGCATTTATGGAGAAAGCACCGAATATCCAAATACCCTTTGTATTGTGACCGCTGTAACCTTTGTTATTTGGCACCGACTACAGGCCGGTGTCCCGTTTGTAGTGCCTAGCTAATTCGGAAAACTGTTATAGAGGCGCGGAACCTTCCGCGCCCTGCCACCCCCCCTACAACTGATACTCCACAGCCAACGCACGTTTTTTCTGATAAATTTCAATCAGCTCATCCTGGCTCTTTTCTTCATCGCCAAAAAACAGCCCTGCTTTTTCCTTTAACAAACGGAAGTGATTTTTCAGGTTATCCAGCACTGTATCTGCTTTGGTCAGGGTGCCTGGCGTGCAGGATTTGCCGTGCAGATCGTCCATGAGATCGAGCACCATGGAGCGGTGGCTTTCTAATCGATATAAGTCAGCTGTTTTTTCAGGCGAGGACAGTCCTTGTTCCCATAGCTGATTGATTCCATATAGCCATTTCAAGACCTCTGGGCTGGCGCTGGCTTGTTCTAAAACACGGTATTTCTGCTGGTAGTGCTTCAGTGCGATGTCTTTCTCCAGGGAGTACAGGGTCAAGGCTGCCTGTTGGTCTTGCTGTTCCAGCGCGTGCAGGTGGCTGAAGAAGAAGCGTGTTTCAAAGCGTTCAGCGCAGTGAAAAATGGGATCAGCCGTGCCGTTGCTGTTAAACATGGTTAGCGGATCAAAGCGATACATGTAACCAAAGTCGTATAACTTGACGTTATTACCGACGGCGAGCAAGTTGCCTGAGCAGAGATCCCATTCACAGAAGCCGTTGAGCTCCAGTTCGATCAGCGTCGCAAATAAGCCATCTAACATCTCAGCATTGAATTCGGTGATATGCTCTCCTTCAATCCAGGGCGAGAGGATAATGCCGCGCTTTAGTGATGCATACTGCGTATCAATAATGTGTTGGAATGACTGTGGATCGATCTTTTTTTGTTCGGCAAAGTCGCGTCGGCGTTGTACTTCGTTTAAAAATGACGTTTGGCCATCGACGTTTTTAACCAGAATTTCGTCACGCTTGCGTTTTAATGTCCAATTAGTGGTGCCGTCGGTGATCTTGAAAACATGGTTGGTTAAGCCTTGAAAGCTGTCTAAAACAAAGGGGCTTTCTGAGGTTACGTTGGTCAGTTCTTCAATAGAAAAAGGGATGCCGCTTAATGTGCCTACTTCTATGTCTTGTCCAGATGCGAGAAAGTCGAGCTGGAATTGCTGGCGGTCATTATCGGCGGTTAGTTCTGTTTTTGTTGTCATGGTTTTTGTCCTCGTTGTCATTGTCGGATCTAGCTTAGCAATGATGTTGGCGTGGCTTCGTCCCCCCTTGGGAGGATTCCGTCCCCATTTACGCCCCTCTTCTATTGACCATTATCCCGCTATACCGTCTAATGAACCTCACTTTGGGTGTACCAGCGGAAAGGTAGCGTCCTATCAGAAAACGCCGTGAATACGTCCGTGTAGGCTCGGGCGCGGTTCCTTCCGCGCAACGTTTCTGACAGAACGCTACCTATCCGCTTATTCACACGGCGGTTAAACCGGTCTAGGTTGATGTTTTCTATGCTAGCTTCTTTTCAACATGTATTACTACAATCAAAAATGACTGCACCCAGCGTGATGGATGGTACAGTGCGGCGTGAACACTTGTTTGCCTTGCTCGATCACTGGGATCAATGCAGCATGGCACTGATCTGTGCTCCGGCTGGCTATGGCAAATCGACCCTGGTGGTTGATTATCTTGATTCTCGCGCCTTTGATTATGGCTGGTATTCGCTGGATGATACAGACAATGCACCGGTGTTATTTGCCCACTACTTCACTGCGGTACTATCGCGGCTTTTGCCGACGGTTCGCCAGCCTTTAGAAACCTATCTGCACAATGAAAAGTCGGTTCATTTGGTGCCTTTTGTCCAGAACGTGCTTTATTTTCTAAGCCAACACAAAGTGCCAGAAAGCCCCTGCTTTCTGATATTGGATGACCTACACGCGCTGAGCGAGCCGTCGGTGCTACAGGCGCTGGATTACTTTATTCAGCATAAACCCCATTGGCTTAAGCTGATGATCTTGACGCGCCATAAGCCGACCTTTCATTTAGCCAAATTGACCAGCCAAGGCCGGTTAATCAACCTGGATATAGAAGACCTGGCTTTTGCTGATGATGAAATGACCCTGTTTCTGCACCAGCGCTTTGCTGATCTCAAGGCCGAAGACTACGCTCCACTGTTACCGAAAATGGACGGCTGGATTGCAGGGCTGCAGTTGTTGGCTATTTCTCGCGGCAAGCTGTTCGCGCCTGATGCCTTTAGTGGAGCAGATAAGCAAATATTTGATTATCTGGCGGAAGAGGTTTTCCGCCAGTTGTCGGAGCCGATGCAGCAGTTTTTGCAATCGGTGGCGATTTTTGAGCAATTTAATGCCGAACTGGCGCGAACCGTATCTGAAGATAGTCAGGCACAGGAGCATATTGAATCGCTGGAGCAGAAAAATCTGTTTATCATCCCGCTCGATCGTGAGCGACGTTGGTATCGTTTTCATCACCTGTTTGCCGAGTACTTGCGATTTCAACTAGCCAAATTACCTCTCGCCAAACAACGTCAACTCCATCAAAAAGCCTGCAGTGCCTGGGCCGAGCAGGGCTATTACCACCGAGCCATAGAGCATGCGATTCAGGGTGAAGAACAAGAACAAGTGGTTAACATTTTGGAAAGCTATGGTCAGGAGCTGTATGAAAAGCGCTATTCACCGCTATTACAGCGTTGCTTTGATTTTATTGATCAACAAAAGCTGGCCCAGAATATACGCCTGACATTGCTCAAAGCCTGGGCGGCTTTTGACTATGAACGCCCAGAAGAAGTCATTCCTTGTTTAGAGCTGGCGGGTCATTATTTGAAGGGTAGCCAAGCGCTGGATGATCCGCGTATTCAAGGTGAGATGGCTACGCTCACCGCCTTGGCCGCTATGGTGTGCGAGAAGATTGATCTGGCCGAGCAGGCGGCGGAGCAAGCATTGTCGTTGCTGGATGATATTCCCACACGCAATCGAGCTACGTCTTTGAATGCCCTAGCCAGCGTTCGCTATCGACGCGGACAGCAGGATGAGGCGTTAGCGCTGTATGCGAAAGAACAGCATATTGCCGAGTATTTGCGCTCGATGCCGCTGCTGCAGGAGTCGCTGTATGGCCAGGCCAATGTGCATTTTGATCGGGCGAATTTTGCCAGTGTGCTTCAATTGACGGAGCGCTTTATCACCGATGCTAAAGCGGTCAACGTGCCGCATATTCAGGGGATCGACTATCACTATCGTATGTTGGCCAACGTGTATTGGCAGCTGGGTGAGTTTGAGCGGTGTCAGCACTATGCAGAGCAGGCGGATGCCATCGAAAGGCCGCTTGGCGAGTATTGGCATTTTCCTAATCTTCTGATGATGGTGCGGTTGCATTTATCTTTACAGCAACCTCAACAGGCACATCAGTTAATGCAAGAATGCCATCGCCTGTTCCATCAATATGACTATTGTTCGCGCTGGGTGGTGAAATACCATGAGTTAAAGCTGCGCTTTTTGATGGATGAGGCTAACAATATAGGCATAAAGCACTGGTTACATGGTCAAGGCATATCCCAGTCGCCATTTAGCTGGAACGCGCTTGAGGAGCAACTACCGTCGGCGGTGCATGTTATTGAGCAACAACGCCAGCGTCTTATTGTTTTGGCATTGATGGAAAGTGGTGAGCTAGCCCTGGCGATGGCATGGTTGGAGCGATTGATGAATCAGGCCGCAGATATGGGGCTAATGCGCGAAAATCTGGAGCATCACTATGTGAAGGCCTGGGGCTTGTTGCAGATGCAGGAACATGAAGCCGCGACGGCTGAAATGCAGCAGTTATTGCATCATTGTATCGAAACAGGGCTTGTCGGAATGTTTTTTGTTGGCTCTCAGCGCAGTTTGTCGCTATTGCGCTTGGTGGCCCAGCAGAACGAGGAGACTGCCAG
>DFOV01000060.1:0-232 GCA_002376965.1 Gammaproteobacteria bacterium UBA3532
CGGGGATGGAACGAACACCCTTTCTAACGTTGGAGGAGTCATAACCAACCGCACTGGTACACCAGCTATCGTATTGAATAATGCATCCAACGTTAGCCTGCGACAGCTCGAATTAAGAGACACGGCCAATTACGGAGCAAATATAGAAGACAGTAATGGTTTTGCAATCCACTACTCAACGCTGACTAATAATGGTGGCGATGGTGACTTGGCCAGTATTCGACTACATGAC
>DFOV01000060.1:641-2974 GCA_002376965.1 Gammaproteobacteria bacterium UBA3532
CACTAACCCTACAATATCTATCTTGAATAACAATATATCGAATAACGGCACCGGTGGGAGTGCCACTCGCAATGGTATAAGATTAGATGCCAATGACTCCGGCTCGATGAACACCACTATCCAGCAGAATACCTTCCAAAATAATCCAGGCACGCAGATCAGTGCGCTGGCCCAAAACTTATCCAGTTCAGTGCCTGCGCCAAGCATCATACTGAATATAGCCAGCAATAACATAGATATCTCGGGAGCACCTTCAGGCGCAGACGGCATAGCGATTGATGCCCAAGACGATAGCACCATCACTTTTGATATTGATAACCATACAACATTTAGAGGCAACTTCTTAAGCCGGGCCGTTCGTATTGAAGCAACAGGACAAGATGCAGACACCGCAACCCTTGTCGGTCATGTTCGTAATAACCGCTTCAACGACTGGCAAAGTGGTATCTTTGTCAACCAAACCGATTCAGGCAGTGTTGTTATCAACATCGACAATAATGAACTGACAGACTCTACCTCTGCCGGTGAATCTATCGGTATTTTGGCTGGAAATGGTGATTCACCAGCGGGTAAGCTGGATGCCACCGTGACCAATAACAGGATCGCTAACTCGGTCACGTCGGGGGATGATATATTCATTCAATCGAACCAAAATGCAGTTGTATGCAGCGATATCCGTGGAAACAACACCCTAGCAAGCAGCACAACTACAAGTATCAACATAGAACAAAACAACGCAGCCATCTTCCGACTTGAATCCAGCGGTGGCCCAGTTGCCTATCTACAAGGCGCAAATACGGTCGGCACGGCACCAGTAGCATCAGGCACCATAACGCCGGTCGCAGCAGGAAGTTGTACTGATCCGGCGTAGGCCTATTAACGAACAAGTCTATTTTGGAATATAAGGGAGGCGCTTTGTCCCCTCCCTTTGTTCCAACGCACCCTAAGTCTATTGGCACAAATTACCCACCACTTGGCACGAATTGCCATCCCTTTGTCGTAGCCATCTTGTTAGCATAACTTTGAGATAGTAAATATACCGTTAGCTTATCGCTACTAACTAGCTCATTGCCACGAACAAGAAGATGGATAAAATATGAAAAAAAAAAACCTACTCGCGCTATCACTGGCGTCCGCATTTCCTGCGGCGGCCTTTTCCGCAGCTCCCATTGGTGTTAATGACCACTACGCCACTCCCGAAAACCAACCCATTGTGATCAGTACCGCTGACCTGTTAAGCAACGACAGTGATCCTGATGGCGATTTAATGTCGATAGCATTCATCGATGACTGGGTAAATGGCGTAGCAAGCCTGGACTCCGCAGCGGGCACCATTACATTCACGCCATCAGGCACCGGAGACGGTTCGTTTTTCTATGTCATATCCGATGGCACCGAGCAAGGATACGAAGGGTTAGGCTATGGCCAGGTATTCATCGCCATTCAATCAGGTACGGGGAACACCGCTCCCGTGGCCGGAGATGATAGTTTTACCGGCTCAGATAGCGAGCCACTGCTAATCAATGTTAGCGACTTATTGAGCAACGACTCAGATGCAGATCCCGGTGACACACTATCGATTGTCTCAGTAGGCGCAGCCAGCCTTGGCCAAACCAGCTATGATCCAGCCTCTGGTATCATCACCTACACCCCATCAGCAGCGGGAACGGATAGTTTCATTTACACCGTCAGCGACGGCCAAGCAGACACCCAAGCAACGGTGAATCTAACCATTTCCGATTCAAATCAGCCTAACCGCGCCCCTGTTGGTGTTAACGACGAGGTTAACACCAACATGAACCAAGCGATTACTATCTCTGCACAATCGTTGATCGCTAACGATGACGATGCAGATGACGACCCACTATCTATCCTATTTATTGATGACTGGCAGAACGGCCAAGCGCAATTTGATGCCAATACAGGTGCCATCACTTTCACGCCAGATACCGACTTTGTTGGCGCTGCCAACTTTATGTATATCATCACAGACGGCCATCATAGCGGCTACGAAGGGTTAGGTTATGCGACAGTGACCATCAATGTCGGCGCCACTCAACCATCGGGTGAACCTATCGCAAATAACGACGCGTTCGAAACGACACTCAACACCTCCCTCGACATCACCTTCGACCAACTGCTAACTAACGATAGTGATCCAGACGAGGATATACTCTCCATTGAAAGTGTGACCGCCGGCACTAACGGCACCATTGAAACCGATACCGCTTCACAGCAAGTGCAATTCATACCCGCACAAGATGTAACCGGTGTTGGTACATTTACCTACACCATCTCTGATGGCAATGGCAATAGCGCTCAAGCCACTGTTA
>DFOV01000060.1:3285-12130 GCA_002376965.1 Gammaproteobacteria bacterium UBA3532
AAGCCACTGTTACCGTGCAAATTACTGATGACAGCCAGCCACCATTAGAAGGGCCAAGAGACTACGCGCGCGTATTTATCTCAGGGCACAGCTTGACCAGTAAAGATATGGCCCGCTTTGTTGAAGACTTTGCTACCAATGTTGGCGACGACTATCAATATGATATGCAGCTGATAGGCGGCTCAAACATATCATTCAGAACACGCGGCTGGGAAAATGGTGCTGATGCATGGGATGGAGAACAATGGGTTCCTGAGTGGGAGACATGGGACTACTATGCCGTTGGCGATGACAAGTATGGGCCGCGCACCAACAGCGTGGTTGACGAAATGCGTAACCCAACAGTGATCAGCTCAGGTCGCTACGACACACTGATCATAACTGAAGTGCATGATATTGTTGGCCAATTACGCTCAGACAGCACCCACTTCCTGCGCCACTACCACGACCGCTTGCGTGAAAGCAGTAGCGATGGTGTCACCATGCTTTATCACTCGTGGCAATATATCTTTGGCCGTGATGATGCAACCGAATGGTTAGCCTTTGAAAAAGACATGCAATATGCCTGGGAGTGTTTGGCCAGCGCCACGAATCAAACCCTGCTTAATGATGGGCTACCACAAAATGTACAAATGATCCCCGCAGGCGGAGCCTTGGCCGACTTGGTTGAACGCGCCATTGCAGGGCAAGTTCCAGGCATCGGAGGAAGCACAGAAAACATCGTTGACCGCTTGTTCGTTCCAGAGCCTGACGGCGATGTTGCGGTTCATCTCACCGCGCTTGGCGACTTCTACATATCAGCAGTGGTCTATCACGCCACTATGCGTAAACAGCCCGTATTGACCGGTACACCAGCTCGGCTAGCGGGCGAATCCAGCGCGACATTGCAAGCCTTAATGCAAATCGCTGCAGACTACGTGACAAACTACTATCAGCAGCCTAACAAGCCCTGGTTACGCCCATTATCTGAATGTCGAGATCTCATGAGCCAACCACGCCCTAACGCCGAAAGTGTTTGCATGGTATATGAACGCTATATGTCTGATCCAAACAACCCCAGCGATCCCGATGGCACCGGTATGGGCCAGTTCTGCGAAAGCTTTTTCCAGGAAACCAGCAACCCCGACAACGTGTTAAGCGGCCTACCGCTAACGTTGTTCCCTGCTCCGCAATAATAGATAATAGAAGGTTAAACCAATGAAAAAGCCCCCGAACCTATCGGTTAGGGGGCTTTATAACAAGTGGTAAGCTCTATAGCTTAGAAGCCTTTAAGCCATTGCTGTCAAAGCTTCAGGTCTAAGAACTACTTCCATGTTTTACTTCGTTTTTATTGAAGAACTATTTAACAACCTTCCAGTTCGGATCATTAACAACGTTCATATGTTGACCAGTGTATGATAATCCATCCATCAAGTGGATGTAGTTTAAACCAGTCTGCTCATTGCGCCATAGAATATCGGCTTTACCATCGCCGTCGAAATCACCGGCCATTGCCGCAAACCAGCTCGAATCACCAATCTGGCTCGTTTGTCCACTGCTACCCCAGTCAACCAGACCATTATTCATAGCGTATACATAGTTGAGGCCGTTTACACTATTACGCCACAATAGATCAGCATCTCCATCACCATCAAAATCACCAGCAGCCGCAAAATCCCAAGCTGTACTTACGCTTGCCAACTGTTTACTGCTGGTAATAACATGCCCGTCCATCAAATAACGCCACACGACGTGAGTAGAAGTATTACGGAAAATAATGTCGGATTTGTTATCGCTATTGATGTCTACACTAGCGACAATGCGCCAGTTTGAACTATTGATAGTGGCAACTTTTTTTATAGCAGCAATAGATGCCCCATTCATTTGGTATTGCCAAAGCTCTCCACTATTCGCGTTTCTAAATAAGATATCGTCTTTTCCATCACCATTGTAATCACCAATGGACACGATACTCCATCCTTGATCAACTGGCACATAGTTCACGGTATTGCTTGAGGTAACTTCATGGCCATCCATCAACTGGATGTTGTTTTCACCGGTAGACTCGTTCCGCCACAATAAATCACTTTTACCATCACCATTAAAATCACCACGGCCAATCAGCGTCCAAGGTTCGGTAACTGTGTTGATTTGCTCAACTTTTTGAATTTGACTGCCATTCATACTGTAATACCAGTTAGCGCCGTCAGCGGCATTGCGCCAGATGATATCGGATTTGCCGTCTTTCTGTTGGTCGTAGCGGGCGTTAGCCTGTGTAACAGCAAAACTATTTCTAGAATTTCTATTGTTTCCAGTCCATCTTGGCCACCCCGAACTCATAAGAGGGGATCTACCCTTTAGAGCCATTAATACTGGCTCCCTATCTAGCAAACCATTGATATATATCGTTCCATCTTTACCAATTGCAGGGGTAGTAGTTGATGCTCTTATAGGCAGGTCATTTTTACGCCATTTTTCATGGCCACTGCTAGAGCTTAGAGCAACTAGGGTGGTTCTGCCATCGGCCAAGATGGACAATATTATTGTTCCATCCTCTAGTAGGACAGGATAGTAGTCATGAATAACCCCAACAGGGTAGGGCGGAACGTCGTAACTCCAATTCAGCTTTCCATCTTTTGAGATGGAGTAAAAATCACCACTCATTGCTGAAATATACACTGTACCGTCGCTAGCAATTACTGGGGAAGAAGTAACTGCTCCATCTATTTCCAAAGACCAATTTAACCCTCCATCAGGCATATATGAGTATACGCGGCAATTAGGCAAACAACCGCTCATTGCACCTAATACAATAGAACCATCTGGAGCAATAGCGGGGGAGGAACCTTGGAAGCCATATTCGCTACTAGTCCATAGCTCCTTACCACTTTTATCTACAGTAGATAAAGAAGACCACTCACGGCTAGCAAAATAAACCCTACCATTATCAGAAGTCACAGGTGAGGCATAGCCCCACATATCACGTTGCCAATTGACTTGACCATCTCCACTAATAGAGTTTAGCACTCCGTTTCGTGTAGTTATCAATATATCCCCATAGGGAGTGACGGATATACCACTATGCGTAAAATGGATCCCACCTAACGAAATACTCCACTCTTCTTGACCTTCGGGAGTAACGGCATACAGCAAGTCTTCCGCCGCAAAATAGATAATACCGCCAGCTCCTATAACTGGGCTACTCTTCACCGCTTTTGGAGTAGCTATTGACCATTTGAGCGTACCATCCGGATTAACAGCATAAAAATATGAATCAATAGATCCAAGATATATTGTCCCATCCTCTCCAATTGCCGGACTACTAGGACTAGACTCACCCATAGGGAAAGTCCATATAATTTCTCCAACTTTTTTTTCTGGCGTACTATAAGACTTATCACTCCCCTCACAATTAGCTTCGTCCAAAATCAATTCACCGGGCGAACAAAGTTGCTGAGCTCTCATACCCACCAAACCAAAATCATCCAGCGTTAAACCAAAATCGGGGGTCGTAAAGCTAAAGGTTTGAATGCCATCAAACCCTGTATCACCAAACCTGAAAACTAGCTCCCACTCGTTATCCGGATTAGACCAGTCGATCTCCAGGCCATTTAGATTACACCCTCCACCACAGTCGTTGTATTCCGTATCGATAGCAAACACGTCAACTGACCGAATGGGGTTTTCATTGGTAATGACTATGTCATCCGCTGCACTGATACCAACAGAAGAAAAGTCAAAGTCACCAAGATCGATAAAGGCTCCTAAGACTTCTGCATTCCAAGGTTCTATCGTTATGTGGTAATTAAAGGTATGTAAATCACGATTATGCTCTATCGTCATAATGTAATTCGCGGAGACTTCTGAATTGGAGGTCCAGTCGGTGTAACTGATTGAATCCGTTGATGCCATTGATATGCTACTAAGGCTGACTGTAGCAACTGCAAGTATTGAAGCTAGATAATTTTTTCTTCCCATGATCTTCCCTCATTTATCATTTGTACATATGCAATATCTTCGCAGGCTAATTCCTAATTCCTAAAGCGGTCTACGTTATCAGCAGACCGATATGCTACGAAAATATCTGCGCAGAATATAACCTATTAAAGCCCCTTAAAGCAAAAGGTTATCCGATAAACATCGAGCTGAAGTGACTTCTAATCTCTAATCTAGTCGATCGCATAGCCAAAACTTGCCACCCACTATTTTACTATATGTATTTCAATCAAATAGCCAACCCCAGCACCATACTGGAACAGTCAGGGGCTGGCACCAGATAACGGTGAGCGGCTTGAAGATCGCTAGAGAACACCTCTCAACAACCGACAGCGGAAAATGCGTTAATAAGGCATCAAAATGCCAGGTTTTGGACGCTACTTTACCTCCGCTTATGCAGATAACTACGATGGAAGTGCGTCTAGGGCTTTAAGCGTTAACCCGTTGGCAGGAAGTGTAAAGTAGATTGGGATAACCGTCGCTCGATAATTTCCATCCCCACCGCAGAGCCAAAGCGGCTTTCAAAGCCATGCGTTAGCTCTATCCAGATATCATCATCAATTGACAGGCGGGTTAATATGGGGGAAGCATGCTCGATATATCCACGCTTGTCTTCGCGCATCACTCGACCGGTAGCATCCACCAACGCAACATAGTCTTTTAGCTCGAAGGGTAATCCATTGGGCATACTGGCTCGCGGGTTGCCGGCAAATCGCATCAGTAGTGCTGGTTGTTGGCCTTGCTGGGCCATTTCTATGCGTTGTTTGATACTGGTGTGGTCTGAGTTTTCTGGAGTGTCAGCCATTTTGGAGCGAATGGGGTTAAGGTCGACATAGGCCATGCAGGCAGCCAGTGCCGCCTCGTCTAGTAATGCTTGGGATTTGAAGCGCCCTTCCCAAAAGCGTCCTGAACATTCGTCTTCTTTGTTGGCCTCGCGGGCGATATATTCGTTGAGGGAGCGCATGAACCAGCTGATGTCGTGGAGGCGCTTTCGATAGACAGCTGCGATACGTTCAACGGCATCCAGCATCGCGGGCGTCATGCTGGGGCGCTTTTCTTTGTTGAGGTATTGCTGGGTGAGCAGCGTTCCTTTATGCAGCTGATGCCAACGCTCCAGCACTTGTTCGGTTGTCCAGCTGTCGGCTTGTTGTTTGTCGATATGTAGTACAAGGTGTGTGTGGTTGCTCATCACCGCATAGGCACAGATGTCGATGGCGAATAGGCTGGCCAGGAAGTACAGTCTGTCCTCTACCCACTGCCGACGGTGCTCGTAGCTTTTCTGGCTATAGGGATCGACACCACAAAGAAAGGCTCGTCTGACACACCGTGATATGCAGTGGTAATACGGCGTGTCGCTTAGGCTGATTTGACTCCGGCGAGGGGTTGGCATCCTTGATTCCTCTGCTTATTGAAACTCCATACTGTTCAAGCTAACAGTTGACTTCGGTTTTGACAAGTGTGGATTTAACTTACAGCCATCTAGACCTTGTATATCATTGTTTGTAATATATTATTTGGGTGGATGTCTTATATTTTTTATATTTTTATTTGGGTGGATGTTTTCAACAAAATAAATATTTTCCGGCCTAAGATTTCGAACTGAGTAATTTTCGAGAAGCTTGAACTTTTGCTAAGACAATATCGTGACCGCCCCTTATAGATATAGCCGAGTGGTAAAGGCCCTCTAACACCAAGGACACAACCGCAGAAGGACAGGGTTTCACGAAGATTTCGCAATATTTGGAAGATCTATAATAATTAAATGAGTTTTGCCGCAGGCAGCAATCATTACAGCATCACCAGTTTCAACATCATTGCTATTTGCTATCTTCATAAAACGCCACCACATCATCATTCCGTACACGTTGATATATATCTTTTACATCTAGGGCTAAGTCTATCGACTCGAGGTGGATTGTTTCTCCTAGGAAGTAGTGAACCGAGCGCCAATCATCGCTTTTTCGGTATAAAGTTACGTCGGCTACGTCTTGTTCCACCGTCATATACTCTTGCAGTGACGGGACATTCAAATACTCAACCAGCTTGTGTTTTTCATCCATTCGCCGGGTAGAACGAGAAATCACTTCAACAATGAGTACAGGTGTCTCGGTGTAATAGGGTTCAGACTCATCAAAGTGGCAATCAACTAAGATATCAGGGTAATAGAAATTATCACGGACTCGCACCTTCATGTCTGAACCAAATGGTTCGCAAGGCTGGCCTTCCAGATGATTTCCCAGCTTTCTTGACAGGTTTTGGCAAATTCGCTCATGGTTAGCGCTTGCTCCGGCCATCGCGACTATTTGGCCATCAATGAGTTCGTGCTTTATCGAGCGAGCGGACTCACTTTGCAGGTATTCATCAGGCGTTAACCTCTTGCTTTTGGAGGCAATAGACATTGAGCACCTCGTTAATATCCGGTTTCCAAAAATGCAAAGAGACTATGGCAACCTAACAGCGGTAGGTTGGGTTAGCGCCAGCGTAACCCAACAAGCTCATTGGCCCACAGAATCAAAACGATTTTCGACGAGAAGGTGGGTTACGCCTTTGGCTAACCCACTACTCGTAATGTGATACCACTAGCCAGCAGACAAAGCAATAGCCAACCTATGTTGCCACCGCCGCCTTTGTTATCTACCGGAGTATTACCAATGGCTTCCAGGCTGACTTCGTCGCTGTTGTTATTAGCGACCTTGTCTTGTGCGCCGCTGCGAGTGTCGACAGAGATGGAGCCGGTTTGTGGAACGTTGCCCAAGGTAAAGTCGATATGACGTTGCTCTTCTGCGGCCAGGCCGCTTGCTGAACAGAATATTTCGGTATCTGTCGCAAACTCACAGTCGGCGCTCGAATCCGTTGGTTGTAGTTGCAGGCCTTGTGGAACGCTAAACACCAACTCGATATCTTGAACATTATCCGGCCCTTGATTTGCCAATTCCAGGCGCAACGCAGGGGTGGCGGCATCGTATATCAGGTCAGCAGAGATATCGGCAATGGCCCCGAGGTTTGTGGCGCTGCCGATAAAGACCTCTACCTGCTCACGCTGTTGGTGAAACCCGAGTAAGTCCGCGTTGGCGTCGCTATTCAAGTCGGCAGAAAGCATTGCTTCCGATGGGAAATACAGCAGTGAAGAACGCGGGGTAAAGTTATTTGTCCCATCATTCAAATAGGCCCGATGTTCGCTATTTTGGCTAAGCAATAAATCGAGGTGGCCATCACCATTAAGATCAAGAACATCGACGCTTTCTATGTCGTTCGCGCCCAGCTGAATAACAGGGCTGAGTTGATTGTTGCTACTTTGCATCAGAACCACGCCAGCACTATCATCTTTATATATCACCCAATCTTTTGATTCACCGGGCAACACTGCCAATGGTTGGGTCAGAATAGCAGCTTTGGCTAGGACGCTACTGCTACTTAATACGCCAGACTCAAAGGCATTGATGGCATCGTATATCACATCTATGTCTGTCACCAAATCAGGGATGTTATTGCCATCAAGGTTAGCCAGAGCCACATAGTTTTCCGCGCTGTTATCCAGCCGATGGACGATTCCTGCTGCTAGATTGATGTAGACGAGTCCACCGGGATGGCTGGCGATAATGTCTTGCGTGCCATCCGTGTTTAAATCGCCTAAAACCAACTGGTTAAGCGATACATCAGGCACGTCTGGCAGAGTAAGCGTCACAAATTGCCCATTGCTACTGCCTTGATAGACAGATAGGTTCGCACCATCAAGCACATCAATCACCACCAAGTCAGCTACTCCATCACCTGTAACATCGCCAATAGCGATATCTCGCTGCTCTGCTGAGTTATTGATGGCCACAAAGTCACCGACTACGCCTCCTTGACTATCGACAGACGCCAACAAGATTAGCTTGCCTTGTCGGGTGCCAAAGGCCAGCTCCAACTCTGAATTGGTGAATAGCTGGCCGCTGGCCAGTACCGTTACGTCATTGATTTGAATAACGCTGCTCGGTTCACTGATACTTTGTTCCGCCACGGTTAACTTCGCAACTTTCTCGTCGACTACCAGCCCTTGGTCATTGATAAGCGAAGCATTGACCTGCAAAGATCCTGAGCTGGTCGGCTCAAGATCGATTAGTGATGTTCTGGCAAAGCCCGCTTCCAGCGCTGATTCACAGATAACTTGACCACTGGCACCATTAGCTGAACAGTTATTTGAAGTGCCCAGGTTTTCAACCTGCGGCGGTAGCGTTACCTCTAACGTCGCACCACTTAGCGCTTCACCAAAGAATTGGCTAGCCTTGAGTGCCAAACGCAATCGACGCCCAACCTCTCCCGGAGGATTCACCCAACTAGCTTCCAGAGAGGCCAGTGCTGCGGCCTGGGTGACTTCAACGCTGAGCGGAAATTCAATCTGCTCTTCTCCATCACTGGCACTGACCACCACAGCAAAGATGCCTTCTTCGCCTTGAGCTGGTACAACAATCGTCGTCTCTTGTAATGTTGGTGCGATCGGTAACTGGTGGCTTTCTATCACAAAGCTCAGTGACTGCCCTTCCGGATCGGAAACATCCAGCACTATTTCTAACACATCATTGACGCCGGTTATCCAGCGTTCGACGGTACTATTTTGTGGCGGATTATTCACTGGCGTAATGTCGATAGTGACATTGATCGGGCCTGCGCTGAGTTCACGATCAGCCAGCTGATAGGTAAAGCTGTCTTGCGCGGTTGATAGGCCATCGTGCTGATAGATAAACGAGCCATCGTCATTGAGCAATAAATCCCCATGACTGACACTCGATAGCAGTGTAACGGTCAAAATATCTCCATTCGGATCGCTGTCGTTGGCCAACACGCCTCTATTTCGTGAGATAAGCAGGCTTTGTCCTTGCTCGACAAG
>DFOV01000060.1:12440-16433 GCA_002376965.1 Gammaproteobacteria bacterium UBA3532
GCTCGACAAGGTATTGATCGGCCTCTCCCTCCGGCGGTAGGTTAGTCACTACGGCATCGATATTGAGCAAGACGGTGGCGACTTCACTGCTGCTTTCTCCGTCACTGGCGCGATAGCTAAAGCTGTCGCTAAAGTTATCACTGCCATTGTGAGTGTAGCTAAAAGTGCCATCTGCATTCAGGCTGAAGACACTGCTAAAGGCAGGCCCATCGACCAGCAGGGTCGTGAGCGTATCGCCATCTGGATCGCTGTCATTGTCTAACACACTACTAGAAGAATTCAATGTTCCGCCTTGCTCCAACGTATAGCTGTCGTCTGTTGCAATGGGCGCATCGTTTCCAGCGACAACTACTAGAGTAAAGCTTTGGGTGGCGATGGCATTTTGTTGCTGACCATCGTTGGCGGTTACAGTGAAAACCTGCTCGCCACTGGCATCAGGAATAGATTGAATACCGACCTGACCAGTCGCTGAGTTGATACTGACCGCAGCAAAATCTACGCTGGCAGGATTCAGTGAATAGGTTACTGTCTGTGCCTGTTCGTCTTGTGGCACACTGCCAGCAATCACACTAACCGTTTCAGTCTGACCAAAGTTTTCTATTAGCTCAACACGGCTTCGTGATAGCGTGAATTCGGGCGGGTCGTTGATTGGACGAATCGTAACATTACCCGGCACGGTGTCGGTTCCGCCACGACCATCATCAATGGTTAACGCATAGGCATCGCTCCCCACCGCATTGGCGAAGGGCGTATAGGTTATATCAATATTTGAACCCGTCGTTGCTGAAAGACTCAGCGTTCCTAGCCCAGGCGGGGAGGATACAGACCAAGTAATGGTGTCGCCATCGGGATCAGTCGCACTAATGGTTCCCGACTCGCTGCTATCTTCGTCGACAATGGTAATAATTTCCTGCAAGTTACCAAAGTTGGGAGGCTGGTTGCCAATGGCGTCAGAAATGGTCAGTGTTGCGATATTGGAGAATACGCCCTGATTATCTGCCACGCGATAACTCAGCTGATCTTCGCCGCTAAACGATGTGCCTGGGGTATAAATAATAAAACCTCGCAGGGTATTGACGCTGGCGCTCCCCTGCTGCGGCGGTGAAACAATGGTGAGAGTGCCAGGAGCCAGCTCACCATCAGCATCATGGTCATTGCCCAAAACGTTGGCGGCGTGAGGCTCGTTAAATAAGATAATCAGACGATCATCAACTGCTCTTGGTGCAGTATCATTATTGACTACCTGAATATTAACCTGGCCGATATTGGAATAACCACCGTCGTTATCCTGAACCTGATAACCAATCGTATCAGGGCCAATATAGCCATTCTTTGGCGTGTATTCTATTGAACCGGTGTCTAGCACCACGGCAGTCCCATGCAGCGGTGGCTCCAGAATAACGGTAGACTGCGCGTTTATACCACCATCATTATCTAAATCATTAGTCCAGACCGTTGAAATACCAGCAACATCAACAGGCACATTCAGGCTATCATCGGTGGCCACAGGCAACAAATTATTGCCAGTGATATTCACAGTCACGATGGCTGAGTTAGAATTAGCTCCCTGCATGTCCGCAACCTGATACATAAAGCTGTCGCTGCCGGAGGCGTCGGTATCGGCAGAATAAGTGACCTGCCCTTGCCCAACTTGCAAGCTGCCCTGGGTCGGTTGTTGGGTGATAACAATGGTTGAGCCATCGATATCCTGCGTACCATCCCGATCTCGATCATTGCTGATTAGCGATATGACCACTGAACCACCAGCACCAACCGAAGCGGTATCACCAACGGCAACCGGCGTATCATTCACCGAGGTCACGTTAACGACCACCGATGCAGGCTCAGATGACAAGCCTTCAATATCATCGACGCGATATTCAAACTGGTCTGCTCCATGAAAATCAGCGCGTGGTGTGTAACGGATCTGGCCAGTTTCAATTTGAATGTCAATCTGACCGTTTGCAGGTGGTGTCACTTCCTGGATGCTGGCGGGATTTAACCGCCCTTCTGGATCGCTATCATTATCCAGCACTCGAATAAATATCGAGGAGTCTTCTGCCAGAGTAACGCTGTCATCAATGGCTATCGGCGGCAAGTTACCCGACGTAATGGAAAGTGACACCGTAGCGATGTTGCTGTTGCTGTTACCATCATTGACTCGATAACTGAAGCTATCTGTCGTTGCGGTTCCTCCATCGTGGGTATAATCAAAGGAGCCATTGGCATTGAGTGTCAAGGTCCCATGATTTGGCCCTGAAACCAATGAAGCTGTGAGAGCAGCAGAGTCGACATCGTTATCGTTGGACAACACGCCGTTTGCTACTGTAACACTGAGTGTTTCTCCAGCGTTCAGGCTGTAGCTGTCTCCCGTAGCGATCGGTGAATCATCAACCGGGTTGATCGTCACATCCACCATAACCACCGTTGTCGCCGAGCCATCGCTGACCAGTATGTCGAAAGTATCACTACCTGATGCTTCTGGATTTGGGCTGTAGGTCACCGTATTTTCAACCTGTAACGGATCAACCCCGACGATGGAGCCAGTAGCCGGAATTGAAGCCGTACCCAGGGTGGGTGGATGCAATGTATCGATGCTCCACGTTAGCGGGTCGCCATCGGCATCTTCCATGACAATGGTTAAGGTGCCGCTATTGTCTTCATCTATGAGGATGCCGGGGACCGTCGTGGTAGGGATAGGGGCTTGATTTGCAGTGACTGTGATATTCGCCGAGCCGCCAGTGCTCGATTGATACACCGGGTTGGTCACCACTAATGCTTCTACCAACTGTACCCCGCTGGTTGCAAACGTGTGATTAAGGGTCGCTACGCCACTGTCATTGAGCGCCGCCTGACCGACAGATTGACTGTTAACAAAATATTCTACCAGCGTTCCTACACTACTATAGGCCGGAATCGTCGGTGGGAATGCGCTGGTCGGCGAAACATTCGCCGTTAAAGCCACAGGCTGCCCTAGCGCAGCAGATGGTGGCGCAGATACCACCACCGAATTATCAATGCGAGAAATAACCGTAGCCACAGAATTAGACTGTGCAGTCGCAGGTGGTGCAGGGGTACTGTCTTCAAAATTGATAGTTGATTGCGCGGTAACCGTGTCATTAGCAAGCGAATAATCAACCTGAGCCTGAAAGCGAACGGTGATTGTTTTACCCGGGGGAATCGTCCCTAGATTGATTGCGTTGGCTGAAACCGCGTATATCAGCCATAAAACAAGACATGCCCAGCTGCGGTAGAGGTTTACTCGCATAATATAGTCCTTGCCGTACCCGTGATTGAATGCATTTGGCGAAGTTTCGTGCGTTGCGTCTTTCAGTATAGTTGCAATCTGGAAGCTTGATGGTAGAAAAACACCGATTCATGGTTTAGCCAACCAATAAATTCTGATATAAACACTAAAAAGCGCTATTCTTAGTCGATATGAAGCACTCAAGCCAAGGAATATCCAACGATTTTCTCGCCTGCCCTGATTGCGATGCGTTAATGACGCGACCAACACTGAAAGCAGGCGAAAAGGCGACTTGCCCACGCTGCGGTTCAACGGTGTGGGAATATAAGCAGGACACCTTTAATCGAACCCTGGCGGTGTCTTTAGCTGGATTGCTGGCATTCTTTCCTGCCATGTTCCTACCTCTGATTGGTCTTGAAACCTATGGCTTTAGCCATCAAACCTCGATTGTAGGAGCGATTCGGTTACTGTTTAACGATGGCTATTACTTCGTCTCACTAACGGTGGCTCTGTTTATCGGCATATTTCCAGTATTTCGGCTACTCATCGTCAGCTATTTGCTGTGGCGACTAAATAAACGCAACTACTCCCCTCACCTGCTGCCTCTTTATCGTTGGTTCTTTCAGTTTCGTGAATGGGAGATGCTTGAGGTCTTTTTACTCGGTGTGGTCATTTCGCTATATAAACTGTTGTCACTCGCTGATGTAATATACGGACTAGGTTTGGCCGCTTTTGTCTTTTTAATG
>DFOV01000060.1:16590-17816 GCA_002376965.1 Gammaproteobacteria bacterium UBA3532
CCGCGCTCCAATTCATATGCGCCAACCACACAGCCTTGAATACACCTGGGCCTTAACCATAGCAGCGATTATCGCCTTTATTCCTGCCAATGTATTGCCCATCATGACCATCTCCTATTTTGGTTCAGGCTCACCCAACACTGTTCTTTCGGGTATTGCGACATTAATTAAGCTGGAGATGTATCCGGTGGCACTGATTGTCTTTATTGCCAGCTTTATGNNTTGGCCGCTTTTGTCTTTTTAATGGTGTGCTCTATCCTGGTGATCCGTCTAAAAGATCCCTATCAGGTATGGCAAATGATCGAGGAGCAAGCCAATGGAAAACGCTAAATCTCGCCGCTGGATGCTCTGCCATCATTGCCATAAGCTCAATGAGGCCAACGACGACGAACACCAGCGCTGTTGCCGTTGCCGCGCTCCAATTCATATGCGCCAGCCCCACAGCCTCGAATACACATGGGCTCTAACGATTGCCGCGATTATTGCCTTTATTCCGGCCAACGTTCTTCCTATTATGACCATATCCTATTTTGGTTCAGGATCACCCAACACCGTACTCTCTGGTATTGCAACATTAATTAAGTTGGAAATGTATCCGGTGGCGCTTATTGTCTTTATTGCCAGCTTTATGGTGCCGCTGGGTAAAATTGCAGGGCTGATTATTCTGATGTTATCCGTTCAACGCCCCCTAAACATCGATCCGAAACAGCGCATTTTGCTTTATCGTCTGGTAGACTTTCTTGGCAAATGGTCGATGCTCGACGTCTTTGTGGTTGCCATTATGGCAGCGGTCGTCCAGCTTGGCTTTATCAGTGAAATCATCGCAGGCCCAGGCGCTACGGCCTTTGCGATAATGGTAATATTAACCATGTTTGCAGCCCACACATTTGACCCTCGGCTGATCTGGGATAAGGAACAACAATGAGCGAAACGCCACCACCAGCGAAGGTAGAAAAAGTTAAAGCACGTATTTCCGCCATTTGGCTGATTCCATTCATCGCCGCCATATTTGGTGTTTATCTGGGCGTTAAGGCCTATCAAGATCGCGGCGTGATGATCACACTGGAACTAGAGTCTAGCGAAGGATTGATCGCTGGAAAATCGGAAGTTCGATATAAAGGCATGACCGCGGGTAAGGTCAAAAAACTGGAACTTTCTTCTCAAATGGATCGGGTAATCGCCACCATCGAAATGGACCCGCAAGCCGAACCCTATTTAAATAATCA
>DFOV01000335.1:0-5830 GCA_002376965.1 Gammaproteobacteria bacterium UBA3532
GTTGAGGTGCTAACAGCACATAAAGCAGTACGCTGTGAAAAAGAAGGGGCACACAAGTATTTGGTTGTTGAGCACAATGGCGAAACTTCACGTATTTTGTTTGATGAGCTTATTTGCGCTGTAGGGCGCACGGCGAGGTTAACCGGATATGGCTTGGAAGAGCTGGGCATCGAAACATCAAGAACCGTAGTTACCAATGATTACCTGGAAACCTTATATCCCAATATCTATGCGGCTGGTGATGTTGCTGGGCCTTATCAATTTACCCACACTGCTGCGCACCAGGCCTGGTATGCTTCTGTGAATGCCTTATTCGGAGCCTTTAAGAAATTTAAAGCCGATTATTCAGTGATTCCTTGGACGACTTTTGTCGACCCTGAAGTCGCTAGAGTGGGATTGAATGAGCAAGAGGCAAAAGAGCAGGGGATTGATTATCACCTAACCACTTACGGAATAGATGATCTGGATCGAGCCATTGCCGATGGGGTTGATCATGGTTTTGTGAAGGTGTTGACTGTTCCTGGCAAAGATAAAATTCTTGGCGTTACTATTGTTGGTGAACACGCTGGTGATTTGCTATCGGAATTTGTTTTGGCGATGCGTCATGGTTTGGGATTGAACAAAATATTAGGGACGATTCACACCTATCCGACCTTAGCAGAATCGAATAAATATGTTGCTGGCGAGTGGAAAAAGGCCCATGCACCGGAGAAGGTGTTAGCTTGGGTTGAGCGCTATCACGCTTGGCGGCGAGGATGATTTTTTGGCCGGAAAGCACAACTATGCCGACCTGTCTGCAGTTATGTTATGATGTCGCCTCGATTTACAAAGGAGATGAATATAATGAAATCGAAAATTATGCTAATCATCGCCAGCCTGGTCGTCGTATGTGGGCTAACGGCTTGTGGCGCGGAAGTAGGCAGTAAAGAGTGGTGTGAAGAGTTAAAAGCCAAAGATAAAGGTGACTGGACAGCAAACGAAGCGAAAGACTTCGCTAAACATTGTATTTTCTAGTCGCAAGTCAGACATAAAAAAAGCTGCAAATGCAGCTTTTTTTATGCCTATTCAGTTGTACTGCTTAAGACAATACACGAATAGAAATAACGCTTTCGACGTTGCGAATAGCTTCAATGACATCGTCTGATGGAGCTTGTTCAACATCAATAATGTTATAAGCAATGTCATTACGGCTCTTGTTCAACATGTCGATAACATTGATGTTGTTATCTGCCAGAACAGAAAGAACATGCCCTAGTACTTTGGGAACATTTTCGTTACTTAGCGTAATTCGGTGGCCACTGCTTCTTTCCATGTAAATTTGTGGGAAATTAACTGAGTTGGTGATGTTGCCGTTTTCCAGGAAATCCATCAGCTGGTTGGCTGCCATTACGGCACAGTTTTCTTCGGCTTCTGCGGTGCTGGCGCCAATATGTGGCATTAAAATAACATCATCACGACCAATGAGTTCGGCACATGGAAAGTCCGAAATATAGGCTTTCATTTGGCCTGCATCCAAAGCGCCAATAGCTGCATCGGTATCAACGATTTCTTCGCGTGCGAAGTTAAGCAAGGTTGCGCCTTTCTTCAATGAAGCAAAAGTCTCGTTGTTTAACAAGTGACGGGTTGCGTCGATTGCTGGAACGTGAAGGGTGATAAAGTCTGAGTTCGCCAGAAGTGACTGCAGGTTTTCGGCTTTTTTAACATCTCTTGATAAGCGCCATGCAGCGTCCACTGAAAGAGCAGGATCATAGCCAATTACATTCATTCCCAAAGACAGTGCCATATTAGCGACCATTGAGCCAATCGCACCTAAGCCAACAACACCCAAGGTTTTGCCTTGAATTTCGCCGCCAGCAAACTGTTTCTTGCTTTTTTCCATTAGCTTAGCCAAAACCGCATTGTCTTTCTCCTCGGTTTGGGCGTTGGCAAAGGAGATACCACCAATGATGTCTCTTGAACCTAACAGCAAGCCAGCCAGAACAAGCTCTTTTACAGCATTGGCATTAGCACCAGGGGTGTTAAATACAACAACACCTTTTTTGGTGTAGTCTTCTACTGGAACATTGTTCACGCCAGCACCAGCACGAGCAACGGCGACGACTGATTCTGGCAGTACTTCATCATGCAATTTATGGCTGCGTAGCAGGATGGCGTCTGGGTGATTAATTTCACTGGCAACTTCATAAGTTTCGCGAGGGAAACGGTTTAAGCCTTTCGCTGAAATGGCATTGTAGGTGCGGATCTTACGCATGTTGACTGTTGTCCTCTTTCAATACGATATAGTAGGTAGTGTGGAGTAATTCTATTTTTCAAGCCTGGATAAATGATAAAAGCCCCGTTAGGGGCTTTCTCGATTTATGACTTCTTTGCTTCTTCAAATGCCCAGGTTAACCAAGGCATAAGTGCTTCTAAGTCTTGTGCTTCGACAGTCGCACCGGCCCATATTCTTAAGCCCGCCGGGGCGTCGCGATATGCACCTATGTCATAGGCAACGCCTTGGTCGGCTAGTAGTTTAACCATGGTTTTAACCTGGTCGTCCGTCAGGTCAACTTTGAAGCAGACGCTGGTATTTGAATTAATGTCTGCCGATTCTGCCAGAAAGTTGATCCAGTCATTGGCTTCTACAAAATTGCTAAGAATGGCTAAGTTTTGCTGAGATTTTTGAATGGCGGCCGACAGGCCTCCAATAGACTCAATCCAGTCAAGCGCGTCTTGATAGTCAGCGACACAGAGCATTGATGGCGTGTTGATGGTAGCGCCTTTGAAAATGCCATCAATCAATTTGCCACCCTTAGTCAGACGGAATACTTTGGGAATTGGCCAGCTTGGAGTATAGCTTTCTAAGCGGGCAACAGCGGCAGGGCTTAGGACGATCACGCCATGTGCTCCTTCACCGCCCAATACTTTTTGCCAACTGAAGGTGGTCACATCCAGCTTGTTCCAAGGGATGTCCATAGCAAAAACTGCCGAGGTGGCATCACAGAAAGTCAGCCCTTCGCGGTCATCTGCAATCCAGTCGCCGTTTGGCACTTTTACGCCAGAGGTGGTGCCATTCCACGTGAAAATAACATCGTTGGCAAAGTTGGCTTTGGCCAAGTCTGGCAGTTGACCGTAATCTGCTTCGTATGTATTGATATTATCTAATTGTAACTGTTTAACCACATCGGTTAACCAGCCTTTACCAAATGACTCCCAAGCAAAGACATCAACGTCACGCTGTCCTAACATGGTCCACATGGCCATCTCAAATGCTCCAGTATCGGAACCTGGTACGATTCCCACTAGGTAATCTTCAGGGATTTCCAGCAGGCGTTTGGTATCGTCAATCGCCTTTTTAAGAGCGGCCTTACCAATTGATGAGCGATGAGAGCGCCCTAAGGTGTCCAGTGATAGCTTCGTGATATCGTAACCTGGACGCTTGCTGCAAGGACCTGAAGAAAAGTTCGGGTTGGCGGGTTTGATCTCTGGTAGCATGAGATTTCCTTACGTTAATTAAGCAAATAAAATCGGTTTGTCGTGCTTCCTTATCAAGCGGACGACTTAATAGAAAAGCAAATGGATTGTCAATTTATGGGGGTTAACTCCAATTAGTCAACTATGATAATGCGAAAAAATGAAATTTGATTGAGAATGATCAATCAATGCGTGCGATTGGGTTCAAAAAATACCGGTATAGGACAATATTTAGTCATCCATTATCATCGAGGGACTGGTAGTTTCTGGAGCAAAACGCCGTAAAATCATCCATGATGGCTTAACCGCCGCATCCATGCGGCAGATATTTGCTCCAGAAACTACCAGTCCCTCGATGATATTGGATAGAAAGTATTCATGATTTTGCTCTGGCTATACTGGACAGAATAGACGGTTTTAGCTAAGCTGTTCGAGAGAACAGTAAATCTTCAATAGAGGAACACACCATGGCTGTAATTCCAATGTGGCAAGTTGATAGAGACGGGAGCATGTTTACAGATAAAAAACAGGCGGACGAACACGATAAGATGTTGGAGCTGGCGGAAGCGCTAAGCGATTTTATTGACCGCGAAGTTGCGGGGCTTGACGAAGAGCAGCTGGAGAATATCGGGATCGCCCTTGCCAAGCAAAAAGATGCATTGGTTAAGGCCTGTAAAGGGAAGCCCGGTGTGTTATCTGAAGTCAATAGTGAGTCTGATGAGATAAACGAAGAAAAGCCGGATAATGTCGCTGAGCTCAACACCAAAGCGGTCAAGTCGTAAGGCCGAGTGTCGGTTTAATCCCTGATACAGGCTGTCAAAGCCGTCACCAATTGACATTGTTTGATTTGTGTTCATTTTTTACTGGTAACAAATGGTGAGTCGTTGTATAAGTGATACCGTTATACAACCAACCATGAAAGGTAAATATATGGCCAAAGCAAACAGAGGAAGTAAGCCGCGTGTGGCAAATCCTGTAGCAAAACATATGCGTACATTTAACAAGTGCGCTGTTCAAACCGATAGAAAAAAATCGCTTAAAAAGGGTTATAACAAGCACAAAGGGAATCAATACGGGGAGGGCAGTTATACAAATGCGTGCTTAGCTTGGTTACATCGCGTCTTTGTATAACTGCCTTTCTTTTGCTCGCTTGATGGTTTCAAAAAGCAACCAGTGCTAGACAGGCTGCTCTTCTTCTCCACCAAACCAGTCGAGTAATGAGGTCAGCAGCGGATTTAGCTCTAAGGTCATTATCGAAAACTCGGCATCAAAGCGACCTGCCACATCATCACTTTCCAGATCATCAAGCTCTTTGGTTATATCATCAGCAAATTTGATACGCCGAACGCTCATATCATCTTGTAATACAAAGTCAATATGGTCTTGGTAGTTTAGTTGAAGCTTAGTCACCATTTTTCCGCACTCAATATGGTTTTTCACTTCGTCTGCCATCAGATCTTGTTTGCTACAGCGAACCGTACTTTCTTCTTCATCTGCCGATTTGAGTTCACATGATTCGCCAATGCCGACACCTGAAGGTATGTCATTGCCCTTCAACCAAGAGGTCATCATTGCTGTGGGCGCATGTTTTACATTAGGTGGGTAAATCGCTAATGTGCCAAGCGCTTTGCGAAGTAGAGCAATCACTTCATCAGCCTTATTAGCGCTGGATGCGTCAATCACCATCCAGTTATCCTGTGGCGCGATATACAGCGAAACCTTGCTCATCCTTGTAAAGGCCTTAGGCAGCATAGCCATAGTAACTTCGTCTTTGATTTCTTGTTTTTCTTTGCGGCCTACTTTGCGGCTTTCTTTGTCTTGAATCTCTATGACCTTTTTATCAACTTCTGCATTGACCACTGCCCCAGGAAGAATGCGCTCTTCTTTCGCCATAGTTAGCATAATATTTCCATTTGCCGAATGTACGAGCGATGAGCCGTGACGTCCCATAGGGGGCACCCAGCCGATACTGAATGGCTGGTGGCTTGGGCAGCTGTTAAAGGCCAAAGGGGCAAGGTATTTTTCAAGAGCATCTGGCGTCAGGTTGAATGGCTGACGAAAACGATAAAAACGTATATTTTTAAACCACATAAATAACTATTTGCTCCAACAGGTGTATTGTGTCGGCTAATTATTGGAGACAGGAGGGGATTAATCAAGGCCAACTTATCGATGCTGTGTATTGATAGGTGACATGCCCGCTTAGCCAAAAGCAAAAAGTCGGGGGCTGATGTAGTTTTCGAGACTCTTTTCTAGGATAATGCCCGCAAAAGCAGCTGTGCAATTCGAGGTAATGAAATATGTCTCAACCTGAAAAGGTGGTCGCAAACGATTTTATTCGTCAACGCATTCGTGACGATTTAGCCGCCGGAAAGAA
>DFOV01000335.1:6214-6719 GCA_002376965.1 Gammaproteobacteria bacterium UBA3532
GCCAAGTCTATTTGCTTGAACTTCGGTGTTGCTGAAGAATTTGGCGGTGTTTGTCATCTTCGGTTCGATGATACCAATCCCGAAAAAGAAGAGCAGCAATATATTGAGTCCATTCAGCGCGATGTGGAGTGGCTGGGCTTTAACTGGCATGGCCCTATCCGTTATGCCTCGGGCTATTTTCAACAGCTGCATGACTATGCTGTAGAGTTGATTCAGTCAGGCAATGCCTATGTGTGTGATTTAGATCCGGAAACAGCACGCCAATACCGTGGTACCTTGACCGAGCCAGGTAAAGACAGCCCATCACGCAATCGCTCAATTGAAGAAAACCTCGATCTATTCTCTAGAATGAAAGCCGGTGAGTTTGCTGAGGGCCAGTATGTGCTTCGAGCTAAAATCGATATGGCGTCGCCTAATATTAACCTACGCGATCCCATCATCTATCGCATTCGTCACATAGAGCACCACCAAACCGGTGATCAGTGGTGTATCTACCCAATGTATG
>DFOV01000335.1:7012-7360 GCA_002376965.1 Gammaproteobacteria bacterium UBA3532
GTGGTGTATCTACCCAATGTATGATTTTACCCACTGTATATCGGATGCCATCGAGGGGATCACTCACTCGCTATGTACCCTCGAGTTTGAAGATCACAGACCACTATACGACTGGGTATTGGACACCATCTCAAACCCTAACCATCCTCAGCAGATCGAGTTTTCTCGACTAGAGCTGGAATACACCATCACCAGTAAGCGGAAACTTAATGCGTTGGTAGTTGAGGGTATTGTTGATGGTTGGGATGATCCGCGCATGCCAACCATCGCTGGAATTCGGCGTCGTGGTTATACGCCTGCCAGTATCAAAGACTTCTGTCATCGTATCGGCGTGACAAAGTCAGAAGG
>DFOV01000104.1 GCA_002376965.1 Gammaproteobacteria bacterium UBA3532
ATATAGCGCACCGGCTCGGAGCCACGGGCATAACCATAGCGCAGGTCTTTATAATACTTCTTTTGGGCCAGCAAAGGCAGCACTTCGCTAAGCGAGTCCCACCGTCCCGGCTCTTTACCCAGTTTTCTCGCCAATGTTTGCGCATCGTGCATATGGCCCATGCCTACATTGTAAGCAGCCAAGGCAAACCAGACCCTATCCTCTTCAATAACATTGTCAGGTACACGCTTAATCATTTTGGCGAGATATTTAGCACCGCCACGTATGCTTTCGCGTGGGTCAAGGCGATTTTCTACGCCCATAGCCTTCGCCGTGGTTCGTGTCAGCATCATTAAACCCCGTACCCCCGTAGGGCTTTTTGCGCGGGGCTTCCAGTGCGACTCCTGGTAGCCTTGGGCGGCCAGCAAAGACCAGCTAAGGCTGTGTTTGTTTGCTTCGTATTGAAACCAGTCAATATAACGTGGCAGCCTATCGTCGATGGCTCGATGTAAAGCTCGCACGTCAACATAGTCGTAAATGGGAATATAGCCATAGTATTTATCGTATAAGCGCTTGATACTGTCTTTACGATGCTTTTTATGCCAATTAGCCAGGGCTTTTTGATAGTGTTTTCCGCGCTTGGTGAGTATCCAGGCCAATGGCTGTGATTGTGTTACGTCGAACACCACAACCAGTTCAGGGTGGTAGCGACGGTTAATGGCCACGATATTTGAGTCGGCGATTGTACAATTGACTTGTTTATCAGCGACCTGCTCCAGAATTTGTTCGGTCGACAGCTCATTAGATACGCTCCAGCTCAGCTCGGGCTGCGCCTGTTTAAGCTGGCTTAAACGCTCCTCATAGCTCGTTTCATCTGCCACCGTGAGACTGACCTGGTGCAGGTTTTCTATCTTATCCGGCTTTGGCCCCTTGCGATGACAAACCAACTGCTGGCTGATATCCTGGTACGACGGACCAAAGGTAAAGGATTTTTCGCGCGCTGCTGTTCTGGTAATGCCAGAGCTGACAAAATGTCCCTGGTTATCTTTGGCGGCCTGAAGCGCTTCACTGAGGGTATCAACAACGATAAACTCGACTTTTTTCCCCTGCAGCTCAGCAAAACTGACTGCCAATTCATATTCAAACCCTGCTAGCTGTTCCTGTGCATCATAATAGTAAGTAGTCGGAGAGTTGCGAGTGACAAAAACCAAGGCATCTTCTTCTGGAGGCTGTTCTTTTGATGCGGATTGATTGCTAGGGGTGGCACCCTCTTCACTCACTTTGGATGACTTGTCGGATGAAGGTTGACAGGCCACCAATCCTGTAAGGACAAGCAATATCAACCATGGGGCAACCGTTGTTAAGCGAACATACCAGCGCATAATCTACTCCTAAACATGTGACTTTCTTCGTTAGGGAGTTTTCCATCTAGGTCAAGAGCATGAATAACAGCTGTCCATTATCGCTGACTAGCTGGAAGTTTCTTGCGCAGAATGCCGTAAAATCGTCCATGATGGCTTAACTGCTGCATCCATGCAGCAGTTATTTGCTCCAGAAACATCCAGCCACTCAGCAACAACGGATGAAATTTGAGCGTTCATGTTCTTGTCCTGATTTTCCATCCTTGAGGAAAACAGAATACTTTAAGTCTAGCAGACATGAGTACGTCTAGCAGACATGAGTACGTCTAGCAGACAAGAGTGCGCTGGCAGGATTTCCTTTATTAGCCCTCGATCAAGCCATAGTCATTGCGCAAAATTTCAATGATTTCTGCTTTCGGATTATCCGACAACACCAGCTTCTCGCCTGTGATTTTTTCGGCAATACCCAAATAAGTCTGAGATACTTCCATCATCACTGACTCAGGCAACGCATTGTCCCGCGCTAAAGCGGCCCGCTCTTGCATACGATCTTTATTCAATAAAATATCCGGATCGGGGAAGTGATTTAACAATAGCTGACGGAAGCCTTCTTTGGAGTTTTCGATTACTTTACCACCGCGATAAGAAGGGCCATCCCAAATGCGAGAAGAATCAGGCGTACCGACTTCATCCATATAAATCAGTTTTTCATTGCCCGCTTTATCCGTGACATAACCAAACTCAAACTTGGTATCAACAAACACCTGGTCCAGCTCAGCCAAGGCATCACTGATCACATCAAAACCTTCTTTCAATAACTTCTCATAAAGATCGATATCGTCTAACGATTTGAAGTTAAATGACGCATAGTTATTCACAATATCATCACGCGTGATGTTGACATCATCTACTTCAGGAACACCAGGGATACCTTTTAAGATACCTTTGGTTGAAGGTGTTATGAGTAACTCAGGTAGCTTCTGATCTTTCTCCAGCCCCTCAGCGATTTGAATTCCGCAAAACTCGCGTTCGCCCTTGGCATAGGAACGCCACATAGAACCAGTAATGTATTGACGACATATCGCTTCAATCATCACCGGTTTGGCTTTTTGTACGATCCAGACGAAGGGGTGGGGAATATCAAGAATATGGCTATCGGCTAAGCCTTTCTCCTTGAACAATCGAAACCAGTGATTAGAAATCGCATTTAATGCCGCACCTTTACCAGGTACGCCGTTCATCCCTCCTTCGCCATGCCAAATGCAATCGAATGCAGATATACGATCACTGATTACCATAATTGCCAGGGGGGCATCGGGAGCAACATCATAGCCTTTTTCTTCGATAAGACGTTTACTGTCTTCTTCAGTTAACCAATACACCGAACGCACTTTACCGCTGTGGACAGGGGCGTTGGTTTTAATAGGCAAGTCGTTGTTCACTGCTAAAACTTTATCAGCCAAACTCATGGAATAGTACCTTTACAAAATAGATAGGGATAGCCTGAAAAACGGCCAATCATAGCAGATTAAAATTGAAAGAGGCAAACCCAGAAATGTCATCCATTATCGCTGAGTGGCTGGATGTTTCTGGAACAAATAGCTGCTGCATGGATGCAGCAGCTAATCCGTCTGGAATGACTTGACGGCGTTTTGCGCAAGAAATTTCCAGCTATTCAGCGATAATGAACTGCTGTTGTTTACGATCTCGCCCAAAAAGATTGTGGGTTTGGTGGATTGGATTGAAGCGAGTCAGCCAAGACTGACTCGCTCTACCTGAACGACTTAATCTGCTTGAACTACTTTATCGGACGCCAGGTAAGGTCACTGACAGTATTCACGGCTTTACCGCTATAACTGCGACCGTCCATTAAATACATGTAGTTAGCGCCAGTTCCAAAGTGACGCCAGAAGATATCGTCATCGCCATCGCCATCAAAGTCTCCGGCCATCACCGCTTGCCAGTTTTGATCTGTGAACTGACTGATAAGCCCACGATTGCTCCAGTTAACGACGCCAGCATCCAGCAAGTAGACGTAGTTTCGACCATCTATGGTGTTCCTCCACAATATGTCGGCATCTCCGTCACCATCAAAGTCACCAGCAATAACCAACTGCCAGTCCGTGTTTGCGCTCATCAGCTCTCTACTCTCACTGATAACGTTGCCATTGAGCAGGTATAGCCACACTTTACCCGTTGTTTGATGACGAAGAAGAACATCTGATTTTCCATCACCATTCAAGTCGGGACTATCAATGATTTGCCAGTCGCTATCGGAAATTTTAGTTAATGGTTGGCTGGCAATGATGTTTGCCCCCTCCATTAGATACATCCATACAACGCCGGTGGAGGCGTTGCGCCAGATCATGTCGTCGTTACCGTCGCCGTTAAAATCACCGATAGATTTAATATCCCAACCGCTATTAATATCGACCACATTGACCTGTTTGATGGAGACAACTCGGTTTCCATCCATCAAATACATCACATTGCGACCATCGTCATCGTTGCGCCATAGCAAATCACCTTTGCCATCACCATCGAAGTCTCCACGGCCAATCATGCGCCATGGCTCGGGAACCACATTGATCGCCTTGCTTTGCTCAATGATGTGTCCATTCATACCATAGAACCAGTTTTGACCCGATACATCACTGCGCCACAAAATATCGGCTTTGCCATCGGCATTTTGGTCATATCGAGTTCCAACAGGCTGGATAATGATCGGAAAGTCATTGGGATCGAGCGGATCAGTACCAGCATCCAGCTCTTGCTGATCAGAAAAGCCATCGTTATCGTCATCAAGATCCGCGTTGTTGCCCGTACCATCACCGTCGGTATCTAACCACTCGGTTGGATCAAGTGGGAACGCATCATCGTCATCTAACACATTATCGTTGTCATCATCCGTATCAGCATTGTTACCAGTTCCGTCGTTGTCCGTATCTTCCCATTCATTCACATCCAGCGGAAACAGGTCGATATTGTCATTGACGTTATCACCGTCGGTATCAGGATTGTTTGGATCGGTTCCTTTTTGGAATTCATGCAGGTTGTCCATGGTGTCGTGATCACCATCGAGTGACGCATCTTCTGGGTCATCGGGATCAAAACCGTGCTCAATTTCCCAATCGTTTGGAATGCCATCGTTATCACGGTCAGGATTCACGACGTCAGGAACCAATGGATTGGGATCAACGCTATCGTTCATACCATCACCATCAGTATCAGGGTTATTCGGATCAGTACCCTCGGTGAACTCTTTCAAGTTGTCCCAGCCGTCATTGTCTGAATCCAATGCAGCATCCGCAGGATCTTGCGGATCCAGGTTATTATCAAGCTCCCAGTCGTTTGGTAGCTGATCGTTATCGCGATCGAAATTGACCAAGGTGTAGGCTAAGGTCTGATCATTAAAAGTAATGCGATAAACGCCTGGCCCGTCATCGGTCAGGATATCATCGCCATCCAGATCACCAATGCCGTCGGCGTTATCATCACCGTAATTTTGTGACCAATCACCAACCGCATCGAGCTTGAAGCGATCTGGCAACCCATCACTGCCCTGCCCGTCGAAAAAGATATCGATTTGCCAAGTGAAATCGGCCACTAAGGTCATCGGGGCCGGATCCCAACTATTGGCAGAACCGCGGAAAAACAGGTTATCGAAATTAGAGACGAACTGCTGTGGGCCTCCTTTTTTGGTGACAGTGTAAGCTAAGGTGTCGTCGTTAAAGCGAATGACATAGTCTCCAGGGCCAGCGGTAACAATAATGTCGTCGCCATCCACATCGGCAATGCCATCAACTGGCGCATCATCGCCATAGTTTTGAGACCAGTCGTCAGTCACATCAAACTTGAAACGATCGGGCAGACCACCAGAGCCAGTGCCATCAAAGCTGACTTCTATTTCCCAGATGAAATTATCCACCAATGTCATGGGCTGTGGCACCCAGGCACCAAAGACGCCTCTGAAATTTAGCTGTGGCAGGTTGTGCTCGAAGGTAATCACATCCGGACCACACCCATCGCCCAACACACGAACCTGGACTTCACTACTTATGCTAGTTGCGGGAAGGTATATCTCGGTAACGCGCTTAGCATTGTTCCACCAGGCTTTGCCGCCCAGTTTTGCTGTCGCTAAATCATCTTCATAGTCATAAGTTGGCTGAACCTGGCCATCAATAATGACTTCAAAACATTGTGGTAAAGAAAACGCATGCAGATGGGCTGAAAGTTGGCGCTGTGTAGGCATACCCGCATAGCTGCCGGTGGTTGCGCCAATAGTTAATGTCGAGACCTGATCAGCATAAGTCATAGCGGTTTCTGCGAACTGGCCCTGCTGATAAAGCTCGGTGACCTTGTCGTCTTCTACCAGGGTAAACTCACCGTCTGCGCCAGCCCAAACATGCACTTGCAGGTCCGCCTCATCTAAGAATGCGGTACTTAGCTTAGGTGTCGTTTGGGGAATAATGGCTCCCGCTTTAACAAATAGCGGCATCCGTCCAAGAGGGGCAGTTACCGATGTGAAACCTTGTGTTGAACTAACGATTTGGTCATTCCAGTAGTTGTACCAGCGCTCTTGTGGGAACCATACATTCACGCTTCCACCATCAGACGCATTGGGTGCTACCAACATCGATGGCCCCCACATATATTGCTGATCCAGCGTCCAGGCCTCTTCGATTTCAGGGTATTCCAAGAGCATGGCGCGCGCCATCGGGGCACCGGAGCGCGATGCTTCAAATGCCAGAGTATAGATATACGGCATCATGCCATAACGGATATCACCATAAACTTTTGCATCGGCAACAACCGCGGCGCTATTGTCTTGACGCATTGGCCAACGCGATCCAGAGGCATTACCGTGTGGTCGCCAGTACGGCGTAAAGCTGGCAAAGGCCAACGCCCATTGACGATAAAGGTTGGAAGTAAAACCACGATTGGTGTGAAAGCCACCACCATCGTGCCCCCAGAATGGATACCCAGATAGGCCTGCTGCAATCAAACCACGGATCTGACGACGCATTTCGTCGTAGTTCGAATCAATATCACCACTCCACATGGTGGCATAACGCTGAGCACCAGATGTGCCGCCTCGAATCCAAATAAATGGACGCTTGGATTCACCAATATCAGTCGCCCAACCATCACCAAGGACTTTCGCTATGGTCAAGAACCAACCATTTCTGGCTTCTGCCCAGCGCATGCCATTATTCATTATTGAGTCACCGGGGGTCGCTCCCAGTGCGTCAAACTCATCGATCCATAACGCATCACCAGGAAAGTTTTGTGTGGGCCGCAAACCATCATTCACAAAGATATCCCACCACCAATCTGCGATGGCTGGATCGGTAAAATCAGGGGCACTGCCCTGATGGTTGTTTTGATGCACAGTTTGATTGGCCGCTCCGCCAATATTGAACGCATCGCTCCAACCGGGGCTGCGCGGGGCAATACAACGGTTGAAGTCCAATGTTATGACCAGTCCTTGTTGTGCCAGCCACTCTTGATAACCTGCCGGATCGGGGTAACGAACGCTGTCCCAGCCAAATTGGGAATCACAGCGTGAACCAGCACCAAT
>DFOV01000265.1 GCA_002376965.1 Gammaproteobacteria bacterium UBA3532
ATATTAATAACCCATGTACATGGCGATCATTGCTATGGGTTGCCAGGATTGCTAGCCAGCGCCGGTATGAATCACCGAACGGCTCCTCTCACCATTATTGCGCCAGCAGGTATTAAAGAATGGTTTGAAGCCACGCAACAGCACACCCAATTGTATTTACCCTTTGCGCTGGAGTTTGTTGCAACGGAAACCCTCAACCCCATGCCACTTGGGCAGTTTAATGTTGCGGCGATCGAGCTATCCCACCGCGTTCCATCTTATGCTTACCAGTTCACTGAGATAGCTTCGCACACCAAGTTGGATATCAACAAACTCAATGCCGCAGGCATCCCCCAAGGGCCACTATGGGGGCAGCTTAACAAAGGGATGGATATCGAGTTTGACGGCCAGTGTTTCAAAAGTGCCGACTTTGCGGAGGTTAACAACCAACCACGCAATATCATCATCTGCGGCGATAATGACACGCCAGAAAAACTAAAAGCCGCCAGCGAAAACTGCCATGTACTGGTTCATGAAGCCACTTACACCAAAGACATTGCCGATAAAGCAGGCGATGTTGGCCACAGCTATGCCGAACAAGTCGCTCGATTTGCCGAAGATCAGGCCATCCCCAACCTGATACTGACTCACTTCAGCCCCCGCTATCAAGCCTCGCCATCAGCGCCTTCTTCTATCGAACATATTCGGCAAGAGGCCCAAACTTGCTATTCAGGCAACTTGTTTCTAGCAGAAGATTTTGAACGCTATCGGTTGGACAAATCGGGCGGCTTTAGCATGATTCATAGTGATATTTAGCATCAGATTGAACGCTGAGAATCCCCCAATGGCCCCTATGAAACAGAGTGTAGCGTTATGCTTTTTGATATTGTTTGGCTGTCGAACCATCGCCCAAGAAAGCGATATCCTGCAAGGATTTCAAATACACGGCTACCCTGCCATTGACTTCGTTGTCACCGCCCCCGATGGCAGCAGGGCGGGACTCGACCCGATTTCGAATACGCCATTCAAAGACATAGCCAATGCATCCTATACCATGACACTTTTTGGAAAGCATGCCTATTCCGAAGCATCGCCCAACCACCCCACAGGAAAGGACTTTGCGATGATTCCGCCGCAAGTTGGCGAGTACCAGATCGAGGTATTCGGCGTTGCAACATGCCAATACTCCTTGGTCTTTTGGCCTCTAAAGTCGAATGGCCTTATGGTTGAAGACGACCGGTCTATCTCCCCCTTGGCAATGCAGATCGATATCAAAGCAGGAGAAAAACACACCTATCAATTCGATATCGACACGCTAGACCTAGCCCAAAGCCAGCCAACCCTACGCCTCGTCAGGGATGCACAAAACGACTGACAAAATAGACCAATTGCTACGACCGGTTTCATGGCATCCCGTTTGTCTGTTTTTACTTTATCACCGGGCTTTTTGGCGATGAACGAGGGAGCAACAACATAACAGCCATGCCCTAAACGAGCGAGATAGCGACAAATCCAATAGCCACAGGGGCCAGCTTCGTAGACGAAGTGCAAAGTCGCATCAGGGTATTTTGATTGCAATTGACGGGCGAGCTTGCCTACCTTGTCTTTGGCCGACGATATCCGCCCGTGATAGACCACTTCACTGCCACGGAGGTCTTCAACATAAGCGACCTTAATAAACGCTCGTGTGTATCTTACCCAATAAAAAATATGCTATGTTTAGTCATGCCAGCTTCCAATGTTTTAGTTTTTAACCTACTAATTATGGCTCTGCTTCGCTAACCCACGAATTTGGAGGCTAGCACCTCGTGGGGAGCCATTATGTCTATGTTTTAGGTGATTTATATGAGTTGGCAGTTATTAATTCCAGCAGTTATCGCATCAACTGTCGCTATAATTGGTTGGGTGATTGGTCATAGATTAAATGCTGAGCGAGATTTAAAAAATAGCCAACGTGAATTAAGATTAAAGCATCTAATTCGCGTTTATGAAGTGCTCTTAGAGTTAGGAAGAAACGTAGATATCTTGGGTAACTATAGAGACGTTGAAAAAGCTGTTCATGATATTCAGCTTTTCGGAACTCCAAAACACATTGAACTTTGTAGAAGATTTATTGGTGAGATAGCTGAAAATGGGAAGTCAGATCACACAGAATTAACAGTTGAAATAAGAAACTTTATCAGATCGGAACTAGATTTAAAGATAATGGATGACAAACATTTAAGCCTTAAAATTACGCCTAAAAACTGAACATGATAGGGTAGCAGAGGATATCAAACCCTCAGATCTACCCCAAGGGCACTTTGTCGCGGCGCTCTGGCGCGCAGGGCGGTTCACTCAATGCTACCTGTTAGGATAGTGGATCTTAACCCATCCGCCTCAGAGGGAGATCCCCCTCTGATTTCAGAAAAATTGTAATCCCACAAGCAACTTCGCTAACCCATAAATTTAGAGGCTAGCACCTCCCCTCGCGGAGAGTCATAATGTCTATAAATCCCTCACTCTAGCTCAAACACCTTGCATGTATTATACTGTAATACATGCAAATCAATTCAGGTAAAAAATTATGAGTATTACCAGCGTTCGGCTAAGTGCAGAGGTTGAACAGCCATTGGATTACTTAGCAAAGAAACTTGATCGAAGTAAAAGCTATCTCATAAATCAAGCAGTTAAAGAGTTTATAGCTCGCCAATCAGTAGAAGAGTCTCGTTGGGAGCAAACCTTAGAGGCAATCGAGTCTGTCAACAGGGGTGAGTCAGTCGCTGAGGATGATGTGAATGCGTGGCTAAATAGCTGGGGGACTGATGATGTTAAGGCCACTCCCAAAGCATGAAATTAGCGTACTCTCCCCAAGCGGTTGCTGATTTACAACGGCTCTATGAATTTATAGTCGATAAAAGCCCGTTGAGCGCACGTAAAGCCGCAATAGAGATCCAAGAAAGCGCGGAAAAGTTAAAGCTATTTCCAAAAATAGGATTGCCAGTTTCCCGTAATACTACATCAAGCGAAATACGTGATTTGTATGCTGGTAATTATACGCTTCGATACCAAATCGCTGATAATGATACCCTTTATGTGCTGCGCATTTGGCACAACAAAGAGATAGAAAAAGATCTATAGCACATAAGGCAACTACTCCCCCCCCTCAACGTGCGCTCAATTCAACATCAATACGCAAAATATCAATGGCCAAAACGACTGACGACGCAGACCTATTGCCACAACATCCCAGCTAACCTATGATCAAAATACACACAGCAGCTAGGCCCGATAATGAGCAATAAGCAACTCCCCCTTGGAACCAGTGATTTTAAATCGGTGATCGATGAGGATCTTTATTATGTCGATAAGACTGCGCTGATATCCGAC
>DFOV01000359.1 GCA_002376965.1 Gammaproteobacteria bacterium UBA3532
GTGGTGGCGGTTTGCGCTGTGGTGCCGGTTTGTGCTGTGGTGGCGGTTTGCGCTGTGGTGGTAGCTTGCGGTGGGTTAACTGATTGTTGAGATAAACCGGGCTGATTCTTAATAATTGAAGTTTCTTTTCCTAGCGAAGTCGAATCAACCGCGGCTCCTTGTGTCGTTGCGATAGTTTGTTGATTGGCTGGTTGGCGTAGGTTATTGGCGATGCTTGCCTCAAGCGGCTTAGTAGCTGCCTGTGGCGCAATGGGGCCAATAGTCATCTTGTTTTGGTCGGGCTTAGCTGCCGCTTGGGTTGCTGCGTTATTTGGGGTGGACTCAGTTGTATAGGTGAACTTAGCTAGCCGAGCTTGGAGCGGGTTATTTGGTATTGATGAAGATGGCTTGTTGTTTGCCTCAGATTTGGCCCCACTGATTGCTGCTGTTTCGCTGGTAGTTTTTACCAGTTGGATCAGTTGAGACTTTATATTCAGTCTCAACTGGGTAATTGCTTGCTGAACTTGGGTGGTTGATGAGTCTTTATTTATAGCGGCCGCTTTCGCCATATTTTGTTCTAACGTCGCTGGTGCATTAAGCATGGCCTGGCGTAGTCGATCCGGTTTGACCAACTGTGATAACTGCGGCAGCTGTTGCAACAGCTCTCTGACTTGATTTTTTAATACTGGAGGAAGTGAAATATTCTGGGCTTCTGCACGTTTGGTTAGCTGGGCCAATTGCTTTAAGGCTGGTGCTAGTGGTTGCGCGGTTTTAGATTGTTGGCCTGCTAATGCCTCAAGGTACTGTTTAGTTTGGGCTGGGGTGAGTTGCTGAAGCGTTTCGGGCAACTTCATGAGAGAGCGCATTCGCTCTAATGCCTGGCTTGGCAAATGACTAGCAACCGCTGCTTGCGCTGTCGAGCTATGCGAGGGCTGCGTTGCAGGACTTGGTGATGTTTGTGTTGGGGCCTTAGGTGTTGGTGGCGTTTGTGGCGATGTCTGTTGCCCGCTCGCCTGTGGCGGTGGTTGGGGCAATGGTGTCTGCTGCGTTTGTACCGCAACACCAGTCTGCGCTGGAGCTGGCGGTGGTTGTGTGGTAATTTGAACCACTAGCGCTGGCGGTGGTGGCACCACTTGATGATTGCTATTGCTGGTTTGACTCGTCACCGGCGTTAGTTGAACTTTGCCTTGGGTGTTAATATTAACCTGGTATTGTAACTGCTGCCCTGGTGGCAACGGAGCCGGTGTCTTCACTTGAATTTGGCCAGCGGACGTCGACAGCAATGCCTGCTGATTTGGCAGTTGCTTGACGACCTTAGCATCGATCACTGTACCATCTAACTTGGTGAGCGCATCGGGCTTAACCGGCTGCTGTTGCACGACGGCTTTGAGTAAGCGGGCTAGCTCAATATTCATTAAGCCTCCCTTTGAGCCCCAATATTATGTTTTGTACAAGAGTCATATCCATTCTATGAGTATAGTCTACGATCTTCATTCCCATTCGAGCTGTTCTGATGGCAGCTTATCTCCCGAGGCTTTGGTTGAATTAGCGCACGAAAACGGTGTTGATGTGTTGGCACTGACCGACCACGACTGCCTCGCTGGTATTGAATCAGCCCAGCTAATGGCGAACAGCCTAGGAATGACCCTTATACCTGGTGTGGAAATATCAACATCTTGGCGTAATCGTGAATTACACATCGTCGGCTTGAATATCGACACATCGGACAAAGACTTGATAGCACTACTGGAATCGCAGCAACAAAATCGAATTCAGCGCGCAAAAAAAATTGGTGACAAGCTAGCGAAGAAAAAAATAGTGGGGGTTTGGGAAGAGGCGAGAAGGCTTGCTGGCAGTGATATTGTGACTCGAGCGCACTTTGCTAGAGTTTTGGTTGAGCGAGGTGTTTGTCAGAAAATGCAGCAGGCATTCGACCGCTATTTGGGTCAAGGAAAGGCTGCATATGTTTCCACTGAATGGGCTGAGCTGGAGCAGGTTATTTCTCATATACATCAAGCAAAAGGGGTTGCTGTATTGGCGCATCCTCATCGATATGTTACGACAGGCGCTTGGCGCAGAAGAATGTATACGGCGTTTAAAAGCGCTGGAGGTGATGCCATTGAAGTGGTCTGTGCTGGAATATCACCACAAACGCTTCACCAATTAGCCAGCGATGCACGAACCTATCAATTTCATGGCTCTTGCGGCTCAGATTTTCATTCACCGGAGAATACTTGGATTCGTCTTGGACGCTTGGCGGAGTTTCCAATAGGTGTGCGTAAAGTATGGGATTTGTTCTGATTCAGGAATTTTTTTTAGCAGAGCGCATGTCGGTGTGCTCTGCTAAAAAAATGCATGTCTAAATAGACAGGTTATGGATTAACGTGATCGTTGATGAAAGCTACGATTTGGTCGAGCGCTATCATTTTCGGCTCACTGGAACGGCGACACTTATATTCAACTTCGCCTTTATCCAATACTTTATCGCCAATCACAATGCGATGTGGAATGCCCATCAATTCGGAATCAGCAAACATAACGCCAGGACGTTCTTTGCGATCATCAAATAAGACATCAAAACCTAGTTCCGTTAGTTCATTGTAAATCTTTTCGGCTGTTTCCTGAACTCGGTGGGAGCGCTGCATATTGATTGGTGTGATCGCAATATGGAACGGAGCGATGGCATCTGGCCAGATGATTCCTCGGTCGTCGTTGTTTTGCTCAATGGCAGCTGCAACGATACGTGAAACGCCGATACCGTAGCACCCCATTGGCATTACCTGGTCTTTCCCTTCTTCGTTGAGAACCGTCGCCTTCATCGCTTCACTGTATTTTTCGCCAAGCTGGAAGATATGGCCTACTTCAATACCACGACAAATGTCTATAGTACCTTGTCCATCCGGGCTTGCATCACCAACAACAATATTCCGTATGTCCTTAACTTCGGGGAGGGCGATATCTCGCTCCCAATTAACACCCGTTAGATGGAACCCATCTTTATTGGCGCCACAGACAAAATCAGATAAAACGCTGGCTGCGCGGTCGACAAAGGTCGGTATGTCCAAGCTGACTGGTCCGATGGATCCCGTTGAACAGCCAAGCTTAGCCTTGATTTCTTCATCTGAGGCAAACTCTAATGGATTGGCTACGCCTTCAATATTTTGTGCTTTGACATCATTCAGTTCGTGATCGCCACGGAGAATAAGGGCAACTAATGCTCCTTCCTCTTCACCACGAACAATCAGCGTTTTCACCAGTTGCACAGGCTTTACATCGAGCGCTTGAGATACTTCTTCGATGCTATGCTGGTTTGGTGTGGCGACTTCCTGCATTGGTTGCGTTGGAGCAGCGCGGGGCGTATCAGGTGCCAAACACTCTGCCTTTTCGATGTTGGCGGCATAATCGCTATCAGAGCTAAAGGCAATCGCGTCTTCACCTGATTCGGCCAAAACGTGAAACTCATGCGATCCACTCCCACCAATGCTACCGGTATCCGCCAATACTGCTCTAAATTCGAGCCCCATGCGGCTAAATATTCGGCAATACGTATCAAACATTGCGTCATATGTTTCCACTAAGGATTCTTCATTCAGGTGGAAAGAATAGGCATCTTTCATGGTGAATTCACGAGCGCGCATCACGCCAAAACGAGGTCGGACTTCATCGCGAAATTTGGTTTGGATCTGGTAGAAATTAACCGGCAATTGTTTGTAACTGCGGATTTCTTTGCGAGCCAGATCGGTGATCACTTCTTCATGGGTTGGGCCTAGGCAAAAGGTTCGATCATGACGATCGGCAATGCGTAATAGCTCTGGACCAAACTGCTCCCAACGACCTGATTCTTCCCAAAGCTCTGCCGGTTGAACTACTGGCATTAACACCTCAATAGCGCCCGAGCGGTTCATTTCTTCACGAACGATATTCTCGACTTTACGCAATACGCGCAGTCCTGTTGGTAGCCAGGTATATAAGCCTGAAGCAAGCTTTCGGATCATGCCAGCACGTAGCATGAGCTGGTGACTGATAATTTCTGCGTCGGCAGGCGTTTCTTTTAGTGTTGAAATAAGGTAGCGACTACTTCGCATAGTGTCCTCGGGTCTAATGTCGTTAAAAATGCTTCCTACCCAGAAACGGGTGTTGAGGCAGCAATGAAATTTCTGGCGCAAACATAATAGACTTTTGGCACAGGCGCAACAAGGTCAATTAAATTGCCTGTTGTCGTTGGTTCGTTGCCTGTGCAGTATCAAGTGCTTTTCTAATACTCATTATGTCGTTTAACGCGCGAATATGCTCAAAAAGCGTTATGGCTTGCGGATAGCTTTTTTTGAGATATTTAAGCCATTGCTTAATGCGTCTGGGAAAGTAAAGTGGGGCATTCCCCGGTACGTCCTGATCCAGGTAAGCCAGCAAAATTGATACAACCTCATCCCAAAGCATTATTTGGCTATTGTGCCTGATAACTTGAGACAGGTTGGGAGTGGTTAGTGCACCTCGTCCAACCATAAGGCGGTTGGTGGAGCTATGTTGAATACATTGATTGGCGTCTTTATGATCCCAAATCTCACCATTGGCACACACCGGAATACTTAGGCGTTGAACGATTTTCTGAATAGCATTCCAGTTGATGGCATCGGCACGATAACCGTCTTGTTTGGTTCGGCCATGCACGACCAGTTCATTAGCTCCTCCTGCTGCGACTGCATCAGCTATATCGCAGCTGAATGTATCGGTATCCCAGCCCAGTCGAATTTTTGCTGATACAACATGTCGCTGTGGAACCGCATCACGCACAGACTTGACCACCCGATAGATGGATTCTGGCTCTTGAAGCATAGCTGCGCCGCCGTTTTTACGGTTAACGCCTTTTGATGGACAGCCAAAGTTAATATCGACACCTTGAGAGCCCAACTCTATCGCCCGTACGGCATTTTCAGCCATCCAGCCTGGTTCGCGGCCTAACAACTGAATACGAACGGGTGTTCCCGCTTGAGTGAAGCCGCTGTTATATAACTCTGGACTCATTCGGAAAAATACGCGTTCCGGTAATAACTGGTCAACCACTCGTACAAATTCTGTTACGCAAAGATCATATTGATTACATTGTGTTAGTAAATCACGCACCCAAAAATCAAGTACGCCTTCCATCGGAGCGAGGGCCAAATACACTACTTATTTTCTCCTCGCGAAACTTTCATCAGCACGCGATCGAGCGCGTTGGTGGATAGAATTCTCTTGAGATAGCCAAAAAGGTAGGTCGGAAAAGTAACGTAATATCTTGGCTTAGGTTTTGTGCTTTCTAAAAAATCAATTAGCTTGGCCGCTACTGCATCGGCTGGTAAAGTGAATGGCGCTGCAGGGCCCGGTTTAGCGAGTCGCTTTATAACACTTTCGTAGGCCTGTTTATGTGGGCTTTCACTGAAATTAAGATTGTCGCGGAGTGCCATCAAGGCGTTTTGTCGGAACAGGCTCTCAACAGGGCCCGGTTCGATCAAGCCGACCTGAATATTGGTCTGGGTCATCTTTAATTCCATGCGCAGGGTATCCGTTAAGCCTTCCATCGCATGCTTCGATGCATTGTAGGCTCCGCGAAACGGTAGGCTGACCAAACCAAGCACCGAACTATTAAAAGCGATACGTCCATGCCCTTGTTGGCGCATCAGCTTGATAACTCGTCTTGTTAACTCGAAGGTGCCAAAAACGTTGGTAGTGAATTGGCGTTCGAGATTTTTACGCGTTAAATCTTCAACGGCGCCTGGCTGACCGAACCCGGCATTGTTAAACAAAAAGTCTAGTTTGCCAGCTGTAATACGCAGACAAGCTTCCAGTCCACTTTCAATGGATTTATCGTCGTCGACATCAAGCAACACGGCATGCCAGCCATTTTCCTTGAGTTTGTTTACGTCTGCTTGTTTGCGAGCACTAGTAACCACCAAGTAGCCGCGGTCATGCAATATGCGAGCACAATGGTAGCCGATCCCACTTGAGCAACCGGTGACTAATATTGATTTAGACGTATTTTCCATAGACATTCCGCAAGAAGAAGGAAACTGCGCCAGAGGATAGGGGATTCTTCCTGAGAAGAAAAGGGGATTAGCGATTATTACAAACTATCGCTGGATATATCGGCGCATCCCTGCGTCTGATAGGAATTACTGCTTACTTTGAACTAGCCAGGATCTGAGCAGTCTGCTTTTGCCAAGGGTGAAAAGCCGCCATCAGGTTTCCAAACTTTCACGCGCATTTCGAGCTGCTGGGCTTTTGCTAGACCCAAAATATCTTTTTCACAGAACAGTTCTACAGCCCGTGCATTGCGAGCCGATTTGTCACTCAGTGCATTCAGCTCATCAATAACGGCTTCGGAAGCGTCAATATGTAAGGTGACCTTCCCATCAAGCTTTGATGATTTTTTAAATGTAGCTAGATCTTGTGATTCAAGGATTTCTCTATAGGCTTCGACTAAGTCGGTATCAGGAGAGAAGCTTTTCGCTTCGCGTTCAACTTTCTCCACGACACTTGTTTTGGCTGCTTCCACATCCTTTTCTACATTTTCCATGGCCTTTTTCATATCAGGTTTGGGAGAGGCCGATGGTTTTTTAGCCGCAGGCTGACTGGACTGGCTCTGCGACGCTTTGGAGTCTGATGGGGCTGCGCTTTGTGGTGATTTGCTGGAGTCGTCGCCACATGCACTTAAACCAAACACCAAACCCACTAGTAGGCCAAACTTCAATAGCTTATTATGTCTCATATCTCAATACACCCGCTGTACTATGTAATTTTGTTCGTTCTCTAGAGCCTGTTTAACTCATTTAAGATGTTTATTGTTTACTGTCGGAAGACGGTATCTGTCTCGCGTCCACATCCCCCTTATGTATAAAAACTAGTCGGTAGTTTGTATTGCGTCCAGAAATTGGGTGTAAAAACGCGTTAATTAACTGTTATTGCGGAAAAACGTTGTAATAGAACAAATCGCCCCAATAAATAGGCTCGTTGAAATTTGGCCTTTGTCATTGTTGATTACTGACAAATGCTTGTTTCGATATGGCGTGCGGCTATAATGTGCCGTTTGGTTTAGCGTTGATGGCGAGACAATGGGCTCGCTGTTGTGAGGGATTCTATGCCAATTTATGAATATCGTTGTGAGAATTGTGGCCACGAACTAGAGAAGTTACAGAAAATGTCGGATGCGCCGTTGACCGAGTGCCCAGACTGTAACACCTCATCACTTAAAAAATTGATTTCAGCCGCCGGTTTTCAACTCAAGGGATCTGGCTGGTACGAAACCGACTTTAAAGGTAAAAAGAAGGCTGAAAACAAAAGTGACAGTAAAAACGAAAGTAAAAGCGATTCCACATCAGCATCGAAGAAAGAAACACCGTCTTCTAAATAAGAGTGAAGACCCAACAGTATAGCGGAGAGAGCGAGTTACCATGCGCACACATTATTGCGGTGAAATTAACGCATCATTTATTGATAAAGAAGTAGAGTTAGCTGGTTGGGTTCACCGGCGCCGAGATCATGGTGGTGTCGTTTTTATCGACATGCGTGATAAAGACGGAATTGTGCAAGTGGTTTTTGACCCAGATGATCCGGCCGTTTTCGAAAAAGCTGAGCGCCTCCGCAGTGAGTACGTAATACGCATGCGTGGTCGTGTTCGTGCAAGACCTGAGGGTACGGTTAATCCAGATATCCCAACCGGTGAAATCGAAATTTATGGTTTGGAGCTCGAAATTCTGAACGCCGCTGCTCCGTTACCTTTCCAAATCAGTGAATATCGTCCAGTAGGTGAAGAAACGCGTTTACGTTTTCGTTATTTGGATTTGCGTCGTGAAGAGATGGCTACACGATTACGTTTTCGTGCGGAGACGACCAAGGTTCTGCGCCGCTACCTCGAAGACGAAGGCTTTCTCGATATCGAGACCCCCATGCTAACCAAGGCAACGCCCGAAGGTGCGCGTGACTATCTGGTTCCTAGTCGAACACACAATGGTTCATTCTTTGCGCTTCCGCAATCCCCGCAGTTGTTTAAACAGTTGCTTATGGTTGCGGGGATGGAGCGCTACTATCAAATCGTTAAATGTTTCCGTGACGAAGATTTACGTGCGGATCGGCAACCAGAGTTCACTCAGCTGGATATCGAGGCTTCGTTTTTGAATGAAGATGAGATCATGGGCATGAGCGAAGATATGATTCGCCATCTGTTCAAGACTTTGCTGGATGTTGAGCTGCCTAACCCGTTTCCTCGTATGCCATTTAGCGAAGCAATGCAGCGTTATGGTTCTGATAAGCCTGATTTACGTATTCCGCTGGAATTGGTTGATATCGCCGACTTGTTAGAAAAGGTTTCCTTTAAAGTCTTCTCTGGCCCGGCCAACGATCCGAAAGGGCGTGTCGCAGCGCTTCGTTTGCCACAAGGGGCAGACAAGCTAAGCCGTAAAGAAATTGATGAGTATACCAAGTTTGTTAGTATCTATGGCGCCAAAGGGTTGGCTTATATAAAAGTCAACGATGTCAACGCTGGCATTGATGGTCTTCAGTCTCCGATTGTTAAATTTCTAACCCCAGAAGCTGTTGATGGTATCTTGAGCCGTACCGGTGCTGAAACTGGCGACATTATTTTCTTTGGTGCTGACAAAGCGAAAGTAGTAAATGAAGCACTTGGTGCCTTGCGTATTAAACTCGGAGAAGATAACGGCTTGGTCGCTGACGAGTGGAAACCACTTTGGGTTGTCGACTTCCCTATGTTTGAAGAAGGCGATGGTCGTTGGAATGCTCTGCATCATCCATTTACGGCGCCATCGGTTAATGATGCTGAAGCGTTAAAACAAGACCCCGAGTCCGCACTATCTCGTGCTTATGACATGGTTCTGAATGGAACGGAAGTCGGTGGTGGCTCGATTCGTATTCACGATCCAGACATGCAGCAAGCTGCTTTTGATGTGTTGGGCATTAGTGAAGAGGAAGCTGAAGCCAAATTTGGATTCTTACTAGATGCTCTGAAATACGGAGCTCCACCCCATGGTGGCTTGGCGTTCGGTTTGGATCGCCTGGTGATGCTAATGACCGGCGCGAAAACCATTCGTGATGTTATGGCATTCCCTAAAACCCAGACAGCAGGCTGCCCTTTAACTGATGCACCTGCAACAGTGGATATGGCTCAATTGCAGGAGCTGGGCATTCGGTTGCGCGAAGTTGCAGCCGAAACAAAAGAATCAGAATAGGAGACCATCATGGCTGGCCATAGTAAATGGGCAAATATCAAACACCGCAAAGCTGCCCAGGATGCTAAACGAGGAAAAATATTCACTAAATTAATCCGTGAAATTACTGTTGCTGCAAGGGCTGGTGGTCCTGATGCTGACAGTAACCCTCGATTACGGGCGGCCATTGATAAAGCCCTTGGAGCCAATATGACTCGAGACACCATCGATCGCGCCATAAAACGCGGTGCAGGTGGTGATGACGGTGCCAACTTGGATGAAGTGGTATACGAAGGCTATGGCCCGAATGGCGTAGCTGTTATGGTTGAATGCATGACCGATAATCGTAACCGAACTGTGGCTGATGTGCGCCATGCATTTTCTAAATGTGGTGGCAACTTAGGTACGAACGGTTCGGTCGCTTATCTTTTTGAAAAAAAAGGACAGGTTTGGTTTGATGCTGAAGCGGTAGACGAAGATGCCATAATGGAAGTGGCTCTTGATACCGGGGCTGAGGATGTGATCAGCGAAGCGGGTTCTATCGAGGTTCAAACCACACCGGAAAACTTCGGTGCCGTGGTCGACGGACTAAAAGAAGCGGGACATGAGCCCGAATCTGCCGAAGTTTCCATGGTGGCTTCGACAACCGCAGCTCTGGATGCAGGCGACGCTGCTAAACTTTTACGCTTGGTCGATATGCTGGAAGATCTGGATGATAGTCAGAATGTTTATACCAACGCGGATATTTCCGAAGAGGTTATGGCGCAACTGGGATAGCCTATGGCGCTTTTCCTAGGGATTGATCCGGGTTCACGGGTGACAGGTTACGGCTTAATCAAACAACTGGCTAACCAATCCCATCAATACGTAGCTAGTGGGTGCATTCGCACCCATGATGCAGCCCTTCCTGAACGGCTTAAAACCATATTTGAGTCGCTTCAACATATTATTCGAACCTATCAGCCAGACGAAATGGCGATAGAGAAAGTATTTTTGGCCACCAACGCCGATTCGGCTTTAAAGCTCGGTCAGGCTCGGGGCGCTGCTATCGTTGCCGGTGTGTCAAATGGTCTTAGCGTCGCGGAATACAGCGCACGTCAAATCAAGCAGTCCGTGGTGGGATACGGTGGCGCGGATAAGAATCAGATGCAGCAGATGATCACGCAGCTACTTCATCTCAACAAAAAGCCGCCTAGTGACGCTGCAGACGCATTGGGTGTTGCTTTTTGTCACATGCATATGCGTAATCAGCTCGTAAAGATGGATGGTGTAAGAAATACAGTTAGAGGAAGATGGCGATGATAGGGCGTTTAGTAGGGTATATATGTGAGAAGCAGCCACCGGCACTGATGATAGATGTTAACGGGGTGGGGTATGAGGTATTGGCGCCGATGTCGACCTTTTATGAGCTACCGGCCGACCAAAATGAAAAGGTGGTATTATATACGCACCTGAGTGTTAGGGAAGATGCACATCAGTTGTTCGCTTTTAGTGATCTTCTCCAGCGCAAATTATTTAGAATACTGATAAAGGTCAATGGTGTTGGTCCTAAGCTAGCGCTGGCAATATTGTCCGGTATGAGCGTCTCTGAGTTTGTTTCTGCAGTAAAACATGGTGACAGCGCTATGTTGGTCAGGCTGCCTGGTGTCGGTAAGAAAACGGCCGAACGGTTGCTAATAGAAATGGCGGATAAAGTGCGAGATGTTCAAGCGCCGTCGACAGATGTGGAACTAAACCAACCGAGTAGTATCCAACCTTCGTCTTCGAATGACAGGGCGCAGATGATCGAGGATGCGCTTAGTGCGCTGGTAGCATTGGGGTATAAACCGGCTGAAGCAGAAAAATGTGTTAAAAACGTCGGGGTCGAAGCTGGTTCGAGTCAAGAGCTTATTCGGCTGGCATTGCAGCTTATGGTTAAAAAATAACGTCTGGTGGCATAACTCATGATTGAAGAAGACCGTCTGGTATCAACCCATCCTGATGTAGATGAGAGTCGAGATCGTGCTATACGCCCCAAAACACTCGATACCTACCATGGACAGCCAAAAGTTAAAGAGCAAATGGGGGTCTTTCTAGGCGCAGCAAAGAAACGCGATGAAGCGCTGGATCATGTGCTGATTTTCGGTCCACCTGGCTTAGGGAAAACGACGTTGGCCATGATCATTGCAAATGAAATGGGGGTAGGAATAAAGCCAACTTCGGGCCCAGTATTGGAGAAAGCCGGTGATCTAGCTGCGTTATTAACTAATTTGCAAGAGAACGATGTGCTATTTATAGACGAAATCCACCGTCTATCACCTATGGTCGAAGAAATATTGTATCCAGCAATGGAAGATTATCAGCTGGATATAATGATTGGTGAAGGACCGGCCGCTCGCTCAATAAAAATTGATTTGCCACCTTTCACTCTAATCGGTGCAACTACCCGAGCAGGGTTGTTGACCTCACCGCTTCGTGATCGGTTTGGCATTGTTCAACGTTTGGAGTTCTACTCGGTGGACGATCTAACAATCATTGTCGAGCGTGCTTCAGGCATGCTTGGTGTGGAAATTGATCACCAAGGAGCGCGAGAAATTGCCGCACGGGCTCGTGGTACGCCGAGAATTGCCAATCGTTTGTTACGTAGGGTTCGAGACTATGCCGATATTGAAAATGAAGGTTTTATTAATCAGCCTATCGCTCAGAAAGCTTTAAAAATTTTGGATGTTGATGCTTGTGGCTTTGACATGATGGATAGAAAGCTGTTAGAAAGTATCATCGAGAGATTTGATGGTGGTCCAGTTGGGCTGGATAGTTTAGCTGCTGCTATTGGAGAGGCCAAAGACACTATTGAAGACGTATTGGAACCCTATTTAATACAACAAGGCTTTATCCAAAGGACGCCCAGAGGACGTATAGCCAGTAACCTTGCATATAAACACTTTGGCTTAACGCCGACGGAACGAAAGGTATAGGAGAGATATCTTGAACGAACAATTATCCATTATCCAGCTTGTGATGGAAGCAAGCTTGGTGGTTCAATTGGTCATCGGCTTGCTGATTGTGGCATCGGTCTTTTCTTGGGGGTTAATTATACCCAAGTATCGAATGCTAGGGCGTGCAAAACGTAAGGCCAACGCTTTTGAAGAACGATTTTGGTCGGGGGTAGAATTGTCAAAACTATTCTCCGAACTAAATCATGCTCCAAAGCCTGCAACGGGTATAGAGCGTATTTTTGTGTCGGGTTTCAAAGAGTTTGTGCGTTTAAAGAAGCAGGGTGGCGCTTCTCCACAATACATCATGGATGGGACAACCCGCTCAATGAAAGTTGCAGCATCACGCGAAGTCGAAAGTCTTGAGTCACATATTCCATTTTTAGCAACCGTTGGCTCAACCAGTCCGTATGTAGGCTTGTTTGGCACAGTGTGGGGTATTATGAATTCTTTTATTGCTTTAGGAGCGCAAAAGCATGTCACCCTTGCTACTGTGGCTCCGGGCATTGCCGAAGCTTTGATAGCAACCGCAATAGGCCTGTTTGCAGCGATTCCTGCGGTTATTTTTTACAATAAATTTGTCGTGCAGTTAGAGCAGGTCGAAACGCTCTATGAGAATTTTATCGATGAATTTAATAGCATTCTTCATCGGCAGCTTCACGTGACAGCCCGCCAATCCTAGATAGGACACTTGTATGGCTAAGTCAAAAAATCGTCCAATGGCTCAGATCAATGTGGTCCCCTATATTGATGTCATGTTGGTTTTGTTAGTGATTTTTATGGTGACAGCTCCGATGTTGGCTGAGGGGGTAAAAGTTGATCTTCCACAAGCCAGCGCGCAACCACTACCAAACAAAGAGTCTAAGTACATTGTTGTTACGGTTGATGCGGTGGGCGACTACTGGATTAGTCTTGGGAATGAGCAGGCTGAGAGAGTATCAAGCCTTCAGATCGAAGAGTATGTGCTGGCGTATCGCGAAAGTGAACCTGGTGCCGATGTGGTTGTTCGTGGGCATGAACAGGTCGCCTATGGAAAAGTCATTGAGTTGATGGCTGCGTTAACCA
>DFOV01000020.1 GCA_002376965.1 Gammaproteobacteria bacterium UBA3532
TAGATACCCTCGGCTACCCGATTATGCGATCTCGTATGTTAGCAATTTCTTAAATTCCGCTACGAGGAGCTTTTCTCTTTCTTCTACGAACTGCCTGAAGTTTTCTAATGTAAGGTCAATATCTGGAATATAGTGTCTTTTCATATACGCTCTTCTATCATTTTCATTCGGATACTTTTCTTTTATCCAGACATGAAAATCCTTCCCTGATTTTTCTTGGTTAGGAACGCCCTCAAGTAGCTGCAAATTGGCCAAATAATTAAATTTTTCTAGATAAAACTCGATATCCTCGGTTTTTATTCCGCGCTGCTCAAGCCGTTTTCTGGTAAATAGCTTCTTTGGAAATATGTGGTCTTGATGAAACTTATTTCTAAAATCGAGCGATGGATAGATAAACGCAAGGGCGGAATAGGTGTATGCTCGCCCATATTGGTAATACAAAAGATTGTCTATTTCGTCGTCATCAAATGATATTGCTTTAGTTCCGCCTTTCAATTTATTCACAATCTCAAGCAACGGAAATCCATCTTCAGAGGCGTTGATGGTCTCACGAATCGGCCTAAGCACATTGTCAGGCTGCCCACTAAACGTCCTTTTCAAGAGCACCATCACTAGCCACTTGAAAATCTTTTGCCTATCATTTTGATATTTGGATGATTCAGAAAAGTTTTCTGGACTACCAATCTTATATAGGTACCCAGCTATTGGTATAAGGGCATTGTTTGAGGTTAATGTATCTCTGTGATAACCAAGGCTTGAAATCAAAATAATTGCAGATTTGATTGCTTTCGTTATGTCATCCCATTGTTTTTCAATGGCAAGCATGTTTTCCTGGTTAAAATTATCAACTTTAAATGCTATATCCCTAAACCCAGATATAACCAAGCAACTTTTCAACACAAAATCTTTGTTAATATTAAAACCGTCGCCTATAGCATTTATTTCGTCAACAAACGCTGTAATTTCCTCTCTGGCATCTTTTTCTTTCCATTGCGCAGTGGCTATTGAAAGCAAAAGATCAGAATAGCTTAATTGTGTTCCACCACTATTTACGCGAATAAATATATTGAGAACTTTATCTAAACTCTCTCCTCTTTCTAAGAAGAAGTTTATTGACTTGTTTTTGTGAATTACTTCGTACAATTTGAAAAGCGTTTTATTAGCAAATCTGAACTTATCTTTCCCATATTCCGAGATGTCTTTTTCTAGAAGATAATCATTAACATCAACTGCCTCGGTCAAATTAAGTACATCACAGACGGCAAACCAGAAGTGTTCGTCATCAGATTGTTCCGATTCCTTTTTTGTTAGAAATTTAAACTCATATTCCAAGTCACCATCATCGGTAGGTGCAAGCAAGTTCAAACAGAGTTTTCGTTTTGGGAATGCAGAATCATTGTCCCATCTCTTACGTGGGAGCTTATAAGCATAGGTTCCTTTCAACCCAACATATAGCGATGTTAGTCGTTGTTGCCCGTCCAAAATCGCAGTAATACCGGATTCCCCATCAATATTTGCTTTTGGATTGTGCGTATTGTCCCTTTCATGATATTCGCGCACAAACTCATAGAACTGGTAGTTATCGATATTGGCTTTCTCTACCTCCCAAAACAAGAAGGAACTTATTGGGTAGTCCCTCATTAATGAGTCAAAGAGTCGTTCGATCTGATCTGCTCCCCAAACAAACTCTCGCTGGATGGCTGGCAGCAAGTATTTCTTCTTGTGTACATTATCAATCGCGTCTTTTATCGTGATTGGCTCTACAAACGCCATTTAACACACTCCATCTGATTTATTCGCATAACTTATATTAGACGGGTTTTTGCCGTATATCCCGTCCGTTGATTTAATTTCCTTCACTTTAGCATATCAGGCCAAACCCTTGTAGCACATAGGTTATAACTATTGGTTATTTCGTTATGCCAGAAAAATACAGCTTTTTTCCTTGCGATCATTGTTGAGCGGGCGCCCTCAAAAACTGTCCTTTAAAACAGTTTTAAAATTATGCGACACAAGCTTAGCTATTTAGAGCTATGGTTCTTAGTTAACTTTTGAAGATATGCTAGACATGGGTCTAATCGTTTTAACTACAGGCTGGCGTATCACAACGACCGCCAAAGCGCCTCACCACTGGCTTTATCAATCTGCGCCAGCTTCTTTTCATGCGCTGCCAGCTCGTCTTCGCTGGCTCGAACTACCTTTAAGTTGAAGGCTCGCTTTAGCTTCGCGGCCCCTTGTTCACCGCCGTCATCTTTTCCCGAATCGAGGCTTAGGGCTATTTGGCCGCCGGTCATGGCTAGATATACGTCGGCCAGGATCTCGGAGTCTAATAGTGCGCCATGCAGTTCGCGTTTTGAGTTGTCGATTTGATAGCGGCGGCATAGCGCATCCAAGCTGTTTTTCTGGCCTGGGTGCATCTCCCGCGCTAAAACCAAGCTATCCAGCACATCAGCATAGTCATTGGTGCAACCATATTGAGCACCAATCAGTGATAGCTCATAGTCAATAAAGCCAACGTCAAAGGGGGCGTTATGAATGATTAACTCTGAGCCACGAATAAAAGCCAGAAACTCATCAACCACTTCAGGAAAGCGCGGTTTATCAGCCAAAAACTCATGGGTGATGCCATGCACTTCCATGGCTTCGGCGTCGATTTCACGATCTGGCTGTAAATACACATGATAGTGTCTACCGGTTAGTCGTCGATTATCTAATTCTACGCAACCGATTTCGATAATACGGTGGCCATCTGCGGTGCCGATACCCGTTGTTTCTGTATCCAGTACGACTTGTCTCATCTACGGGTCTCCACGCTTATCCTGGCACGCCACGATTGGCTAGCTCGTCGGCTTTTTCATTGCCAGGATGACCACTGTGCCCTTTCACCCAATGCCACTCAACCTGATGGCGTTTTACTTGGGCATCTAGGCGTTGCCATAAATCTGCGTTTTTAACTGGCTTTTTGTTCGACGTTTTCCAACCATTCTTCTTCCAGTTGTGGATCCATTGGGTGATACCTTGACGCATGTATTGAGAATCGGTAAAAAGCTCTACCTTGCATCCGCGGGTCAGCACTTCTAAGCCTTCAATTGCCGCTAATAATTCCATGCGGTTATTCGTCGTTTCTTTTTCACCGCCGCATAGCTCACGCGTTTTGCCTTTATACTTCAAATAGGCGCCCCACCCGCCAGGGCCAGGATTACCCTTACATGCACCATCGGTATAAAGTGTGACGACTTGGTTGTTTGCTTCAGCGGACTGTTCGGCCTTTGCTTCGGCAGATTGTTTTGCCTTTTCTACCGATTGCTTTGCCTTTTCTACTGATTGTTTTGTCATAGTTGACTGCTCTGTCATGACGTGTGTTTATCCCTTTTTTGCTTGAGTAGCTGCTTCTTTTGCTTGGCGCGTTGCTGTTCCTAATCCACCAGGAACCAACCGGCCAGGCACCTTCCAGCTTGGGCGTATTGGTGTCATCCCCGTTACCCTTTTCTTGGCTTTCAGCACATAGGCATTAGCCAGAAATGGTAGCTTATCACAGGCAGAACGCACCCAGGGCCGAGCATGAAAATTAGCAAGAAACCATTGAACCGGTGGACATATGCCGTAACAGTGAAAACTCACTTCCTCAAAGCCCAATAATTTTAGCCAATCTCTTAAACGATTAAGACCAATGGGCTGCTCTTTTCTGTCCAGTTTATAACGATAGCGCCGAGTTAGTTCAATAAGCTGCCACAACCGAAAGGTGTTGAATCCGGCGATAATCAATTCGCCATCAGGCTGTAATACCCGCTCTATTTCATTGAGTAAGCCGTGTGGGTTGTCGACATATTCAAACTGATGCGCAATAACGACCATGTCGAATGCATTTGATTGAGTAGGAATGCAGCTTAGATCACTGATCACTGACGTTTTAGGTGTCATTCTTTGGGTAACGACGCAGGCTTTACGGTAGTCGACCGGTAAGTCTCCTAGTCGGGCTGAAAGGTCTCCGAGCAGCAGCATGCTATCTATTTTGCTATTATCACACATAGGAGCAACCAGCTGGAGCAACTCTTTACGATAATAGTTGCCACCACATTGCTGATACCAATGCGCAGGAACTCTCGCATACTCTGTTAACATCTAGAATGCTCTTTACAACATAAAGGTGCCATGTGAAGTCGAACCGCCCACATATAGATATTATTCCCCTGCCCGCTTTCTCTGATAATTATATCTGGATAATCCGCTATGAGAACAAAGCAATTGCCATTGATCCCGGCGACGCGAACCCAGTATTACATTATATCGCCGAGCATCATATCACACTCACACATATATTCATTACTCACCACCATCCAGACCATACCGGTGGTGTACGCTCGTTGGTTGAGCAAACTGGTGCCATGGTTTACGCCCCTAATACAGCGCGATTTAGCTATGCGGACCAGCCGCTAAATGATGACGATGCGATAGATCTTGGAAAAGATTTGACCTTTAGAATCATTAACTGCCCAGGCCACACTATCGATCACATTGCCTATTACAACCCCGAGCTAAATACTCTTTTTTGTGGTGATACCCTTTTCTCTGCTGGGTGTGGACGGATATTCGATGGCTCAGCATTAATGCTCTACCATAGTTTGCAACGGTTCGCTCAGCTTCCAGGCGAAACCAAGGTCTATTGCACCCATGAATATACCCTGGCAAATATTGCCTTCGCAGAACACGTAGAGCCAAACAACGACGCGCTAATCCAATACAAAAAATGGTGTATCGCTCAGCGCCAGCAAAGCCGTCCAACACTTCCCACCACTATCGAACAAGAGCAAGCGATAAACCCTTTCATGCGTGTCAGAGACAGTGCTCAAATACCGGCTGAACAACAGTTTATTGAACTGCGTAAGGCTAAAGACCGTTTTTAGGCCTTAAAAAAGAGAAAGCTAATTGAAAAATTTGTTAAATATCCCTATCAGCACAGGCATTTAGCTAAAAGCTGAACTATCCTTAGGGAAGGATTGTATAGTGACGCATTATATTTGATTGAAAAAAAATCAAACTTTATATATCGTTCAAGTGACTTTATCGTTTTAGAAACATGGACAGGTCGGTATTTAGATCCTGTCGATAATTGATGTGTAACAGGGTGAGCTGAAATTCATGTCTCCAATGTATGTTTTGGCCTTTGTGGCCGTGTTGGTTGTCGTTTTAATAACGATCAATGCGATTTCCCAACGCAGAGAATATGTCGCCGCCCAACATCGGCAGGAAGCGTCCCGCTACCGGGCTCGCGCATCAGATACTCAGGATTTGTTGGATAAGGTTAAAACCGTCAGCCTCGATGGCAGAATAAAGGCGGCGCTGATAGAGCGAGTCATAGAAAACCTCGAACAAGCAAAACAAACAGCATCGGATCTTCCCGGTATTGATAATGCCATTCAAGCGGCAATCACCGAACGAGAAACGGTTGCAACCCAAACCTCTAACGGTGGCTACATTTTACCCAATGACGAGGGTGAGCTGGCGAAGGTAGTTAAAAACCTGCGAAAAATTCGCAAAATTTTCGTCTTGATGTATCAACGAGGGAAGGTACAGGAGAGCGACTACAAAGAGCTGGCTCCTGATCTTGATCTGCTCATCCTCAAAATTAATGTAGAAACCTTTATCAAGCTCGGACATGTAGCCAAAGCACAAGCCCAATATGGCTCGGCACGACAACACTACACCCGTGCCTACAACTCTATCCTGAAGAGCGGTATTAACACTCCATACGCTCAAGAAAAACTGCAGGCTTTAAAAGACCTACTTGCTATAACTGAAGCTGAAAAGCCCAAAGGACCAGCCCCAGACGAAGGCGAAGAGAAAGACGAAAATCTCGAAAGTCTGTTTGGCCAGAAGAAGAAGTGGTAGAGGCCTGTTTAATAAATCCAGACTATTTCCAACCCAACTTCACCCTGCTTCAGCTTCTCGTGTCCTCTACAAACAGCGATGTTGCCAATTGCCACCAACTCATCATCATAATAAATTAACGGCATTACGGGGCGAACCCAAGGTGGCACTTTCCATTCAACCAATAGCTTTTTTAAGCTCCGCGACTTTGCTCTGTTACTCGGCCAGCAAACTTCTCCTCCACGACGCTTAACGATGGTTAGCTTTTCTCCTTGCTTAGGAAGGCGTAGTTTTCCTTGAGTTGAAGGCCTAATCGTGATGTAGCCTTCACCCCACTTATACTTAACGGCCTCAGTATTATGGGCAAAATCAGCTACAGCGATCGCTTTTGGGAACAGCGCCATCTGGTAAAAGTATCCATGCACTAGATGAACACGCTGGTCATATCCAGCGAGAATCCAGCGCTGATCAACCTCAACCTGCCAATGTTGGTTATCACCCGTTGCCATGCTAGTTTGCAAATATTCCAACAGTTGGCGCATTTTAGGCATAGTTAAGCCAAGCTCTTGCTGAGCCAGCCATTGACGTATCACTACTGCCCGCCCCTCATTACCAAGCTCGGCTAATGCTTCGAAACCAAGGCTGCGCCGGTTGGCATAAGGTTGCATTGATTTTTCAGCCCAGTATTTCAATGCCGTTGATTCAGCTTCAATATGCGCCCGACTGAGCTCGATACTACTAACAGCATTAGGCCATCGCTTCTCAAATGCGGGAATAATTTGGTGCCGGATATAATTTCTATCATAATCCAAAGATTGATTTGACTCGTCTTCAACCCAGCTGATTTGTTGCTCCCGAGCGTATTGAACAATCGCTGGACGAGGAGTGAGAAGTAATGGCCGATAAACCTGATAGTGCCCTCGCTCGCTCAACATCGCCATACCACGTAAGCCGGTAGGCCCTGCGCCACGCATCAGTCGTAACAGTATTGTTTCAGCTTGGTCATTGGCATGATGCGCTGTTAACAGTAGCCCATCTGGCGCCACGTGCTTGGCAAATATTTGATAGCGAAAATCCCGCGCAGTTGCTTCAAGATTGGGATGATCAGCTAGCCCTGAGTGGTGGGTCTCAACGACAAACGGAACACCTTGTCGCTGACACCATTCTTCACAAAAACTAGCCCACGCATCACTTTGCGAGCTGATCCTGTGATTGATATGAACCGCTGTAAACGCCACTTTATGCTGTAGCAGCAAATGGGCGAGTACGATGGAGTCCACACCACCACTCAGCCCGAGCCAACAGGCTTTTCCTGATTGTTTCAGCCACGCCAATTGCTCATGTGCAAGCACTTTCGTTTCCGCCTAGTGGTTCAGCCGCTTTTTCATGTCTTCCACTCTCGATATAAACATATCGATGCGCTCATTTTGCGGGTCTTTTGATTTAGCTGTCTCAAGCAACTCCAGGCTTTGATCAAACTTCCGATTGAGAAATAAATAATGAGCAGCAGTCAACATATAGTTAGTGTTTTGCTGATCTATAGAAACTGCTCGCGCTAAATAATAAGAAGCCAGAGCATAGTCGTTTGATTTAGCATATAGCTGGCCAGAAATATAGGCTGTTTGAGCATCAAAAGGGAAAGCGTCACTAATGAGGGCAGCAGTCTTGGCTGCGAGATCAAACTTCTTTTCTTTCTGATATTCAGCCAACATTTCTTTTTGCACTGACAGCCAGTTTGCACCGTTGATCCGCTTATACAACGCCTTGGTTTCAGATTCAGAGCCATGAGGAATAGTGACTGTCTGCCGCTCAGTGGTGAAGGGATAATCAGCCATTAACTGAGCAACTTTAAATTCACCATACAATTTATCAACATTTACAACTGGTTGGTCAGTCCAAAATGCTGAGGGGATAACTGGCTGTTCATTACCTAGGTAATTGTGCTGCCGGATCGCCTCTCCAAAAGCCTCCCCTAGCTTAAAGTAGCCACGAACATTGGGGTGCAAATGCTCCAACATGTGCTGATTACCGATAATGCCATGATCCGTGTCTTTACGGATCAGCTGTTGGCTATCAACCACAACCGCCCCAAAGGTTTCAGCAGCAGAGCGAATAACCTGATTAAAGGCTTCAGGTGCTCTAAAGCGCAACAAGTCAAAATCTTTGGCCTGAGTATAATAGGTCAAAGCTTGCTCGTATTGGCCTTGCTGCTCATACAGATAGCCAAGAGTATAAGCATACCCAGCATCATGCGGGGTTTGTTCCAGTTTTGAGTGGTATTCAGCAATCAGTGCCGCAGGTTTCTTAACCCCTATATCAGGAAACAGCGCATCTTTCTCAGCCACTTCAGAAAAAGGTATCTGATCTTTTTCGTTGCTGGCAAGTGTCCCGATCATTACCGGAATACCTGCCGCCTGATATTTACTTAGTATCAGCTCCAAATTACCTGAAAACTGCGCAATCCCTGCATGATAGAGCTCGCTGTCAAAGGGAATGCTTTTTTCCCGCGCCACTTTAGACATCAGTGTGCGCCCATCTTCCGCACTGCCATCTTGCTTATCAGGCGTCATCAAACTGACATATACTGATTCAACCAAACGATAAATACGCAAGTTCTTAAGTTTAAGATAGAGTAAGGTTGCACCGCGCCCACCTTTAGCCGCAAAGGCTGAGCCCACGCCCATTACGCCTAAATATTCATTGTGACCAGCGTATATCAATACAAGATCGGGCTTTTCAGCGATAATTTCATCGACAAAATCCAACAATGTATAGGAGTTCACGGCAGCCATTGCCGTGTTAATGATATCAATCTGCTTATCGGGGTATAAACGCTTAAAACGCTGCTCCAGCATTCCTGTTAAAGAAGCCCAACGACCATACGGAAAACCAGCGGTTGTAGAGCCTCCTTGAATCATGATACGAAACGTATCATCTCCCTTTCTATCACGAAAAAAAACAGTATCCGGGCTAACATTGGGAGCCAGATCTGGCGAAGAGAAAAAGCGCTTAACCACATCCGGGTTGGGCTGTTTATAGCCCTCATGGGCCTTTGCCTCGATAAAGAGCGGATAGGTTTCGCCATATCCGGCCATACGCAATCCCATTTCGATACTAGCCAGGATAAGTAGAGGAAGAATAATAAGAATAGAATAAAAAATAAGCTTGCGAGAACGGGTCATAATTGTCCAAAAATTGCGTAAGATACCAAACTTGTAACTATCGAAAACAGGCTTTATGCAGCGCCAATTCAGTTCTGGCAAGCAAATTAACGTATAGGGGCCCTTGTATCAAGCCCTTAAATCCCTTATAACATCCGCCCAAGGCCCAATTTGCAAGGATTATGTTGAATGAGTAAAACGATTCTTGGTATTTCCGCTTATTACCATGACAGCGCAGCCGCCATTGTGAGCGATGGAAAAATCATTGCCGCCGCTCAAGAAGAGCGTTTTACCCGAAAAAAGCACGATCCAGCATTTCCAGCCGAGGCAATTCAATATTGCTTAGATAGCGCCAACATCGCTATCGGCGACCTGGATGCCATCATCTTTTACGATAAGCCGATGCTCAAATTTGAGCGCCTGCTTGAGACCTATTTGGGCAATGCGCCCAAAGGCATTCGCTCATTCATTCAGGCGATGCCTATATGGCTAAAAGAAAAGCTTTATCTGAAAAGTGTATTGCGGCGAGAACTTCGCCAAATGATTGGTGATAAGAAAGCCAAATTACCAAAGCTACTTTTTAGCGAACATCACCTGTCGCACGCCGCATCAGCTTTTTTCCCCAGCCCCTATGACGAGGCTTTAGTGCTATGCCTTGATGGCGTAGGCGAGTGGGCAACATCGTCGGCCTGGATGGGTAAGGCCAACAAACTATCCCCTCTTTGGGAAATTCAATTTCCTCATTCGCTAGGATTATTATATTCCGCATTTACCTACTACACCGGCTTTCGGGTCAACTCAGGTGAATACAAGTTGATGGGATTAGCGCCCTATGGTGAACCAGCTTATGTCGAGCAGATAAAATCACATCTTATTGATATTAAAGAAGATGGAAGCTTTCGACTCAATATGGATTATTTTGATTTCGCCACCGGCCTGACCATGACCAACAGCAAGTTTGATAAGCTATTTGGCGGCCCCCCTAGAAAGGCCGAAGATCAAGTCACCCAACGTGAAATGGATCTGGCGCGCTCGGTACAAGTCGTTACCGAAGAAATTATCTTGAAAATTGCTCAAACAGCTCACAAAGCAACGGGGGCTAACAACCTGTGCCTCGCTGGCGGTGTAGCGCTCAACTGCGTGGCTAACGGCCGGTTATTGCGCGAAGGCCCCTTTGAGAATATATGGGTTCAGCCCGCCGCAGGAGATGCGGGCGGCGCGCTGGGGGCAGCATTGGTCGCCTGGCACCATTATTTTGAAGGCCAGCGAGTAGCATCCAACTCGCCCACTGATGATCAAATGCAAGGCGCCTATTTAGGGCCAGACTTTACAACAGAAGAGATTGAGCAGGTACTAAAAGAGCAAAGCCTGCCATATGAATTATATACTGATGCAGAAACCGCAACTGTTACTGCTGATCACCTAAGCGATGGCGCTGTCGTTGGTTGGTTTCAAGGACGGATGGAATTTGGCCCTCGCGCCTTGGGCAACCGCTCTATTCTTGGCGATCCGCGTAGCCAGGAAATGCAATCGATTATGAATCTCAAGATCAAATACCGCGAGTCGTTTCGTCCCTTCGCCCCCGCGGTATTAGCGGAAGACGTTGCTGACTACTTTGAACATGATCGCGAAAGCCCTTACATGTTAATGGTAGCTGATGTTAAAAATTCGCTGCGTTTACCAGAAGGTGATGAAAAGCTGTTTGGTATAGAAAAATTGAAACAACCACGCTCGTCGTTACCGGCCATTACCCACGTCGACTACTCAGCTCGGGTTCAAACTATCCACAAAGAAACCAACCCAGTATTTCATCGCTTAATCAGCGCTTTTAAGGAAAAAACGGGTACAGGCGTGGTCATCAATACCTCTTTTAATGTCCGTGGCGAACCACCGGTATGTTCGCCAGCCGATGCCATTCGCTGCTTTCTAGCTACTGAGATGGATTATCTAGTCATGAACAACGTCATCTTGAGCAAAAAAGAACAGCCGCAATCCGCTATTGATGAAGCAAAAGCCTTTGAATTCGAAATGGATTAAGATTAAAGGCACCGCCAGCGAGGACTTCCTATGCAACAATTAGCCGACAAAAATGATACTGCTGCCCTACGCTCCTTTGCGTTGATGATGTCGTGGGCATTCCCGCTTTTTTTCAGTCTTATTATTCCCTGGCTATTTAACGCGAAATGGCAATGGTGGCCACTGGTTGTCAGCGCAGTTTTCTTATCGTTATATGCCATTTTCCCTAAAGGGATCTATCCGCTATACCGAGCCTGGATGTTTGTTGGCGGCATTCTG
>DFOV01000426.1 GCA_002376965.1 Gammaproteobacteria bacterium UBA3532
GCGTTGGCCAGAAACGAAGTAGTGAGAGCCGCTATCGCGCAAATGACTACGCCTGGTCAATATGACCTGGTACTGGTAAGCAATGACGAGGTCGAAGTGCTACTGAACTTGTTTGGATTGGATACCAGTACTTCAGTACAGCTTGGTCAGAAAGCTCAAGCACGTCAGAAAGTTCAAGCACGCATGACCACCTTTGAGTCGATTAAATATCAAACGCAAGGTGTACAAAGTGCGATTCTGACAGACAGTGATAACGATGGCATTAGTGAGTTGGTGCTTGTTCGTGATGATAAGCAAGCGGCACAAAATGGCGAAGCTGTGGTTATCCTGGGTGTGAGAGAGAATGAGCTGGTGGTCTTAAATGACTTTGGTTTCACTCCTGCTGATGATGCGGTGTCGGATGACTTCACTGATGATACCGTTCAGGATCTGTTAGTCAGTGGCACCAACGGTTTCAAACAACTTTATGTCTTGAACCTGTTAGAACCCTATGGCTATGAGGCTAGTGGTAGCGCCTTTGTCACTCCTGCTAACACCCTGTCATCTGTTGACCTGGATGGCGATGGCACCAAAGATATCGTGGTTTACAACCAGGCAGTATCCGCAGTTCAAGCCTTTATTGTCAGTGATACTGGCGTCATTGGTGCGAGCAGCGACTTAGCAGTGAGCATCACTACACCAACAGGCCTTAATCTGGTTGATAGCGCAACGGTAGCTGTGACGGTGAACAGCACCTCATCCACTCATGCCGAAAATGTGGTAATAACTACCACATTACCGAGCTACCTGGATATTGTCTCTACCAACAAGGCAGAAGCGTGTGTCATCGATGGCCATCGGGTACGTTGTACATTGTCACGACTAGATGGCGAAGCCAGCTATAAAGTTGATATCGAGGTAAGTATCAATGAACAAGCAGGGCTGGATGCTTTCAACAGCGGCCAAGCCCAATTGAGTGGTGAAGTTGTCGCCTCGGTAACCTCTGATGCATTAGATACCGACAACAGCAACAACCTGGGCAGAGCCAACCTCACCGCACTAACCGGCGTTTCTGTTAGCGCAGATAACGATGGTGATAGCAGTGGTGGCGGTAGCATGGGGTGGCTATTGCTGATTTGGCTGTTTGGCGTGCGCCAGTGGATGATGAGGAATAGACGCCTACTTCGGTAGGTGTCTATTTACATAAATTACTGGGTGTATTTCAGAACTGAGTAGTCGATGGCAAGGGCGTAAATATCCCCCCAGTTTTTACCGCTTATCCAGGTTAAATTGGTCATTTCGTCATAGGTGATCCCGTTCAATGGACGGCCTGCTGGTTTGTCAGAATAAAACTGGTGAATAGGTTGCAGGTCGATAAATGCAGCCTGCACCAATGTATCGGGTGAGCTGTGATTGAATATGGCAATTTTGCGCTCATTAAGAATGTTAGCAGCAACATAATTCCCTATAAGGGTGAGATCATTGAGGTTTCTTATAGGAATATAGCTGTTTGTGGTTACGCTATATTGAGCGGTAGCTGTAAAGTCGGTAGGGGTTATTTCACTGATGGTCGATGTTCCATTGGTCATTAAGAATCGCTCATCTCGTCGTGTTAAACCCCAGCCTTCACCATCATAATTTACATAGTTAACAATGCTCATTGAATCTATCTCTACTATTAATGCTTGTTCAGCCCGCCAAGTAAGGACGTAGGCGTGTTCGGATATGATATCCACTCCTTCGGCATATATGTGTTCCGGAAGATTGAGTTGGCTAATTATGCTTCCATCATGAAGGGATAGCCTGACTAAGCGCGACTTACCATATCCACCACAGGATATAAAAATGCTAGCTTTATAAATCGCCAGTCCTTGCGTAACGCACTGGCCTGGAATTGAAAGTCGATTGACTATACTGTATTCCAGGTTTGGTACAGTTGCCTCATTGGCATTTGATACGAGAGGGAAAGATAGTAGTAGAGATAATAGAGCGGTAGGTGAACGCATAGTGGTAGATGCTTTTTATACAAGTGCTGGGCTAGTTAGGTTGATTTTAGTAGAGAAGAGCTGAAATGATAGGTTTGAGGCGGGCGAGCGTTTGGCTTATTGCTTGGAGTAGTTTGGCTCTAGGTGCTGAAGGTCAAAGCTCGACAAGCATTACATTCAATAATTTTAATAGAGCGAAAACCTATATTTACGACAAAGCAACGAGCGAATGGGAAGACGCCGCTGGTCATCGGGTTAAGATATCTCGGCGACTGATTGTTAAAACTACACCCGATATGGGAGCTGAGTCTTTGTTAAAAATAACGCCATATTTGCGTGAACCTGTGCTCCTCTATCAATCGACAAGTTTTAGGTATTATGCGTTAAAGATTCAAAATACAAAGCTCCAATCGCAACTCGATGACTTAACACTCCATAAAGAGGTATTGCTAGTTCAGCCAGATATATTACAGCGTCGTCTCAGTAACTCGAACTCGTCTTCAAAGCCTTCCAGTCTTTCGGATCATCAATATCAAGACTATTTGACTCAGACTGGACTGAGATCGATGCTTAGAAATCATCGTGGTTCAGGTATAAAAGTTGCTGTGATTGATGATGGTTTCTTTTTAGGCCATGAAGCTCTAAGTAAAGCAAAGCGACTAACTTCTCTTGATGTAGAAGAGCTTTCAGTGATTAGTGGGGATGTATCAAATGGAGGAATGCACGGGACTATGGTTGCGAGCATTCTGTTCGGTGAGTCTGAGGAAGTGGAAGGCATTGTTCCTGAAGCGAGCTGGATACCTATCCGACAAGTAACTAATTGGACATCACGGAGTTTGTTAGCTTATCAGCATGCTAAATCGCAAGGGGCTGATGTCATTAACTGCAGCTGGACTTCTCCTTGGTTGCTTGAGCCAATGTATGACGTGGTTCACGATCTTGCTCATCATGGTCGGAAGGGTAAAGGTACAGTCATTGTTTTTTCTGCCGGGAATAAAGGTGTTCGGATCGGCCCCGCTGACAACGAGGCGTCAATAAGTGAAGCGGTTATTGTTGGTGCTCACGATCATCGTAATCAAAAGCTCAAAAGAAGTAACTGGGGGCCATCTGTAGATTTGTATGCATATGGTGGAGTGGCAAAGGCCGCCGCTGCTGAAGGGGGATATACTTATTTGACAGCGACTTCTCTGTCTGCGGCGATTGTATCCGGCATTGCAGCCATCTTGTTGTCGGAACAACCGGGTATGACAGCCTTCGAAGTCGAAAAGCGTCTTAAGTCACTGTTTGTTAGTGATGCGCTATTTGTTCTTGATAAAGATAAGGGGAGCAATTCCTATGGCTATTCGGACCTACCAAAGATCCAGTAGCCGGTCTTTTTCATGTGAGGAGTAAAAATGTCTGAGAATGCGAATCGAAGTCAACATCAAGCAAGTAACAATGAAACTCTGGATTTTAGCTGCGAATACTCATCTAATATTCCAGAAATACTAGCAAGGCTGAATATATCGCTGGCGGTAACATCATATCAGACCGGCCGCCTGATCCTTGTTCGTTCAGATGGCCACTCTCTTGATGTGAATTACAAGCATTTCGAACGGCCAATGGGGCTGACGGTCGATGGTGATACGATGACGATGGGCGTTTTTACCCAAGTGGTCAGCTTTCAACGCGAAGATATTTTATTGGATAAACTCAAGAAACCCTTGCAGCGGATAGAAGATGATATAACCGCACCACGTGTTACAGATGTAGCAGACGAAGGGGATACGGACGAGGCCCTAGAGCGGTACCGGCAGCAGCAATATGAGCCTGTTTCTCCCAATGTTGATGCTTGCTTTCTTAGTCGTTCAACGCATTTTACGGGAATGATTAACATTCATGATATTGGATGGGGCGAACAGGGGTTGTGGGTCGTAAACTCAAGCTTTTCCTGCTTATGCACTTTAGAGCCTGGCTACAGCTTTACTCCCAAATGGAAGCCTCATTTTATCAGTGAACTGGTTCCTGAAGATCGTTGCCACCTAAATGGCATGGCTTTAAAAGACGGAGCACCCGCATATGTAACCACCTTCTCAACTTTCGATCATGGTGAGCAGTGGCGAAAACAGTCTTCAGCGACAGGCACCTTGATGTCTGTAGAGGAGAACGAGATATTGGTGGATGGTTTGATGATGCCGCACTCGCCTCGCTGGTATCAAGATCGCGTATATTTTTGCCACTCTGGAGTGGGCCAATTATGTACTTATCACCCTCAGACTGCACAGACTGAAATTGTTGCGGAGTACCCAGGTTTTACTAGGGGGATAGATTTTTATGGGCCTATACTTTTCGTTGGGGTATCAAAAGTGCGGGTCTCTGATGCAGCAAAAGTAGCACCGTTGATGCAGAAGTACGATGAAACGATGTCAGGTATTGCTTTATTTAATCTGGATAATAAAAAGGAAATAGGCTTTATCCAGTTTAAAGGGAATATTGATCAAATTTATGACGTCGCAGTAATTACCAACAGCCACTTCCCCGAAGTCATTGAGCCTAACCATCCTCGTATGCGTAATCACTTTTGTTATCCAAAGCTTTAGCTTTGTCTTGAGTCAAAGCTGCTATAACAAAAAAATGCTGTGTATTTAGTTGGACGATTTCTTAAGCGTGAACTAACTTAATTTACTATGTAGGTTAAAAATTGCCCACTTGGCTTTGCGGTTTTAGATATTACAGGCCGCTCCGCATAGGGGGTATTACAAGTGAGTAAATTAAGAGGTTCCTTGATGTCATCCTCCAAAAAAAATTCCAATAGTAATTCTTTGCGGTTTTTGATGAAGGCCGCCATTCCGGTTTTAGTGTAGGTTACTTTTTTAACATC
>DFOV01000031.1 GCA_002376965.1 Gammaproteobacteria bacterium UBA3532
GCCTATGCCGACTTGGTCGCACCTGATGGATTCACTGCCGATGGCGATATTCGCGCTCAGGTTACTCAGCCTGGACTATTTAACTACCCCTACAGTTTTAGCATGCCCGTTGACACTCCCGACAATATCAACGCAGCTATCGTGAACCTGTTTTATGTGAACAACTTTTTGCACGATCTTTTCTACGACCACGGCTTTGATGAGCCCGCTGGCGTGGCGCAAATGGATAACTTTGGTCGAGGCGGTATTGATGGCGATCCACTGCATGTCGAGGCGCAAGATAGCAGTGGGATCAACAATGCCAATATGGCGACACCATCTGATGGCTTCCCGCCGCGTATGCAAATGTATTTATGGGAGGCCGATGGTGAAGGCTATCTCGAAGTCGGCAAACTGCAAGATATTCCTTTTCGTGGCACATCCAATTTCGGAAGCCAGAATTTTGATATTAGTGGCGACGTGATATTAGTCGATGATGGTGACGACGCAAATGATGGTCATGTAAACGATGGATGCCAACCACCAATAAATGGGCTAAGCGGAACCATCGCCTTGATATTTCGAGGTAGCTGCTCTTTTGTGGAAAAAGTTCGCCATGCCCAGCAAGCCAACGCCATCGGTGCCATCATTTTCAACAACGATACCACCAATCCCGACAGCCTGATGACTATGGGCGGCTCAGATGGGTGGGATATTACCATTCCGGCCATTTTCGTTTCTTATAACTCAGGGCAAGATATTATCGAGCAGCTCGATAACGAGCAGCGCATGACTCACCTGTCTCAAGAGCTACGCTTTCGCGATGGCACGGTGGACAACGCCATCATTGAACACGAATGGGGGCACTATATAACCCGTCGCCTTGCCCACGGACTTTACGATAATAGCCAGGGCCGCAGTATGGGCGAAGGCTGGGGCGACTTTATCGCTTTGCTCAACATGGTGCGCGAAGAAGATCAATTTCTGGCAGGCAACAACCTGTGGCAAGGGGTATACAACGACGGCGGCTACTCTATCGCCGGTGGCTATGTCGATCATGCCTATTATTTTGGATTGCGTCGCGCCCCCTACTCCACCGACATGAATGTGAATGGGCTGACATTTAAACATATCGAAGATCAGGTCCCCCTACCAACCCACCATCCGATCAGCGGCGGATCATTTGCTGAATCTGGCGGCTACAACTCCGAGGTGCATGCCGCAGGCGAAATATGGGCCATTGCCATGTGGGAGTCCTACGCCGCCTTATTGAACCGACCGGCACTGAGCTTTAATGAAGCCAAACGCCGTATGCTGGACTATATCGTCGCTGGATTAAAAATCACTCCGCCTTCACCAACCTTCACCGAAGCTCGTGATGCCATGCTTGCTGTCGCGCTGGCCAATGATATTCAGGATTATTATGCCTTTCGCCAGGCTTTCACAAAGAGAGGGATGGGCGTTGCAGCGGTCTCTCCAGATAGAAACGATCCAGGATTCGATGGCACGGCCACCAGCGAAGGCCATCAAGGTGTCGTCGAAGATTTTGATTCCAGCGCAGCGATCGTGCAGCAAGGCGATCTGATTTTAAACCTTAACCATGTCAGCCCGATTGGTGCCTACTGTGATGAGGATGGAATCATTGATGTTGGCGAAACTGCCGAGCTGATAGTGCATGTGCATAATCAGGGCGTAACGTACCTTAGCGGCATACAGGCTAACGTCTCCTCGACCAGCGATATCAGCTTTTCCAATCAGGGAATCATCAACTTTCCAGACATGCCACAGTGGAACGATAGCGCTTCTGGGCGCATAGAGGTAACTCTGAATAGCGCTCAAGTGAATGAGACTATTCCCGTTAGCATTGGTTTTAGCAGCTCCGAGCCAGGCGTTAGCTTGCCAGAGCCTATTGAGATAGAAGTCGTTGTCAATCGGGATATTGTAAAAGATCCGGCCAAAACCCTGGAAGACTTTGAAAATCCTACCACCGTCAATGCCGATTGGATTCAAACCAAGATTGGTCAGGAACACTCCGGCTATTTTGCGGGAATTAACGACTGGAGTGTTATTGAAGATATAGGCTTTGGCACGGGCAACTTTATGCTAGGGCCAGACGGTATTTCAGAAACCGATCTCAGCTTGATGACGCCAATAATTGACGTTGGCGCAAGCGGCCTTTTTGCCATGCACTTCTTGCACTATTTTGAGTTTGAGGCCAGTACAGAAGACGAACAACTGATAGCTTGGGATGGCGGCGTGCTAGAAATCAGTGTCGATGGAGGAGAATGGATCGACGTTGTAGACGCCGGAGGGGTATTTGCTGGTGGCTACAATGGAATAATCAACCCTGGAGACGATGAGCTAGGCTTTAGCCCAAATCCGTTCCTGGGCGGTAGACCGGGCTTTGTTGGCTGGATCGGCTCAGATAGCTTTATCGATGAGTCCATTACTTTTGATGACGGCATACTTAATGGCCATAGTGTCCAATTTCGATTCCGTATTGGAACCGATGCATCCGTTGGGGCTTTTGGTTGGATGCTGGATAATATCCACTTTACCAATGCCACAAATCCTACATACTCTATCGTTGCGGCAGACTCAGGAATATGCGTTAACAGACCTCCAGCACTAGATATCACGCCTCAACAAGTGCCAGAAGCCACCGGTGATGATGTGGCCGGGCCAACTCCGTCTATAGTTACCTTGGCAGTCAGTGCAACCGACTTCGACAACCCGAATCAAGCCTTCACCTATCAATGGCAGCAGCTGTCTGGCCCAATGGTATCGCCAAGTAATGCCCAGTCTGCCGCGCCACAATTCACCGCTCCACCGATTGGGCAAGACACCGAACTACTATTTGAAGTAAGCGTGAGTGATGGCGCGGCGACCAGTCGCGCCATAGCCAGTGTTATGCTAATCAATGTGAATAGCCCTCCAACTCTGCATGGCATCCAAGGGCCATACAATGCCGAGGAAGGTAGCGCAGTGACACTCAATGTGAATGCGACCGATCCAGAAAACGATCCGCTGTTTTATTTTTGGGAGATCAATGACCGCTCATACGTCGAAACCGACAACCAATTTTTAATTGCGGCACCTGAAGTAACGGGCTTTGATACCTTGATTTACACCTTGCGCGTGTCTGACGGCGAATATATCAGCCCACCTCAGCAGTTTACCCTCAGCGTCGTTGACCGTGTTTCGCCCCCTGCGCAGCCAACCAACCGCGCACCAAGCATTACTCGTATTGATGGGCCAACCTCTGCTCATCCAGACGAGCAAATTACAATAACGGCCACTGCCAGCGATCCTGATGGCGATACACTTCGCTACGAATGGATGCAAATCGAAGGGCCTGAGGTATCGCTATCGTCATCCGCTATGCTGAACTTTATTGCTCCAACGGCCGAACAGCAGCAAGTATTAGGATTTCAACTGGTGGTAAAAGACGGACAACTTGCCAGCGCGCCAATGACTTATGAGCTTACGATTCAACCTGCTGCTGTGAACAACGCACCCACTATCAGCGCTGTTAGCGCGCCATCAACGGTGAGTGAACAACAGCAGGTTTCTGTCAGCATCCAAGGACAAGACAGTGATGGCGACAACCTGATCTATAGCTGGACCCAAGTCGATGGCCCAGTTGTAGAAAGCCAAGCCAATACCAATGGCTTCGTTTTCACAGCCCCCGAAGTCGATAGTCCTCAAATGCTAGCGTTTGACGTTGTGGCTAATGATGGAAGCCTTGATAGCAACATCGAGTCAGTGGTCATTGAGATCATCCCCTCTCCCACTTTAGTGCTCTCGGCCAATGATACGCCATCACAAGCCAACAACCTG
>DFOV01000337.1:0-4055 GCA_002376965.1 Gammaproteobacteria bacterium UBA3532
ATTACTTCGATGTGTTTATCGTTAATTTTCACCCCTTGAAGGCGATAAACTTCCTGAACCTCATTGGCGATGTAGTTAGCAAGTGCCGATACACCAAGTAAACGCAGGATATCGTGTGGATTAGGCGAACCATCAGCAATAACCTCACCACGCTCAACACGCTCACCTTCAAACACATTGATATGACGCCACTTAGGAATCAACTCTTCATAGACGTTTTGTCCATCAGGTGATGTAATAACCAAGCGACGTTTACCTTTGGTCTCTTTACCAAAAGTAACGTTACCGCTAATCTCAGCCAGAATTTCTGGTTCTTTAGGCTTACGTGCTTCGAACAGATCCGCAACACGTGGAAGACCACCGGTGATATCCTTCGTTTTAGAGCTCTCTTGTGGTAAACGAGCGATCGTATCACCGACTTTAACCTCGGAACCATCTTCACGATTAATAATTGCATTTGGTTGCAAGTAATAATGTGCCGGGATATCCGTGTTCGCAAAGTTAAGATCATTTCCTTGATCGTCAACCAGCTTCACCATAGGACGCAAGTCGCGTGACGAGCCTCGCTGAGAGGTTTCACTGACAACGATACTACTCAGTCCGGTCAGTTCGTCGGTTTGGCGAGTAACTGTAACCCCTTCCACCATGTCTACAAACTTAAGTCGGCCTTCAACCTCAGTGATGATTGGGTGAGTATGCGGATCCCAGGTTGCTACGATTTGACCCGCATCAGCACTATCTCCATCCTGAACGTTAAGGATCGCACCGTAAGGCACTTTATAGCGCTCGCGCTCACGACCAAACTCGTCAAGCACGGTAAGTGCACTTGAGCGGGAGACAGTTACCAGATTACCATCTGTATTCTTAATCGTTTTAGCATTAGATAGCTTAATTCTTCCGCCATTTTTAACCTGAACGCTGTTTTCAGCACTTGCCCTCGATGCAGCACCACCGATATGGAAGGTACGCATAGTAAGCTGTGTACCCGGCTCACCAATCGATTGCGCAGCAATAACTCCAACGGCTTCACCAATATTTACCCGATGCCCTCGGGCTAGATCACGGCCGTAACAGTTGGCACAGACACCAAAATCTGAGTCACAGGAAATAGCCGAACGGACATAAACCTCATCAATGGTCCATTGTTCTAGCTGCTCAACCCATTTTTCATCCAATAAGGTTCCAGCAGGCACTGCTACGTCAGTTGTACCCGGCATAGGTACGTCACGAGCAACGACTCGCCCCAACACCCTTTCTCGTAACGGCTCTACAACATCGCCACCTTCAATAAGAGGTGTCATCAGAAGCCCAGAGGTGGTTCCACAATCTTCTTCAACAACCACCAGATCCTGTGCCACGTCAACAAGACGACGCGTCAGATAACCAGAGTTTGCTGTCTTAAGTGCTGTATCCGCAAGCCCTTTACGAGCACCATGGGTAGAAATAAAGTACTGTAATACGTTCAAGCCTTCCCGGAAGTTTGCCGTGATCGGCGTCTCAATGATCGAGCCATCCGGCTTAGCCATCAAACCACGCATACCAGCCAACTGACGAATCTGAGCTGGTGAGCCCCTCGCACCCGAGTCGGCCATCATATAGATAGAGTTAAATGACTGTTGATCGACCTCATTACCATCGCGGTCAATGACCTTATCCACACCAAGCTCTTCCATCATCGCTTTGGCAACAGCATCATTTGCATGCGACCAGATATCGATTACTTTGTTGTAGCGCTCACCATGAGTTACAAGACCTGAAGCATATTGCTCTTCGATCTCTTTTACTTGCTCCTCGGCCTCGCCAACCAGACGCTCTTTACCGTCTGGAATTTCCATATCTTCAATACCAATTGAGCAGCCTGCCATGGTCGCATTTGAGAATCCGGTGTACATCAGCTGATCAGCAAATATGACTGTAGCCTTTAGTCCGATTTCACGGTAACACGCATTAAGTAACTTAGAGATGTTTTTCTTGGTCATATTGGTATTGACCAACTCAAATGGTAATCCTTTGGGTACAATTTTCCACAACAGTGCTCGACCAACTGTTGTATCAACAATATGCACTTTTTCTGTTAAATCACCATCTTCACTTTTTAGCCATTCGGTAATGCGCACCTTTATTTTTGCTTGGAGGCTGACCGTCTTGGTCAATTTTGCCAGTTCGACTTCTTTAATGTCGGCAAATGCCATCCCTTCCCCAGGTGCGTTAATTCGCTCGCGAGTCATCCAGTACAAACCAAGTACAACGTCTTGTGATGGAACAATAATCGGCTCTCCGTTAGCAGGAGAGAGAATGTTGTTTGAAGACATCATCAAGGTACGTGCTTCGATTTGTGCTTCTAAGGTTAGCGGCACATGCACAGCCATTTGGTCGCCATCGAAGTCTGCGTTGTAAGCCGAACAAACCAAAGGATGCAACTGAATCGCTTTACCCTCAATCAGTACCGGTTCAAATGCCTGAATACCTAAGCGATGCAGAGTCGGTGCACGGTTAAGCATAACAGGGTGTTCGCGGATAACTTCTGACAGTATATCCCAAACTTCCGAGCCTTCACGCTCTACCATTTTCTTAGCAGCTTTGATGGTCGTCGCCAAGCCCCGAGTTTCTAATTTGCCATAAATAAAGGGCTTGAACAGCTCAAGTGCCATTTTCTTCGGCAGACCGCATTGATGCAATCGCAAAGTTGGGCCAACAACGATAACAGAACGACCCGAGTAATCGACACGCTTTCCAAGCAGGTTTTGACGGAAACGTCCCTGCTTACCTTTAATCATATCGGCTAGCGACTTAAGCGGACGTTTATTGGAGCCAGTGATAGCGCGACCACGGCGACCATTGTCAAGTAGAGCGTCAACCGACTCTTGCAACATGCGCTTTTCATTGCGCACGATGATATCTGGAGCATTCAACTCCAATAGTCGTTTCAAGCGGTTATTACGATTGATAACCCGGCGATAAAGGTCGTTTAGATCGGAGGTAGCGAACCGCCCACCATCCAGCGGCACCAAAGGACGTAGCTCAGGTGGCAATACTGGTAAAACGGACATGATCATCCATTCTGGATTATTGCCTGAGCGCAAGAAAGCCTCGATCAATTTCAAGCGCTTCGAAATCTTTTTCAGCTTAGTCTCAGAGTTTGTCGAAGTCACTTCTTCGCGCAAGACCTCGGCCTCTGCTGGTAAGTCGATGTTCTGCAACAATTGCAACACAGCCTCTGCGCCCATTTGCGCTTCAAACTCGTCACCAAACTCTTCCAGTGAATCCAGGTATTGTTCTTCTGATAATAACTGGCCTCGCTCCAATGTCGTCAGACCAGGCTCAGTAACGGCGTAGGCCTCAAAATACAACACCCTTTCGATATCACGCAATGTCATATCAAGTAACAAACCGATACGAGATGGCAACGATTTCAAAAACCAGATGTGCGCTACAGGACTAGCAAGGTCAATATGCCCCATGCGATCGCGACGTACTTTTGTTAAGGTTACTTCAACACCACATTTCTCACAGATAACACCGCGATGCTTAAGACGCTTATATTTACCACATAAGCATTCATAATCTTTAACTGGCCCGAAAATTCGAGCACAAAATAAGCCGTCACGCTCTGGCTTGAACGTACGGTAGTTAATGGTTTCCGGCTTCTTAACTTCACCATAAGACCAAGAACGAATCATTTCAGGTGAAGCAAGCGCTATGCGAATCGAATCGAATTCATCCACTTGCGCCTGCTTTTTAATTAAATTCAATAAATCTTTCATTGTGCCCCCACTGAGGAGTTACGTTAACTCAATCCCAAATTTATCGGCTTATTTCGTATCCAGTTCGATATTAATGCCCATAGAACGTATTTCTTTAATCAACACGTTAAATGACTCAGGCATACCCGCTTCCATTCGGTGATCACCATCAACGATATTCTTATACATCTTGGTTCGGCCGTTTACGTCATCCGACTTAACCGTCAACATTTCTTGAAGTGTATAGGCCGCACCATAAGCTTCCAGCGCCCAGACCTCCATCTCTCCGAATCGCTGACCACCAAACTGAGC
>DFOV01000337.1:4377-11728 GCA_002376965.1 Gammaproteobacteria bacterium UBA3532
TTTACCACCCAGAGGCTGCTGTGTTACCAAACTGTATGAGCCAGTTGAACGTGCATGCATCTTATCGTCAACCAAGTGGTTGAGCTTAAGGATATACATATATCCAACTGTTACATCGCGCTCAAACTTATCGCCAGTTCGACCATCATAAAGCGGCGTTTGCCCTGATGCAGGTAAGTTGGCCAGCTTAAGCATATGCTTAATTTCGCGTTCTTTAGCGCCATCAAATGCAGGGGTAGCAATCGGCACACCGCCTTTGAGATTCTTAGCCAGGGCCATGACTTCATCATCTGAGAAGCTATCAACATCGACGACTTGGCGCCCTTCGCTAGCATAAACTTCTTTAAGGAAGGCTCGAATTTCAACCAGGGCTTTTTGTTGCTCTAAATACAACATCTCACCAATACGTTTACCTACACCCTTGGCAGCCCATCCCATGTGCGTTTCAAGGACCTGACCTACGTTCATCCGTGACGGTACCCCTAGTGGGTTCAACACGATGTCAACGGTCTCGCCATCTTCCATATAGGGCATATCTTCAACAGGAATAATGTTAGAGATAACACCTTTATTCCCGTGACGACCGGCCATCTTATCACCAGGTTGAATACGACGCTTAACGGCCAGGTACACTTTAACAATCTTAAGTACGCCAGGAGCAAGATCATCGCCCTGAGCAATTTTCAGACGATGCTCTTCAAAGCGTTGTTCAAGCAACTCTTTTTGCTCTTGGAATTTTTCATTCAGTGCATCAAGACGCGCCTGAACATCGTCATCAGGCAAAGCAATTTCAAACCAGCGATGGCTTTCGACACTATTTAGATAGTCATCTGAGATTTCTTGACCAGCACGCAAACCGTTCGGACCACCCGCGGCTTTTTGACCGAGCAACACTTCCTTAACTACCGCAAAAATACCATCCGTTTGAATACGGAACTCGTCATTCAGATCTTTCTTAACTGCCTGAAGTTGCGCCTTTTCTATGTCAACAGCACGCTGATCTTTTTGCACACCATCGCGTGTAAAGACCTGCACATCAATAACCGTACCTACAACACTATTTGGCACGCGCAAAGAAGTGTCTTTAACGTCAGAAGCTTTTTCACCGAAGATAGCACGCAGGAGCTTTTCTTCAGGCGTTAACTGGGTTTCTCCCTTAGGCGTAACTTTACCTACCAGAATATCACCACCTTTGACTTCAGCACCGACAAAGACAATGCCGGACTCATCAAGCTTAGCTAATGCGCTTTCGCCAACATTAGGGATATCGGCAGTGATTTCTTCAGGCCCCAACTTCGTATCTCGCGCAATGCAAGATAGCTCTTGAATATGAATAGTCGTGAAACGGTCTTCTTGAGCAACTCGCTCGGAAATAAGAATCGAATCCTCGAAGTTATAACCATTCCAAGGCATAAAGGCGACAAGCAAGTTCTGACCTAGGGCCAACTCACCTAAATCGGTTGATGGGCCATCTGCAAGCACATCACCACGCTCGATTACATCGCCTGTGTTAACGATAGGACGCTGATTTACACAGGTATTCTGATTGGAACGCGTATACTTATTCAGATTATAGACGTCAACAGTTCCTGCACCATCGACAATTTCATCTGTCTTAACTCGTACAACAACACGGCTTGCATCTACATAATCAACCACGCCACCACGCTTGGCGACCACGGTTACACCGGAGTCAACGGCCACGATTCGCTCCATGCCAGTACCAACAAGTGGCTTTTCTGCGCGTAGCGTAGGAACCGCTTGGCGTTGCATGTTCGATCCCATTAATGCACGGTTAGCATCATCATGCTCAAGGAACGGAATAAGTGAAGCAGCAACAGAGATTACCTGTTGTGGTGAAATATCCATGTATTCCACTTTATCAGCCGTCGATAGTGTTGCCTCGCCATTATGACGCACAGGGACCAAGTCAGCACATAATACGCCGTTCTCGTCGATTTCCGCATTGGCTTGAGCGATAACATAGCGCCCTTCTTCAATGGCTGACAGATAAGAGACCTCATTAGTGATCTTACAATCAACCACTTTACGATAAGGTGTTTCAAGGAAACCATAATCGTTTGTGCGCGCATAAGTTGATAGCGAGTTAATCAAACCGATATTTGGGCCCTCAGGCGTTTCGATAGGACATACACGACCGTAGTGAGTTGGATGTACGTCACGAACCTCAAACCCTGCACGTTCACGTGTCAAACCACCGGGGCCTAACGCGGACACACGACGTTTATGCGTTACTTCTGAAAGCGGGTTGTTTTGGTCCATGAACTGAGATAGCTGACTGGAACCAAAAAACTCTTTAATCGCGGCAGAAACGGGCTTAGCATTAACTAAATCCTGTGGAGCAAGATTATCGGTCTCGGCAGAGCCTAAACGCTCACGAACTGCACGTTCAACACGAACTAGGCCAATACGGAACTGGTTTTCGGCCATTTCGCCAACACTACGTATACGACGATTGCCTAGGTGATCGATATCATCCACTTCACCGCGACCATTTCGAATATCCAGCAAGGTTTTCATCACATCGATGATGTCATCCTTGGACAGGGTTCCACTGCCAATAACTTCATCTCGGTTGACGCGACGATTAAACTTCATCCGCCCTACTACCGAAAGATCATAACGTTCATCGCTAAAGAATAGGTTTTCGAATAATGCTTCAGCGGCTTCGGGCGTTGGTGGCTCTCCTGGTCGCATCATACGATAGATCTCAACCAAAGCATCAACTTGCGAGCTGGTAGGATCGATTCGTAAGGTATCTGAGACAAACGGCCCTTGATCAAGATCATTTGTATAAAGCACGTCAAAATGCTGCACACCATGATCAGATAACTGCTCTAATACTTCTGTCGTAATCTCGGTGTTCGCTTCTACATATATATCACCGGTAGTTTTATCCGCGTGATGATTGGCCAGAACCTTGCCTAATACATAGTCAACTGGTACTGGGAAAGAGTTAATATCGCCCTCTTTCATTTTCTTAATATGACGAGGAGTGATTCTGCGACCTTCTTCGACCAGAACCTCGCCATTACTATCAACCAAGTCAAACTCGAAAGTTTCGCCACGTAGCCTTTCAGGATCGATATGCAGCAACGGTTGACCATCTTTTAGTTCAAGCTGGGTCTTTTCAAAGAACATACCCAAGATTTCTTCATTATTGAAGCCTAATGCTCGAAGCAGAATGGTAGCTGGCAATTTACGGCGGCGGTCGATACGAACAAAAACGTTATCTTTAGGATCGAACTCAAAGTCTAACCATGATCCACGGTAAGGAATCACACGGGCGGTATAAAGTAATTTACCAGATGAATGCGTCTTACCACGGTCGTGGTCAAAAAACACACCAGGCGAACGATGTAACTGAGATACAATAACGCGCTCAGTTCCATTAATGACAAAGGTCCCATTATCGGTCATAAAGGGCACTTCACCCATGTAGACCTCTTGCTCTTTGATATCTTTTACCGTTCCAGGGTTTTCTTTATCATAAATAACCAGACGGAGTTTTACACGCAATGGCGCTGCGTAGGTTATTCCTCTAACCTGACACTCGCGTACATTAAAAACAGGTTTACCTAAGCTATAGCTTACGTACTGTAGCTCTGCATTTCCGGAAAAGCTTTTGATAGGAAAAACTGAACTAAACGCACCCTCTAATCCTCTATCTTTCTTACCATCCCGATTAAGAAACGAGCGGTACGAATCTAGCTGCGTTGCTAATAAGAAAGGGATGTCAATGACTTTCGGGCGTTTACCAAAATCCTTGCGGATACGTTTCTTTTCAGTATAGGAGTAAGCCATTAGTAATCCTCAAATATTGAACATTGTTTTGATTACAGTATGTAAGCAATAGCTCAGACTGCCAGGACAAAAATACAAAAAGGCCGGTGGTCTAAACCACCAGCCATATATCTTGAAACAAGATAAATCGTCGAAACAAGTGAATTACTTAACTTCGACTTCAGCTCCAGCTTCTTCAAGAGCTTTCTTAAGTTCTTCAGCTTCATCTTTAGAAACTGCTTCTTTGATTGGTGATGGAGCACTTTCAACAACGTCTTTTGCTTCTTTAAGGCCAAGACCAGTAGCGCCACGTACAGCTTTGATAACTGCAACTTTGTTCGCACCAAAGCTCTTAAGGATGACGTCGAATTCAGTTTGCTCTTCTACTGGACCAGCATCAGCAACTGGGCCTGCAGCAACTGCAACAGCAGCGTCAGCAGAAACACCAAATTTTTCTTCCATTGCAGAAACAAGTTCTACAACTTCCATTACGCTCATTTCAGCGATTGCATTTAAAATATCGTCTTTAGACAAAGCCATGATTCAATTCTCCAATAACAAAATTAACTTTCTTTTTTCTGGTCACGTACAGCAGCGATAACGCGTACTGCGCGGCCAGGAATATCGTTAAGGGCACGAGCAAGTTTGCCGACAGGTGCTTTGATAACATAAGCAAGTTTCGACAGTGCTTCGTCACGGGTAGGCAAGCTTGCCACCGCTTCGAGCTGTTCTGCTCCGTGTACTTCTCCACCGACCCCAATAGCTGTAACAACCAATTTGTCGTGGTCTTTTCCAAAATCACGGAAAAGACGAGCAGCTCCACCGGGCTCTTCATGGCTAAAGCCATAAATAAGCGGCCCAACAAGCTTTTCGCTCATACAAGCAAATTCGGTCCCTTCAACTGCACGCTTCGCTAATGTATTGCGCACAACACGCAAATAAACATTACGCTCACGAGCCAGTTTACGGAACTCGGTCATTTCAGCTACGGTAAGTCCGCGATATTCTGCAACGACAGCGGAAAGCGCATTGCTTGCTACTTCGTTGACTTCGCCAACGATAGCCTTCTTTGCTTCTAATCCTATTGCCACAGAAGTTACCTCCGTAACTAACGCCTCAAAATGAGGCAGGTTTCACCAACCATACCCGAAAGTATGGCCACCAACGGCGAACCAATCACTCAGTGGAACTGAATCATGTTCACCGTCTACGTAGGCTTGTCTATTAAGGGTTGCCCCGCCTACGGTCTTTGACGGCCGCTATGGCTAGTGCCATAAGCAACCACAAGAATTTTTTAGGCTTGCGTCGCTAGCGAGCCTTGTTCAATAGCCAATCCTGGTCCCATTGTCGTAGACAATGAAATTTTCTTGATGTATTGGCCTTTAGCTGCTGCTGGTTTGCTTTTCTTAAGTGCTGCAATTAAGGCTTCTATATTTTCCTTAATGGCATTGGCATCGAAATCAACTTTACCAACAGACGCATGAATTATACCGGCCTTGTCAGTACGATAACGTACCTGACCAGCCTTGGCGTTTTTAACGGCTGTTACAACATCAGGAGTTACCGTGCCAACCTTTGGATTTGGCATTAAGCCACGCGGGCCTAAGATTTGGCCCAACTGACCAACAACTCGCATCGCATCTGGACTAGCAATAACAACGTCAAAATTCATGTTGCCAGCTTTAACATCAGCGGCCAAGTCATCCATCCCAACGATATCAGCACCTGCTTCTTTAGCTGCATCAGCATTTGCACCTTGGGTGAAGACGGCAACGCGAATGTCTTTGCCAGTACCATTAGGAAGTACTGTTGCACCACGTACAACCTGGTCAGATTTACGTGGATCAACGCCTAGGTTAACCGCGACATCAATGCTTTCTTTAAATTTAGCCGTTGCCAATTCAGACAAAAGTGATACAGCTTCTTCGACCGCGTACTCTTTAGCGAAGTCGACTTTTTCACGAATAAGTTTTTGCTTTTTGGTTAGCTTAGCCATTTCCAATTACCCCTCAACCTCAATACCCATACTGCGAGCAGTACCGGAAATAGTATTTACTGCTGCATCCATATCAGCCGCAGTCAAATCAGGCATTTTTGTCGTGGCGATCTCTTCAACCTGAGCACGAGTGACTTTACCGACTTTTTCAGTGTTAGGTCGCCCACTACCACTTTTTAGCCCTGCTGCTTTCTTCAACAATACGGATGCAGGAGGTGTTTTAGTAATGAACGTGAAACTGCGGTCACTGTAAACAGTGATAACAACCGGGATGGGCAAGCCTTTTTCAACATTCTGAGTTTGTGCATTAAATGCTTTACAAAACTCCATAATGTTAACACCATGCTGACCTAAAGCAGGACCAACCGGAGGACTTGGGTTTGCAGCACCTGCTGCAACTTGTAATTTAATGTAAGCTTCGACTTTCTTAGCCATGTCTCACCTCTTCGTGGGTACAAACGCCTCTCGGCTCCCCGTTAACAAACAAGCCTAGCCTTTTTCTACTTGGCTAAACTCTAACTCAACTGGTGTTGAACGGCCGAATATTAAAACAGCAACGCGTAATCGGCTCTTTTCATAATTCACTTCTTCGACGACGCCATTAAAATCAGCGAATGGACCGTCAATAACACGAACAACCTCACCCGCTTCAAACAGCGTTTTTGGTTTTGGCTGATCCGTCGTTTCTTCAACTTTCTGTAAGATGGCTTGAGCTTCTTTTTCTGATATTGGAGCAGGCCTATCACTGGTGCCACCAATAAAGCCCAAAACACGTGGCACATCTTTAACCAAGTGCCAACTTTCGTCATCCATATCCATTTGAACAAGAACATAACCAGGAAAGAACTTTCGTTCGCTTTTGCGCTTCTGGCCAGAGCGAATTTCTACTACTTCCTCGGTGGGAACCAAAATTTGACCAAACTTGTCTTCAAGACCCTCAAGAGCAATTCGCTCCTCAAGCGCCTTCTTAACTTTTAACTCAAACCCTGAATAGGCTTGGACTACATACCAACGTAACGCCATCTTATGCTCCCTGCCCTGTTACGAAACCGATAAGGCGGATAAGCACAAAATCCATCAACCACAACATGACACCTACCAAGGCAGTCATCAGAAGGACATACATTGTCGTATGCAGAGTTTCTTGACGTGTAGGCCAAACAACCTTCCTGACTTCAGTACGCGCCTCCTGAGCAAAGCTCAATGCAGACTTACCTTTAGTGGTTGTGGCAGCTATGGCTAGGGCAATACCAATACCAAAAACTACACCAAGCACTCTGAAATATAATGGTTGTTCAGCATAATAGGCGTTACCGCCGATGGCTGCGGCAAGAAGGGCAATAACCAACACCCACTTGATGCTATCTAATGCACCAGACTCTTGATTCTCAACTTTGGCGTTCATAGTGGTTTCCGATATCGACAATTCATTGGTAAGAGACAATAAAAAGGGCACCTAACAGGTGCCCTTTAATTTGGCAGGCCAGGAGGGAATCGAACCCCCAACCTATGGGTTTGGAGACCATCGCTCTGCCAATTGAGCTACTGGCC
>DFOV01000414.1 GCA_002376965.1 Gammaproteobacteria bacterium UBA3532
ACAACGCCACCACCGATCATGGTGGTGCCATTCATCAGGTACATATAATTTGTGCCATTAACATCGTTACGCCACAATATGTCTGACATGCCATCGCCATTGAAGTCGCCGCGTCCAATCACCCGCCAAGGTGCAGGCACCACATTCACCGGTTGGCTTGCGGCAATAAGGTGGCCGTTCATGGCATAGAGCCAGTTCTGACCGGAATCAGCGCTGCGCCATAGAATGTCTGCTTTGGCATCGCCATTTTGATCGAAGGCGACCTGTGGTTTACTCCCTGGATCATGGGGATCAGTTCCGCGGTCAATTTCAAGTTTGTCGCCAACATTATCGCCATCCGTGTCCCATAGCATCGGGTCGGTATGGTATTGGTTGAGTTCTTCTCCATCCGACAGGCCATCGCTATCGCTATCCACACTGGCAGGGTTGGTGGCGAATATCTGATGTTCGTCGATATCTGAAACGCCATCATTGTCATCATCAGGATCATTGTTATCAGCTAGGCCGTCACCGTCCCAGTCCGTCACAAAAAAGCTGAAGTGACCACGGATGCTTTCGCCAGAATCACTGATGGCTTCAATTTGAGCGACATTGGTTTGGTTATAGGGAAATAGCGAGGTGTCGATGGTTGCTTGACCAATCACCAAGCTACCATTTAATAATGGCTCACCGTTCGGTAGCTGCTCTTCTGTTAGGTCATGGATAGTATTGACTTCATTGAAGTTGCTCACAACTAAACGGCGATCAGGTGTGTTGGTTTTCAGCACCAGTTCCACACCAGCCGGTGGCTGTGGATAGCGAAAACCAGAGGGCATCCGATAGTGCGTTTGCTCGCCGTTTTCCAGCGTGGCAGTCACTGTCACATAGCCATCCCAGCCGAGGGTAGGGTCGCCAGAAATGCCCACATCAGCAATTGCCATGCGCTCATTTAGTGAAATTACAGATGGTTGTAAAATCGAAGTGTGTGAAAAGACCTGTCCAATTCCTGAATCGCCTTGAATGGATATAGTGCTAATCGCTGGCTTTAGCGTTATGGGTTGGGGTTTGGCAAATGGCATTTTCATCAGCGGTGACCAGCTAGACGTGCCATCTTTGCTTTGCCGCACACGGTAGAAAACATAGTTGATCGGGGACGTTGCCGCCGATGTATCTAACCGTTCATTGAGCGTAAGCAGCTCTTTTGGTGTATCAAGCGTGATACGCAGGCGCTGGTCGTCGGGCGTGTTTTCATCGTTAAAGAAATACTCGACCTCCAGCAGTTGTGCCACAACAATAGGTTCAGCCGGATCAGCGGCGCTCCCTATTGATGAGGCTAGCCAGCCCATTGTCAGGCCGAGCATAGTCCGTGTTAATCGCATGGATGTTCTCCCGTCTGGTTTACTGGCGGGCAAAAGCAACGGCTTTTACGCGTAGGGTATTTTCAGTGGCAGTATCTTGAACATGGATTAACGGGTACAGGTATGGTTGAGTCGCGTTTGGATCGAGCTGTTGGTCAAAAAAGTCGATGGGGAAAGCACCGCCAAACACGCCAAGGTCATTCCGGGAGTTGTCTTTTGAATCTTGATGGCGAACGCTGTCTATCCCGGCGTCGATGGCTGGAGAGCCAGCCGAGAGAGCAAAGGTATCGGTGGAGGCAAATTGTGGATCGGCTTGCATGTTGCTGTTATCAATCGCAATAAGCGAGTCGCACAGGGCAGATGAGCCATTAAAGCACAGGTTGTTTTGTATGCTGGATAAACCGTGTTGAGCGATGACATTGCCGGGGTAGTTGACGATGATGTTATTGGCGAATTGGACTTTTGTAGAAAAGTTATAGGCAATAGCGTTGAGTGGATCATTCTGGATGGCTGATGGTATTGATTGGAATACATTATTAAAAATTTGGTAGTGCGCGTCTGTTTCTCCAAATGTTATAAACCTCCAGTTGATTGAATCAATGCCGTTTCCTTCCTCAATTTGAAAGCTATTGTTTTGAATTAGTGAACCCGATGTACCAAAATCGAAGTAGAGGAAGTTATCAAGATACAAGTTATCACCAATGCTTCTTTGAATAAATCTATTGCCAATAACATTGGCTTTACCTACATCGAATTCTACAAGATAGTCATTTCCATGCGAGCTTGATGTTGTTGTGCTTGTTATTTCATTTCCAATAAATTGGATGGTTCTATTTGAGTGAGAAATCAACTCGATATTACGAGCGGTAGTACTGTTCAAATTAAAGTGATTTCCCATAACAAAGATATTATCACTTTTGAAAAAAACATAATCAGCATGAATCTGATTACCTATAAATGCAATGCTGCCAATACTACTCATATGTGAAAAGGAAACACTCGACGTATTAAATCTACAATTTGTTACTACGTAGTTTCGATCACCACCGAGTACAAACTGCTCATTAAAAAATAGCCCTTCAAGATGCGCATTGGCTTGAAAGCGAATATGACTTTCACCGGTAAAATCTGGTAAGACGCCCTTGGCCGCTCTAATTGTAACATCAGTTGGGAAGGTGAGGTCTTCGTTAAAATATGGCCCGTCATCAGTTAGAACTAGGGTGTCTCCAGCATTAAAGAACTTGCCAGCCACGGTTTCGCTACCATTCACAAAGTTATGAATCAGGTTATCTTCCCCCGAAGGAATATAATGCGTTTCCGCCAAAGCACCTGTTGCGGCGCACAATGCAGCCATGCCAATTGCCCATTTTTTAAACATCGTTAACACTCCTGTTACTTAAATAATCACAAAAATTCTGCTGCACCAACCAACGGTTCTTGCTGACCACGCTTGTCAGTGGCTAAGGGTAAAAAATAAAGCGCATTTAACTCAATAGGTTAAAGGAGAATAGGGCGAGTGGTTTGATCTGCGTCGTGGCGTTGCCATCTACTCATC
>DFOV01000094.1 GCA_002376965.1 Gammaproteobacteria bacterium UBA3532
AATGTAGGGGCATTCCCGGGAGATCAAGTTACCTTTACTTTGACTCTAAGTAATACAGGGCCTGATGCTGCGACGGATGCTGTGATTAATGCGAGGTTGCCATCAGCATTAACATACGTAGGGCATCAGGGCGGCTTGTCATACAACGCCAGCAATGGAGAGTGGCAGGTTGGAACCATCGAGCCAAACCAAACCCTGACTATGACACTCTGGGCTACCTTGGGGCAAAGCGGTTCGAAGCAGCTTGATGTCGAAGTCGCTTCAATGAACGAAGGTGATGTTGATTCCATGCCCGGTAATCGGGTGGAAACTGAAGACGACTGGGCCAGTGTCACCCTTGGCGCAGCCGATCTTGGACTACAGCTATCCATTGACGATGCGACCCCGAATCTCGGACAAAGTGTTACATTCACCCTGACCTTAACCAATAGAGGCCCCGACGCAACAAGAGATGTGTTGGTCGATTTTTTATTGAGTCAGCAAGAGCCTCAAGAGTGGGTATACCTATCGCACAGTGGTACAGGAATTTATGATCCCCGCCAAGGTGTTTGGTCTATTTCCAGCCTGGATGCCAATGCTTCGGTGCAATTGCAAGTGGTTGCTCTGTTGAACACTATGGAGCCGAGCTCGCCAAGTACTACGATCACATACTCCCCATTGTATGACCCCAATACCGACCCCCTAGATCAGGGAGGGCAGGTTGATGTTTCGCCTCAGCAGGCGGATTTATCACTGACTCGTTCAATTCAATACCAGTCTCCAAATATCGGGCAGAGATTTAATTGGAGTACAGTCCTACATAACGACGGTCCGGACATTGCTACTAATATTGTTATAAATGTTGGCTTTAGTTCAGAACTAACTTATCTTGCTCGAAGTACCGGTGACTACAACCCGGTTACCCAGCAGTGGACTGTTGCTAGCTTAGGTTCTGGAGAAACAACTAGTTTCACGTTAGCTTTCCAAGCAGAAAGTGCTGGGAGCTTATGGATTGAATCGTATGTCACTAGTGTCGCTCAGGCTGATCCAGACTCAACTCCCGGTGGCCGCGAGCAAGAAGATGACTTCTCACGTATCAACTTCCACACAGCTGAAGCAGACCTCTCGCTTGAGCTGACTTCTAGTGACCAGCCTGGAACTGGTGAATCATTCACAATCAATGTGAGGCTTAAAAATGCAGGGCCGGATGATGCAACCAACGGTGCTGTCGACATCAATATCCCCGCAGGCGTTAGTTATGTTAGTCATAGTGGTGGCGAGTTTGACAGCAATACCGGGCGCTGGAGCGTTGCGTCGCTAGCCGCAAATAGCGACACCACACTGATATTGAATCTACGCAAAGACAGCAGCCAAACCATCACCGTTAGTGGCGAGGTTGTGTTGGCCGATCAATTTGATAGTGATTCAACGCCTGACAACCAAAATAAGGGAGAAGATGACTATAGCCAAATAAGCTTTGGGTTGGTCGACGCGGCGCTAAGCCTAAGTGCTTCCTCAACCGCGCCATTTATTGGTGACCGCCTTGATTTAACGCTGACCATGACCAACGAGGGGGCAAATGATGCAACGTCGGTGGTGACGAGTCTCGATTTGCCTGATGGCGTGGAGTTTATCCGTCATAGTGGCGCGGGTGAATATCTGGAAGGTCAGTGGACGTTGACTAGCCTGGCATCCCAAGCGACGGAAAGTCTGGTCGTTACAGTACAGGTCAACACGCGAGGTAGTAAAGATGTTGCTGCAACTATCGATAGTTTGGAGCAAATAGACGAGGACAGCACGAATAATCAAACCAGCCTAACGATAACGCCAACCGCCAGTGGTGGTGCCAAGATAGTTATTGTTAATGGTGATGGAGCAGGAGAGGGCTTTAATGATCCGACGCCCGTCAGTCCGGTTGGCGGTAATGAAGCAACCACGCTTGGACAACAGCGCCTCAATGCTTTTCAACGAGCGGCCGATATTTGGGGGGGAGTGCTAAATTCAGAAGTTACTATCTATGTTGAGTCCCGGTTCAATCCATTGACCTGTAGTGCATCAAGTGGGGTGCTAGGTTCGGCTGGACCGAAGAATGTCGTGCGAGATTTTCCGAATGCCCCGATCACTGGTACGTTCTATCATCAGGCGCTAGCCAATGCGCTGGCAGGAGCTGATCTCAATGGCGCCAGTGCAGAAATTGTTGCGACGTTTAACAGCAGCATCGACAACAACTCGTCATGCTTATCCGGCACCAATTGGTACTACGGCCTGGATGGTAACCCCGGTTCAAACATTGATCTGGTCAGTGTGCTATTGCATGAAATGGCGCATGGGCTTGGCTTCTCCAGCTTTGTTAACGGCAGCAATGGTGCCAAATTTATGGGCATGGATGATGTCTATTCCCAGCGCCTGCTGGACTCGGCCAGTGGTCGTTTCTGGCCAGATTTGAGCGATGGTGAACGAGCCGCTTCGGCAAGAAGCAGTGGAGCACTGAGGCTCTCTGGTGACACCCTTAATGCTGAAAGTGTTGTCTTGACCAATGGCGGACATGGTAGCCAGGGTGTTGAAGCTTATGCTCCGGCCAGCTATCAACAGGGTTCATCAGTTTCGCATTTCAGCACATCACTCAGCCCCAATGAATTGATGGAGCCGTCTTACACCGGTGTTACTCACGGCGTTGGTCTGGCTGCTCCATTGTTTGCTGATATGGGCTGGCCAGTCGGCGAGCCAGCCGCAGATCTTAGCCTTGAATTTTCTGCGTCAACGAATCAGCCTGAGGTTGCGCAACCTTTCACACTAAGCCTGGCTTTAACCAATGATGGTCCTGGCCTGGCGACGGGCTCTGAAATCGTTGTACGCTTACCTGACAATCTCACCTTGCAGCAGCACGACGGTGATACTCAGTTCGACACTGCGACAGGATTGTGGCGAGTTCCTTCCCTGGATAGTGGCGCTGAGACTACGCTAATCCTGACCCTTGTTGCTCAGTCTAATGCAGAGTCGAGCGTATCTGCTGAGTTGATAGCAACCAATCGCCCCGATCCTGATTCTACACCAGATAATGCAAATGAAGGCGAAGATGATCAAACCAGCTACACCCTAAACCCTGTCTTGTTGGGCGATGCCGACTTGAGTTTAGCGCTCTCTGCTACTGATCTCACACCGAGAGCCGGTGAAACCATGGAAGTGACTTTGGCACTCGACAACGCAGGACCAGACAGTGCAAACGATGCGGTAGTTGGTTGGGCGCTGCCACGTGGGCTGGTCTTGGAGAGCTCGACGGGGGATGGAATTGTTAGTAATAACCGTTGGACAGTATCTGTCGCAGCGAATGCGCAGGCAAGCACCACACTGGTTTTAACCGTTAACCGAGCTACCGAGTTCGATCTTAGCGCAGAAGTGGTTGAGTCGATTCAACGCGATGCCGATTCCACCCCAGGAAACGCTGTGGTGGATGAAGATGATTATGCCAGCTTGAGCTTTGAACCCCTTCCACCATTCACCGCTGATTTGAGTGTCAGCTTGACGTCAAGCCAGTCAATTGTCGATTTAGGTGATCAGCTGCAATTAGAATTGGTGGTTCGTAATGATGGCCCCGACAATGCAACCAATGTTGAGCTATCACTCAGCTTAAGTACACTAAGCTATGTATCGCATCAAGGCGATGGCTTTAGTCCGGCTTCAAATGATTGGACTATCGCTTCTTTAGGTGCAGGAGAGTCCGCTCAGCTGCAAGTGACCGTCGATGTCAGTTCACCGATTAGCGCAAACCCTGTGCTTGAGATTGTCAGCAGCAGTCAGATGGATCCAGACTCAACGCCAGACAACAGAAACGGTGAAGAGGACGATATGGCGACGCTGGAATTGCGACCCCGCCAGGCCAACCTTGCATTAGATGTTTCCGTCGATCGACCTATTGTTGCCGTTGATGACCCCGCTACAGTTTTCGTCGACCTTGATAACCGAGGGCCTGACACCGCCTACAATGTTCAAGTCAGGTTGCTTTGGCCGAACGGGTTGACATTGCAATCGGTGCCCGCTGGCTATGATGCGGCAAGTGGCACTTGGAACATCGCTAGTATTGGTCCAGATGAAAGTGTCAGCATTGAACTTCCTGGTACGGTAAACCGGGATGGCAGTTTTATGGTGATTGGCGAAATTACTGCCAGCGATCAACATGACTCAAACTCCACGCCAGGCAATGGCGTTACCTCAGAAGATGACTATGACACCGTAACAGTGCTCACGCCGTCTGAAACACAAGCGCGGATCATTATTGATAATATGGATGCACAGGGTGAAGGGTTTAATGACCCAACGCCGGTTGCGCCAGTCGGTGGAAATCCAGGTACCACTTTAGGACAACAGCGCTTACTCGCATTCCAACGTGCCGCCGAGATCTGGGGGGCAGTGTTGGAAAGCTCTGTCGATATCCATGTCGAAGCGCGCTTCGATCCACTGTATTGCTCAAGCAGTGGTGCTGTGTTGGGTGCCGCTGGCACCAAAACTGTATCACGCGATTTCGCCAATGCGCCTGAAGCTGGCACCTGGTATCACATCGCACTAGCCAATGCCTTGGCGGGCAATGATCTCAACGGCAGCACCGCAGAAATCCGCGCTACCTTTAATGGCAGTATGGACAATAACGACAACTGTTTGAGTGGCACTGGCTGGTATTACGGATTAGATGGACGAGCTGGGCGCAACATTGACTTGGTCACGGTGTTATTACACGAATTTGGCCACGGCCTTGGTTTCTCTACTTTTGTTAATAAATCGACCGGCACCCCATTCTTTGGTTTGCCAGACACCTACATGTTGAATCTCCAAGATCACAGCTTGAATAAAGGCTGGAAGGACATGAGTGATGGGGAACGAGCCGCCTCTGCTGTTGACTGGCGTGATTTGGTTTGGACTGGCGAGCAGGTGAAAGCGGCATCCAGCCTGTTGACATCTGGCGTTAATAGTCAAAATGAAGTCGAGATTTATTCACCGTCAACCTTGCGCAATGGCTCATCGGTTTCTCATTTTAGTACCACCCTGTATCCTAACGAATTAATGGAGCCGTTCTATACCGGCGTTCAGCATAATCCATCGTTAGCAGTACAGCTGATGACCGATATTGGCTGGTCGCTGCGCAATCAGGCCGATGTGAGTTTGTCCATGGCTTCTAGTCAGAACGGTGGATTGGTTGGCGATACGGTGCAATTTGTGGTTACAGTGCATAATGCTGGTCCATCCCAAGCCACAGGGCTTGATATAGCATTGGCTTGGCCTGCAGGTATCACGGTTGTCAGCGCCAGCGATGCCAGCTACGACCAGCCTTCAGCGACATGGAACCCGCCAACATTGGATGCGGGTCAGACACATCAGATTACTATCAATGGACAGATCAATGCTGCTGGTTCGCTGGATGTAGTCGCTGAGCTTGTCGCCGTTGACCAACCCGACCCAGATTCAACGCCAAATAATGGCGCGGTGAATGAGGATGATTATGCCTCTGTTAGCCTGGGCTCGGCAGACATTGCACTCCGCTACCAGGCTAACTACACTACGCCAATTGTAGGTCAAGCGTTTGCGGTTTACCTCTATGCTGATAACGACGGACCCGATCGGGTTGAGTCGCTGCAAGTAAAAGTGGATGTACCTGATGGGTTGCGATTTGATTCCAGCAACGGCATGTTTGATCCCGTCAGTGGTATCTGGAGCATTGCGCCGCGTGAAGCGGGCGAGAGCGGTAGCATTCAGCTAATGCTAACCGCATTAAATTCAGACGTTCAATGGCTGAACGCCGAAGTTTATAGTGCTAGCCTGACCGACCCAGATTCGGTGCCTAACAATGGCTCGACACAGGAAGATGACAGAGTTTCGATACGCATAGAACCAACCGCACAACAAACGGCAGACTTGGCGCTGGATGCCTGGTTCCTGGATGAAGCTTCCATCGGCATTGGTGAGGTATCGCGCTATCAAGTGCTGATAAGCAATGATGGCCCAGATGGACTGCCTTGGGTCTATATCAGCACCCGTATTCCTGATGGCGTTACCTTGGTTGATACCTTCGGCAGTGGAACCTATCTCGGCACCAACAACCAAGGCTTCGCGCGTTGGCAAGTGGATAATCTTGCAGCAGATAGTGAGCAAAGCTTCGGTTTCTACCTAAAAGGGGAGCAACGTGGAAGCTATATCCTGGAATCCGAAGTTGAAGCGACCACCCTGATTGATCCAGATTCAACGCCCAATAACTGGCTGACTGGCGAAGATGACTACGCCAGCGCCGATTTGGCCGTCGAGCAACAATTGCCAAGTGGCATTATATTGCTCAATGGCGATGGCCCTGGAGAAGGGTTTAATGATCCGGCCACGACCATGCCCGTTGGCGGCAACCCCGGAATCACCTTAGGTGCACAGCGTCTTGCCGTATTTGAACGTGCGGCACAAATCTGGAGTCAGGCTCTCAGTGTAGAAGTTCCTGTTGTCGTTATGGCGCGCTTTGATAGTTTAAGCTGTTCTTCAAGCAGTGGAGTACTCGGGGCTGCTGGTCCCGCTCAGGTTGCGCGTGACTTTAGCGGTGGCGCAGCTAATACCTGGTATCACATGGCCTTGGCTAATCAGCTTGCAAGATCGGATTTAAATGGTTCCGGCCCAGAAATAAATGCGACCTTCAATTCTTCTATCGATAATAACGACAGCTGCCTATCCGGAACCAATTGGTATTACGGCTTGGATGGTAATGCCCAGGGCAATATCAACTTGCTATCGGTGGTGTTACACGAGTTTGGCCACGGTCTTGGGTTCTCGTCTTTTGTTAGCCAATCCGGTCAGCGTTTCTTTAATTTAAATGATGCTTACATGCGTCACCTTTACGACGCAAGCAGTGGTGTAACTTGGGCATCTATGTCTGATGGTGCCCGTGCAGCGTCATCGGTTAATACCGGTAACTTAGTTTGGAATGCCGCTGGCTTGAACAGCGCCGCTAGCGGCCTTGGTGCAGGATTGAATAATGGTAAAGTGCAAATGTTTGCGCCAAATCCATATCGCTCAGGCTCATCGGTATCTCACTTTGATACGCGCCTGACGCCGAATGAGTTAATGGAGCCGTATTACACCGGCGCAACCGACAACGTTGGATTGGCCGTGAACCTGCTGGCTGATATGGGATGGCCGCTATCCCAAAGCGCAGATATCAGTGTCGAAGTGAATGTTACCAATGCCAAACCTGTGATCAATGGCAGTACCACCATTAGTATTAGCATTCGTAACAATGGTCCGGCGGAGGCTTCAGGTATAGACGTTTTAATGCCACTACCAGAAGGGTTGGTTCTTGAAACCTCCGTGCCCGGTTACAGCAGCGCGACAGGTGTGTTGCGATTGGCTAATAGCCTGGGGGCTTCAACCAGTACCACTGTTAACTTGCCGGTTCAGGTTAATACCTTATCAAGTGTTCAAATAGAGGCCGAATTGATTGCCTCCAGTCTACCTGATCCGGACTCCACTCCGAACAATCACGTGGTCAGCGAAGATGACCACGACACAGTTACCATTACGCCTACCCAACCAATATCGGCCGATCTGTCGATGGGGTTGCATGTTTCTACGCACTCGCCGAACGTGGGGGATACCATCACAGCGACGTTCTCGCTGCAAAATGCTGGGCCAGATGCGGCCGACGATGTTCAGGTACGCTTTAACTGGCCAAACGGTGTTAACGTTGCCAGCAATGTCGCGGGCTTAGATGCGGATACTAAGGTCTATCAAGCAGGAGCGATTGGCGCATCTGATGGCCGGTCAATTGCTATTCCTCTTACGATTAATACCGCTGCCAGCTTTAATCTTAGTGGCCAAGTGATATCAAGCAGTGCCCCCGATCCGGATTCAACACCGGCAAATAATGTTGGCTCCGAGGACGACCAAATTCAATTAGCCATAACGCCGCTGGCACAAAGCAGTGCTGATTTGTCGCTAAGTATGCTGGTCAGTAACCCATCGCCCAAACTAAATGAGCAAATTCAGATCACAGTTAACCTGGTTAATGCGGGTCCTGCGACCGCATCCAACATCGTTGTTTCGATGCCTTTACCTCGCGGGCTACGCTTTGATTCGGGTAACCAATATCATCATGGAAAACAGGTTTGGAATGTGGCATCACTTGCACCAAGCGCCTCAACCCAACTAGCGATCATGGCGACTGTGGTTGACTATGGACAGTATCAATTAAGCTCTGAAGTCGAAGCGGTAGATCAAAGCGATCCGGATTCAAGCCCTGGCAATGATGATAGGGCAGAGGACGACTTTGCCGAGAGGGTGGTTAGTGTAGCCCAGGTTGCGCAGGCGGATCTGTCTGTGACATTGAGCGCATCACCCGCCGATATTCAGGTTGGTGATCAGGTCTTTATCGATGTAGGCGTGCAAAATAACGGGCCGGCACCCAGCGAAGGTGCAACGATTCAGTTAACCTTGCCTGCCAACTTAACCGTGTTAAGTACCGGTAGTGGATACAATGCATCGACTAAGCAATGGTCTTTGAGTGGCTTGGACGTTGGTGAACAGGCCGTGTTGCAAATCAAAGCGGTGGTTGATGATGTTAATCCTGTTAATGTGGTTGCGGAAGTAGTGGCTGCCAGCCCTGCTGATCCCGACTCCATTCCCGGTAATGGACGGCATCAGGAAGATGATTATGCCGCTTTATCTTTCGTTCCTTCAGGACAAAGTACGGCTGATTTGTCATTGCGTTTAACCGCCGACACTCTGAATCCGCTGGTGGGTGAATCAATGACGCTAACAGCAACCATAGAGAATGCTGGGCCAAATGTTGTAAGTGGTGTACAGGCTGTTATAGCACTTCCTGCTGGAGTATCGGTGCTCGGCAGCAGTGGTGATTATGACAGTGTCACCGGTCTTTGGAATGTAGGCGCCATTGCGGATGCCGATCGCACATCTATTCAGCTCACGTTGTTGGCTGGAGAGTCTGGCCAGCAGGAAATACTCGCGCAAATTTATGCGGCCAGCTTGCCTGATCCTGATTCGACCACAGGCAATGGTTATCAAGGTGAAGATGATGATGCATCCGTTGTTGTCAATCCCGTTACGCCAGAGCGCGCCGATTTGCGCTTGGTTGCGAACCTATCCAATGCTTCGCCGCTAGTTGGAAATAGCACTTTTTATGATGTCACGCTGTTTAACGATGGGCCAAACAATGCCAGCAACATTCAAGTAGCCATTCGGCTTCCTGGAACTGTCAGCCTGATAGATTCCAGCGTCACTATGAATAATGGCGTGGTATCCATCGCATCGCTTAATGCTGGCACCTCGCAAGCCATTCGCGTAACCGTACAGGTTGACGACGACTCGCCTGCTACTTTGATGAGCGAAGTGGTTCATAGCAGCTTGCCTGATCCCGACTCAACGCCGGGTAATGCGCTGTTGGATGAAGATGATCAGGTAGCTACGCGGCTAACGCCACAATCGGCACCAAGCGCCGATCTCATGATCAGCATTCCCGCACTCAATACTCAGCCATTGATCGGTGAGACCTTTGAAGCCATTGTGCGGGTGAGGAATGATGGGCCGGGAGCCGCTGAGTCTGTTCGTGTAGATATTGCAACTGCCGCACACATCGATGTGGTTGGTAGCCAAATCAGTCTCAGTGCAGGAGAGTGGTATGTTGGACGCATCGGTGCCGGACAAACCATCGAAAATCGTCTACAGCTGCAAGCCAATGAAACACTGGTTGGTGAAATCGTTGCAGAGGTGGTCGCATCGTCGATTGCCGATCCCGACTCAACGCCCAATAATGGTAACTATAGCGAGGACGATATCGCCGTCATTACTGTGCGACCAGAGCAAGTACGCTACGCCGATCTTTCCTTGTCTAACACCTTAAGCCACAGTGATTTACGTGTTGGCGATACAACGCAATGGCTGCTCAATGTCATCAACAACGGCCCCGACGTGGTTTCTCAAGCGGCAGTGCGCGTCAATTTGCCTGCTGGTTTTGACATCACAGGTAGCACCGGTAGTTTCTCTGACGGCGTCTTTAGCATTGGCTCGCTAACTACTCAGCAGCAAGCACAAGTGTCGCTAACGCTACGAGCTGTTGAGGCCGGTGTTGGCAATTTAGAGGCAGAAATATCCAGAAGCGATGCCACCGATCCTGACTCTGTGCCAAATAATGGCGACGCAACAGAAGATGACTATGTCTCTCGTGGCTTTGTGATCGAACGTTCGCCAGTGGCGGATATTGAAGCGGCAATCAGCGTCAACAACCAGCGGCCATCACGTAATGAACAGGTCGTAGTCACACTATCACTAACGAATCAAGGGCCTGATATCGCTACCGGTTTGGCGGCGGATCTTAGTCTGCCTAATGGGCTTACTTTCCTTAGCGCTGAAGGCGAAGGCTTGATAGATAGCAATCGTTGGGCGATTGATAAACTGCGCTCAGGGCAGACGGTGTCCCATCGGGTAACGGCAATCGTGCAGCAGGTTGGAAGTATGCCAATCACTTTAGAACTGATCGCATCTGATCAGGGTGATCCTGACTCATTACCGAATAATCAGGTCGCCAGTGAAGATGATATGGTCAGTGTCAGTCTGACCAGCAGCGATGGTTCTAGCGGCATTATTGTGTTGCGCAACGACGATGCGCCGGGCGAGGGCTTCAATGACCCTACGCCAACCCAGCCAGTTGGTGGTAACCCTGCAACCACGCTAGGCGAACAGCGCCTGTTCCTGTTTCAATATGCGGCAGACTTGTGGGCCAGACATATTCACTCAACAGTGACTATTGTTATCAGCGCCAAATTTGATCCGCTAACCTGTTCATCCGGTAGTGGCGTGTTGGGTGCAGCAGGGCCAATGACCGTTGCTCGTGACTTCCCTGGTGCGCCGATCGCCAACACCTGGTATCCAGCGGCGCTGGCAAATGCGCTGTCTGGTGTCGATCAAAATGGTAGCACCGCAGAAATTCGGGCCACCTTCAACTCGTCTATCGACAACAATAACAGCTGCTTGCAAGGTACCAACTGGTACTACGGTATTGACGGTAATCCTGGTCGCAATATTGAGTTGTTATCAACCGTGGTGCATGAATTTGGTCATGGTTTAGGGTTCTTAAGCCTGGTCAACCCAAATGGCGAGAAATTTATGGGGCGTGATGATGTGTACATGACCCACCTTCAGGATTATGGCGTCAACCGCTTCTGGCCGGGGTTGACCAACTCCGAACGTGCGGTCAATGCGACCAGTGGTAATAGATTGGTATTTGTCGGTGACGAACTAAGCCAGAAAAGTGAAGGCCTAAACCAAGGGCGCAAGCCAAACGGCAGCGTTGAAATGTATGCGCCGAATCCGTATCGCTCAGGATCATCCGTTTCGCATTTCAGCACCTCGTTAGCGCCGAATGATGTGATGGAGCCATTTTATACCGGCCCGAACAATGACCTGACGCTGGCAGCGGCACTATTTAAAGACCTTGGCTGGCCACAAATCGATCAAGCCGATCTGTCGGTCGATATCAGTGTCGATAATCCTGCTCCTGCCGTAAACGATCAGGTTGTTGCGACCATCACCGTGACCAACTCCGGCCCTGCTGCGCTTAGTCAGGCGCAGGTGGCGGTTGATATTGGTGATGGATTAGTCGTGTTGAGTAACAGCGCTGATGATGTCTTCCAAGCCGAAGAAGGTAGTTGGTTGCTTTCTAATATAGGGGTTAACGAAACTCGAACGCTACAGCTGGTTGTCAGCGTCGCCGCCAGTGGTAACAAATCGCTGGTGGCGGAAGTGATGTCCGCTAGTTTGAGCGATACTGACTCCACCCCAGCCAATGGTAATGCAACAGAAGATGACTATGCGCAGCTAAATCTGGGCAATGCCGACCTCAGTGTGGTGATGGGTTTGAGTGAGGAAAGCGTCTACCGAGGCGATTTCGTAACGCTAGATGTTCAAATCGCTAACGCTGGGCCGGACGATGCAACCGGTTTGGTAGTGGATATTCGTCTGCCATCCAGTGTTACCTTGATCGAAGAGCAAGGCGTTGGCCAGCTTGATCTAACCACCATGCGTTGGACGTTAGATAGTGTACCAGCCAACGGGTTATACAGCCGTGAGCTGGTGTTACAGGTCAATGGTTTAGATCAAATTGCGCTAGAAGCCGAGTTAATGGCAGCCAATGAGCCAGACCCAGACTCAACGCCTGGTAATGGAGTGTTAACCGAGGATGATCTAACCATCACCTTCGTGAACAGTACCGAGCCCAACTTTAGCGGTATCGACCTTATTCTGGATGGTGTCTACCAGGATAGCTGTCCACAGATGAGCGTAAGGTTTTCGCTTGAGCGCGAGAGTGCGCCGATCAATGGGTTTGTCGCAGAGCAGTTCACATTGCGCGAAGATGGCACGCCACTGGTGTTCGAATTTAATGCTGTTTCCGATCGCGGTGAATACGAAATCAGATATCAAACCGAGCATCGAGACGGCAAAGCCCATCGCCTTGATATCACCGTCGATGATGACCTGGCCGACAACGTTAATTTCACGACGACAGTGATAAGCTGTTCTGATGAGCCGGTCGCCGTCGGCGGTGATGGT
>DFOV01000266.1:0-5900 GCA_002376965.1 Gammaproteobacteria bacterium UBA3532
AGCAGATGCCAAAGTCTATTTGTTTACCTCTGGCTCATCTGGAACGCCGAAGCGCATCACTAAGAACCTTCGCCAGTTAACTGCCGAACTGGATGATTTAGCGAAGGTATTTGGCGAGTTTATCCGAAACAGTGCATTTCTAGCTACCGTGTCTCATCAGCATATTTACGGGCTGCTATTTCGAGTGTTATTGCCGCTAAGTTTACGCTGCCCTTTTGGTGCGGAGTTTCATGAATATCCTGAAACTCTGGTCGCTGCAACCGCTACGCTTGAGAAGCTATCCGTGGAACGTGCGGTTTGGGTCAGTAGCCCTGCTCACTTAAAGCGAATGCCTGAGCTGGTCGATTTAACGGCTATTGGTGATAAGTTGGCATTGGTTTTCTCTTCTGGTGGCCCTCTGAGTCTTGATGCGGCAACGCGCTTTTATCAAGCAGCGAATCAGGATATTCATGAAGTGCTGGGTAGTACTGAAACAGGTGGTGTGGCTTATCGCATTCAGCGTCAAAGCAATTTATGGCAACGCTTTCCTAGTGTTGAAATAAAAAGTGATGATCGAGATGCCTTGCTGGTTCGTTCTCCCTTTTTAGAAACCGCGCATTTTCAGGCGCTGGGTAATCGGGTAGAGCTGGTGGACGATCAACATTTTCACTTGCATGAGCGGATTGATCGCATCGTTAAGGTCGAAGAAAAACGCTTGTCGCTACCAGAACTTGAACGAAGACTGCAAAAACACCCTGCGGTTCAGGAGTGTGCGGCACTAGTAATTGAAGGCAAACGGGCGACAGTTTGTGTAGTTGCACAGCTAAGTGCTAAAGGACAAGCGCTGTTGGAACAACAAGGCAAGCGACAGGTGACCGAGACTTTGCGCCACCACCTGGAAAGTTTTTATGAAACGGTTTTGCTACCGAAAAAGTGGCGCTTTGTCGATACGTTGCCCTATAACGCTCAAGGCAAACTTCCCGTTGCTCAGTTGAGCGCCCTTTTTCAATCTTGAGCATGGAGAATGATTTTGAACCAACCGCCAGCCCCCAAACAGCCTGATTACACCCTGATCGAAGAGCAACCCTTGGCGGTTAGCTATCAGTTAAGGTTGTCACCAGAGATATTCTATTTCCAGGGTCATTTTCCTGTGCAGCCGGTGTTGCCCGGTGTGGTTCAAATTCATTGGGCTATGGCTAAGGGATTGGAGCATTTTCCTATAAAAGGCGAGTTTTCACGCATGGAGGCGATTAAGTTTCAGCAGGTCATATTTCCTGAACGTGCTGTGACAATGCACTTAAGTTTTGATTCCGACAAGAACAAGCTGAGCTTTCGTTTTCAGGACGGTGATACGCCCTTTTCGTCAGGACGCATCGTTTATAGCGAACAAGAGTAGCTTTTTGTTGATATGACGTTTAGCCCCTGCTTCCTCATCCCCATCTATAATCACAAGGATTCGATTGGCAATACCCTGGCATCGATTGCCGAGTTTGATCTGCCTTGTGTGGTGGTTGATGATGGTGGTGATGAGCCGACAAAAGCCGTTCTAGCTGCCTTGGAACAGCAGTATGAGTGGGTTCGCGTGATTGCTCTGCCGCAAAATAGCGGTAAAGGGGCGGCTTGTCGCGAAGGGTTTTTATGGGCTATTGAGAATGGCTTTACTCATGCACTTCAGATAGACGCCGATGGCCAGCACAATCCACATGATATACCGGCGTTATTGGCAGCTGCCAAGAATTCGCCTGATGCTCTGGTCAGCGGTTGCCCAGTCTACAACGACTCCGTACCTCGCTCGCGATTATATGGCCGTTATATCACCCATTTTTGGGTTTGGATCGAAACCCTGTCGCTACAAATTAAAGATTCAATGTGTGGTTTTCGTGCCTATCCACTTGGTGAAACTGGGCGTCTGATCCGAGATGGGCATATCGGTGAGCGAATGGATTTTGATACCGATATTATGGTTCGTCTTTATTGGCGTGGTGTGCCGGTCGAATTTGTCCCAACCGCTGTTAATTATCCTGAAGACGGTGTTTCCAATTTTGATGTGTGGAAGGACAACCTGCGCATCTCCAAAATGCATACTCGCCTGTTCTTTGGCATGTTATTGCGTTCGCCGATCCTGTTATGGCGCAAGGTTTTTCCTAAAAAGCCTGTCTCTAAAGACCAGCACTGGGCGAGCATGGAAGAACGGGGTAGCGCAATTGGCATCAAAACTTTGATGACCATCTACCGTTGGCTGGGGCGGTGGCCTTTTTATATCGCATTGTGGCCGGTTATTTTGTATTTCTATCTATCCAATGCCAATGCGCGCCAGGCTTCCCACGACTTTTTACAGCGAGTCGCTCGGCATAGCAACAATCCTGATTCTCCGACAGGTATGGGAGCGAGTCTACGTCAGTTTTATGAATTTGGGCTGTCTGGGCTGGATAAACTTGCCGCCTGGATGGGGGATATAAAATACGATCGATTGATTTTTCCCAACCGGTCGTTATTACTGGAAAATATCTCGCCAACCAAAGGAGCTATATTGGTTTCGGCTCATTTGGGCAATGTAGAAGCCTGTCGCGGCATGGCGTTTGGCGAAGCGCCGGTGACGATCAACGCATTGGTTTTTACCGAGCACGCGCAGAAGTTTAATCATGTATTGAAGTCAATGAATCAAGACAGTGATGTGAATATTATTCCATTGACGGATGTTTCACCGGCGACCATCGTGGTATTAAAAGAGAAAATAGAGCGTGGAGAAGTGTTGGTTATTGTCGGTGATCGCACCTCGGTAACCGCTGAAGGCCGCGTGCATTACATTGATTTTCTGGGTAAACCTGCACCCATAGGCCAAGGGCCTTTTATTATGGCAATGTTACTCGGCTGCCCAATATTTAGCCTGTTTGGCATTCGTCAGGGCAAGGAGTACCACGCCAAACTGGATCTACTGGCCACTAGCTTGCAATGCCCTCGTTCGCAACGTGAAGCGAAGCTAAAACAAGTGATGGCAGCCTATGTAGCAAATTTAGAAAAGTATGCAGTGGCGTATCCGCTGCAATGGTTTAATTTTTATAATTTTTGGCAGTCGGATCGGGTGGTTCGACGTCAGACGGAAGCGGAGTAGAGAATGATGGAGGATAAGCTGCTATTTGATGGTCAGCCTCTAACGATTGAGCAAGTCATTGCGGTTGCTCAGGGTAGCAAAAAAGTGGCGCTAAGCCCTGCGCCGGAATTTAAGCAACGGATTGACAAAGGATGCACATTTTTAGCCACTCTGCTTAAAGATGACGGTGTGATATATGGTGTCACCACCGGTTATGGTGACTCCTGTACGGTTACTATTCCGCCACAATTGGTTGAAGAACTGCCGGTTCATCTTACTCGTTTTCATGGTTGTGGCCTGGGTAAGGTTTTAGATAAAGAGTCGGCGCTGGCTGTTTTATGTGTCAGATTGCAATCGTTGTGTCAGGGTTTTTCTGGTGTTAGCTGGGAGCTGTTGGAACGTCTGGTTTTGTTGATCAATCAGCAAATCATTCCGGTGATCCCTGAAGAAGGTTCGGTTGGCGCTAGTGGTGATTTGACGCCACTGTCGTACGTCGCTGCTGTGCTGATTGGTGAGCGCGAGGTCTATTACAAAGATGAGCGTCGCTCTACGGCATCTGTTTACCAAGAATTGGGCATTGAGCCACTAAAACTGCGTCCCAAAGAAGGCTTGGCGATTATGAATGGCACTGCGGTCATGACTGCCCTGGCTTGCTTGGCATTTCGCCGTGCTGACTATCTTAGTCAGTTATCGACACGTATTACTGCCATGTCTTCGATTGCTTTGGTTGGTAACAGCAGCCATTTTGATGAAGTGTTGTTCAGTGTTAAGCCACATGCCGGTCAGCAGCGCGTTGCCGAGCGTATTCGTAAAGATCTAAATCATGTTGAGCGACCACGTAATGCCGATCGACTGCAATGTCGCTACTCAATTCGCTGCGCACCCCATGTGATTGGGGTGTTGGAAGATGCCTTGCCCTTTTTGCGTACCACCATCGAAAACGAGCTGAACAGTGCCAACGATAACCCGATTATTGATGGCGAGGGCGAGCATGTTCTGCATGGTGGCCATTTCTATGGTGGCCATATTGCCTTTGCGATGGACTCGTTAAAAAATTGCGTGGCTAACCTATCGGATTTGCTAGACCGTCAAATGGCGTTGTTGATGGATACCAAGTTTAATAACGGCTTGCCATCGAACCTGTCTGGAGCAACTGCCGAGCGCGCTATGATCAATCATGGTTTTAAAGCGGTACAAATTGGTATTTCTGCCTGGACGGCGGAAGCCCTCAAGCAAACGATGCCCGCTAGTGTATTTTCGCGCTCTACTGAGTGTCACAACCAAGACAAAGTTAGCATGGGTACTATTGCTGCACGCGATTGTTTGCGAGTGTTGGAGTTGACCGAGCAGGTGACAGCAGCGGCGTTGTTGGCGTCTAATCAGGCTGTTGAGTTGCGTTTGCGCCAAGGGCGGTTGGAAGACTTTGAATTATCTAAGCATATTGTGGCGATGCGGGCCGATATTGCAACTTTCTTCGAGCCATTAGAAGAAGACCGACCGCTGGAAGCGACGCTACGCCACACCATTGAGCTGATCCGTCAGCAACACTGGGCGCTCTATGCATAAGTATCTCGAACATCAAATCGAGATCGAAGTACCGTTTTTCGATCTCGATCCGATGCAGATTGTTTGGCATGGCAACTATGTCAAATACTTCGAGTTGGCGCGTTGTGCTCTGCTTGAAAAAATAGACTACAACTACCCGGAAATGCGCGATTCGGGCTATGCCTGGCCGGTGATCGAGTTAAAGCTTAAATATGCCCACCCCGCCAAAATGCGCGATATATTGGTAGTCACAGCGACAGTCGTTGAATATGAATTCCGATTAAAAATCAACTACGAGATTTTTAACCGCACCACCAATAAGCGTATCACCAAAGGTTATAGCGTTCAGGTTGCGGTGGATTTATCGGATAATGAAATGTGCTTTCAGTCGCCGCCGATTTTGGCGCAGAAGTTGGGGGTTGAGGCTGGTGCTGATAAAAAGTGAGCAATGGATAGAATATTATGCGCGGAATCAATAGTTTTTTGTTGGCCATAATGCACATCTGCCTAAGAGCGGCATTCATTATCAGTATTAGCTGTTCGGCTGCGCTATCTAATACCGAGAGCGATGCCGAGATTACCAGCCAACATCAAGTCTTTGCTCACCCAATTGAAAACAGCAACACGCTTGATAACCTGCTCCAAATCCACGCCGTCGATGGCAAAATCGTTCGGGCTAGCTTTACTCAGCAGAAAAAACTTAAAGTATTAAAGCGTCCTCTTAATTCTAATGGCAGATTAACCCTTAGTGAAACATCGGGTTTGTTATGGCAAGTGCTTAAACCATTGCCGAGCGACTATGTGTTTCAGTCTGATGCTGCTTATCAATGGCGTCAAGGGCAGCTCTCGGCCATTCCATTTAGTCAATCGCCGATCTTCAAAGGCTTTGCCGACACCTTTATAGCGGCGCTTAGTGGCGATATATCAAAGCTCTCCAATAACTTTTCCATCTATCTCACGCCGCAATCAACGCCTGAGCACTGGTGTATTGGCCTGAAACCAGCCAATGAGGCGATGGCCAAAGGGGTGGATTATATGGTTCTGGAAGGGGGTGTTTATCTATCTCGACTGGTGTTAAGCGATACGTCTGGCGATGTCACCACTCTCAACTTTGAAAACTACGAGCTGGGTGACGCTCTGAGCGAAGCCGAAAAGGCGCTGTATCCGCCTGCACCATGAGTAATAATAGCCAGCCAGACAAGATGCATCGTCCTGTAGCCGGTCGCTGGTTTGGCATTGGTTGGCTGGTTTGTATGCTGGTTGGCTTATCCTACTTGCTGCTATC
>DFOV01000266.1:6313-6480 GCA_002376965.1 Gammaproteobacteria bacterium UBA3532
CAGCGCGGTGCCAAGCAGTGGTTAATTGCCATTGAGCATGCTCAAAAATCACAGGTTATTGAAGCGTTGGCTCAGGTCGGTAAGGCTATGGCCAGTCATCGACAATTTGCAGAGGTTACCTGGCAGCGCGATCCTGCTCAGCAACAACAAATCTTTGCGTTTTTACG
>DFOV01000138.1 GCA_002376965.1 Gammaproteobacteria bacterium UBA3532
TCTTCGCAGGAAGAACCAAGCCACCTTGGTAAATTTTCATCGAGATAGTCAACAGCACTGGCCAATATTTCCTGCGAAGACTTCTCAAATACACTCTGTTTTATACGTAGATTCTTGCAATAATCTTCTAGTGGGGCAGCAACTTTAGCTACAGGTGTAATACCTGCCATATGTGCAGAGCCCTTCAGCGTGTGCAAGGCGCAAAGCAATGCTTCCGTTGGAACCATAGGGTCTGCATGTTTAGCCACTTCAAGGAAGTGACGGATCGTCATGATGTGGTTAGTCGCCTCGTTATTAAAAATTTCGAGGAGCACGTCATCAGAGTCGTCCCCTTCATCCTCGCTTGAAGAATCGACTTCCGGTGATTGCGTAGGCTCAGATGGCTCAGTAAAGTCAGTGATAGTTCCTGAGGACATAAACTCTGATGCCTGATTTGCATCGTCTTCAGGCAATGCCTCCATTTCCACCAGCGTAATTGGCCCATCGGAAATGGCATTACCTTTACTTAATGCATCAGCACATTCGATGAGTGGCGACAAGTCAAGGGTATGCGGATGGCGGTGAGTAAAGTCATCGATTAGTCTTGGCAATACCTCTCGCGCTTTTTCGATTACCTTCACTAATGATGTATTCGGTGCAATCGTTTTATCGATAATACGATTAAGTAGATTTTCTACAGCCCAAGCCAGTTCACCCACGTGAACAGCTCCTACAAGACGACCACTGCCTTTCAAAGTATGATAGGAGCGGCGGAAGGTTTTTAGACTTTCAGCATCATTAACATCTGCGCACCATCGAGGTTGAAGTTCGTTTATAACACCTAGTTCTTCTTGCGCTTCTTCGATGAATATTTCGACAACTTCATCGTCAACTAACTCATTGTCAGCGACATACACAGGTGATGCAGGTTTAACTTCATCCGTGCTGATAGCAGCGTCGAGTTCATTACTTTGGGTAAGTCGTTCTTCTTGCTCAACTTCGTCGGCTTCAGCCACGCTTTCAACAAGCGGTTCATCTTTGGCAAAGGCATCATTTAGTTGTTGAATACTCTCATCTACAGCATCTAAAACAAGATCCGGCCCAATTCCGCCATCTTCCACACTTTCAAGATAATATTCAATGCCCGTGATCGCATCAGCTAAGGCATCAACATCACTGTGCTCTGGAACGACACGGCGCTCAATCCAATTATTGGTAACAAAACGCGAACAGACGTTTAGAGCATGGCTAGGACGCTCCAACTCAGTAACATTTAAGCAGTGACTCACCTCAGCAATTAACCTGGGAACAGCCTCGACCAAGTCAAAATTCCAAGCAGAGGCCATAAACTCAACAATGGCATCCTTAGCTTTTTGCAGGTTGAGCCTCGCCTCTTTAATTAGCGCAATTTTAGCTTCTCTAAATTCTGCACTTTGCCCTTGAATGGCAGGAGACATTTCTCCTTCTTCGCCAGCTCCAATAGCCGCTGGCGTATCATTATCCAGTGAGCTCAGGCCCGATAACGTTGCTTCAACAAAAAGCAGGGCACCAGCCACCTCCATAACGATGCCATCATCAACTTTCTCATGGGCATTTAATGCCTTATTGAGCAAATCTACTTGCTGCTTGATAACATCCCGTGGCGCACCCAATCCAAGCATAGCGAGAGTATCAGCCACTCGTCTTAGTGCTGGTACTACTTCCTCTAGCAGATCCGCTTCCCCGCTTTGGTTGCGTACAAAGATATCTAAATTATCTTTAATTGACGCCAGCTCATCCTGTAAAGCCACCACAACAGTCTTAATAACCTGGGTATCAGGGCCTGACATATGAGAGCGCTGCTCTTCGAGATCTTCTTGTTTGGGTAGAGAGTCCTCAAGACCAAACTCTACCTTAACTTTCTGGACAGACTCGGCGGTACAACTTGTTTGAGCAACTTGGTAAAGCAGGTTTTTAATCAGCTCATTATGATTAACTTCCGTCAATGCAGCTTGACCTACCTCTGCAACCCGTTTGATTTCACGGTCAAGCTGCCCAAGAAGCGCTCTAACCGTCGCAGATCCCTGGCTTTGCTCTTCCATAACCAGATCAATAAACGCTTCGCCTACAAACCAAAGCTTATAGGCGGGCTGGTCTGAAGTAAGCGTTGCCATGTAATTGACAACTTTCTTGATGTGCTCAATAGCTTGACTGGTATTTACATTGCGGAAAATAGCCAGCAGAGCTTTCTGGTAGTGATGCCGTAGCTTTTTAGCCTTATTTAGTAATTGCTCTTCGCTTAATTCTACAGACTGCTGCCCTTCTCTTTTAGGCAGCTCTATATCGAGATTCGGAGTAAAAATTGCGCTTTCGGTGAGTAAGTTCTCTCCTCTTGCAGCCCGCAAATCATTGAGTAGAGGTAATAATACTAGAGGAGCATCCTGTTGCCCCGAGCTGACTCGTTCCATATAGGTTGGCAGCTGAAGTATCGCACGCATTAACACTTCATAGGCATCATCTTTATGTGCGACTTTTTCTTTCAAAAGCGCAGAAGTAAGGTGTTCCATCTCCTCAGAAAGAAGAGCAGCTCCATAAAACTCAAGAATTTGTAAGGTTCCGCGAACCTGATGTAAGCATGTAGCACAGGTCTGGAGACGAGTGATATCATCGGGATCAGCTACATACGCTTCCAATGATTGCTTGGCTTGCTCTAGCGTGGTGTCAACTTCTTCTTTGACCCATCGCAGGGCTAGTTGATCATAATTATCTGCCATGCGCTTCAATCCTACCTATTGCATTTCATGTTTGACTCACATATGCCAGACATGATGGGTTCATCACTCTTGTTACATTTTCATTGTGCCAGTCAATAACTTCACCCGGACCTATCACCAATAAGCCTCCCGGTTTCAGGCATCGAACAAAGTGGTTCATGACACCTTTTCGCTGCTCCGGTGATATATAAATCAGCATATTCTGACAATAAATAAGATCGTAGGTCTGCCTTACTAGTGCCGTAGGTTCGAGTATATTTCCTTGAACAAACCTGATTCGTTGTCTAATGTCCGATTTAAATTGGAGCTTGTTATTATCTATTTTATCCAGGCATTTCTTACGCCAGGTTTCAGGAATATCTTTAAGCTTTTGCTCCGGATACATTCCTTTTCTGGCATAGCCTAGTGCACTGTAACTAATATCTGTAGCGGTAATACCATAATAAAACCGAGGACTTAGACTACGCTGTTGTTCAAACAGTATTGATAACGAGTATGGCTCTTCCCCTGTAGCACAGCCAACGCTCCAGGTTTCGAAAATCATTCTCTCTGCCATATCTCGACGCTTATTTCTGACGAACTCCTCGACCAGAGTCATCGACTCACGATGGCGGAAAAAACGCGTATCATTGATAGTCAGCAAATCCACCAAGTGAACCCACTCCAAACTACCAAATCGTCCTTCTTGTAGCCCGTAATAATAGTCGTCGTAATCGTTACAGCTTAGCTCTCGTACCCTCTTAGCGATGCAGGTTTGAAGATAAAACTTGCGCTGCCACGATATCCATACTGCCGCTTCGTCTTGTAAAAGCCGCCGCCAGAGCTCGAACTGTGTCTCGCTCATCTCTGGCAGTTGCTTAAATAATGGTGCGACGTCCACGGTTTACGCTCTTAGCTCCCTTAGCTTATTCAGGAAGCTTAAAGCCGGAAGTTGAGTCGCGAAGCTCTTCGGTCAACCGAACAAGCTTACCGATAGAGTTTTCCGTGTTCTGCGTACCAGAAGACGTCTGCGTGGTGATTTCCTGGATGACGTTCATCGTGTTGGAAATATGCCCAGCAGATGCGGCCTGCTGTTTCGCTGCGTTAGATATGTTCTGGATCAGGTCGGCAAGGTGATGCGATACATTTTCGATTTCTTCAAGTGCTACACCTGCGTCCTGTGCCAGTCTAGCCCCACTCACCACCTCTGCAGTACTTTGTTCCATCGAGATAACCGCTTCGTTGGTATCGGTTTGGATGGTTTTTACCAGAGCTTCAATCTGCTTGGTTGCGTTACTGGAACGCTCTGCCAGTCGCTGTACCTCATCCGCAACCACCGCGAAACCACGTCCGGCTTCACCGGCCATCGCGGCTTGGATTGCTGCGTTAAGTGCAAGAATGTTTGTTTGGTCTGCGATGTCGTTGATCAAAGATACGATATCACCGATTTCCTGCGAGCTTTCGCCCAAGCGTTTGATACGTTTCGATGTTTCTTGAATGTGCTCACGAATGTTATCCATGCCGGTGATGGTGTTACTTACAACATCGGCACCTTTCTTGGAGATTTCCACCGATTTTTGTGCAACCGTAGCAGACTCAGCGGCGTTTGCGGATACCTGCTCGATAGACACGGCCATTTCATTGATCGCCGCAGATGCCCCAGCAATCTCTTGAGCCTGATGCTCTGCAGCTTGAGTTAGTTGCTTCGCCGTTTTAAGTGTTTCATCCGTTGCGTCTGCAACCCTGGTCACGGTGTCGTTTATCGTTGAAACCACTGTGCGCAAAGCTTCGATAGTGTAGTTAACCGAGTCGGCTATCGCCCCTGTGAAGTCTTCGGTTACTGTCGCAGTCACAGTTAAGTCACCATCAGATAAAGGGTCCATCTCATTCAGCAGTCGCATGATGGCTTCTTGGTTTTCTTTATTCGCTTCGGCTTCTCGGTCTAAGCGGATACGCGTTTCTTCCAATCGACGTTTGTTTTCAGCTCGAATACCAATAACCAGCAGGAACATGCACAATGCAGAAATTGACCCAGCAACGATATTAACTGTAGCACCGCCCCAAACTCGTGTCAGAGGAGCGCTGTTGAAGGCCTCTACCAACTTCTCAGTGGCTTGAAGCAGTCGACGAGTATCAACGAATATGTTTTCAGACGCTGAACGAATCTCGCGCAGGTCTTCAGAGATATTCGAGATGAAATCCACCTTGGATTTCAACTGTGAAAACAGCTTATCAATTTCTACCAATGTTGCTTTGGCACGCGTATCACGCACAGCGCTGATTCCCTGCTCGGCATCACCTTCAAGCATGCCTTTTAACACACGGTCAAAGGTTTTGGCATTAACAATGAGCAAGTCCCTAGCGGCAGATGCAGCATCTCCGCCCTCAACGATTTTCTGAACATTACCAAGCATACGCTCCGCGAACAATACCTGGTTTGTCGCATCACGAACTTCAGAAGCAGTGCCACCAGCACTTAGCAGGCGCTTAGCTACCAGCTCGTAGCGCTCCTGAATTTCAGGAATAAGGGTGGCCATTTCTTGTTCGGTCTTAGACAGCTGAGCGATCGTTTCCGCCTGGAGCAGAATTTTATCAGCCTCATGCTTAACCTTTACCCAAATGGCATCGGTTTTCTTAATATGCTGATTGATAGCTTCATCGTTAGGCGTCGGCAGATCCTGATCCGAGCCTTTGCTGATTCGACGCCATTGAGCATCAAAATTATCCTTAGCGATACGGAGGTCGTTATAAGCTTCTTCGTTCCCTGCTGCTGCCTCTGGTGCATTTTTCGCAATCCGCTGCGAAAGTACCCGTAGTTCACCGGATATGTTTACATACTGACGGTCGTGCTCCCCTTCCGTGCTCCCCGCCCAAATATTGGCGAGTAACGCGAAAACTGATAAGAAGGTGATAACACCTAACTTTGGGAGCCAACTGATGAGGGCGCCACTAAATGCGCTTGTTTTAGGAGTAGTAGCTGAAGTACTCATAAAGATCCCCTGGCCTTTGGTCTTATTGGATTAAATTATATTAAATAGCTAGCTATAGGTACGAGCTGTTAAACGCTAGACCGCCACCTGAATAAACATGGCATCTTTTGCAAGCTCATACAGGCTAAACACGGTCCAGTTCTCACCATCTCTGGAGAACCCCCCTTTCACATAGGATTGAACATTTTTCTCGACCTCCAACTCTTTTACTCGTTGCTCATGCTCGAAATGTTGCAATCCCAACACTTCCTCAACGATAACACCGCTGTATACTCCATCATGATTCATGACCAACACACGGGATCGCTTATTCGTTTTAATCGGTTCACCACCCAAAAACTGGGACAAATCGGTGACAGGCAGCAATGTCCCCCGAACATTTGAGATGCCTCTAAACCAATTTTTTACACCGGGAACCTTTTTCACTTCTGGGATATGCAGTATTTCTGCAACTTCGTTTAGAGGTACGACATAACGCTGGGTGTTCAAAAGAAAGCCAACCCCTGTCCAAAGTCGCCTAACTTCATCGAGACTAGGCAGGGGCGCCGCATTAACACGCGTGCGCTTTTCAATATCCAGCAATACCGCAAAAGGGTCGGTTGATTGATTTGCTGCCATGACTACCTCATCTTCACCATTGATTTACGCCACATATAAAATGCAGCGCTACAAGCTGACTACCCCAGAACCGAGTCAACTGCTTTCATAAGCTCTGCTTCGCTAACAGGCTTGGTCACATAATCATTTGCACCTTGCTTCATTCCCCACATACGATCAGTCGCCTGATCCTTAGTGGTGACAATAATCACTGGAATGTGGGAGGTGGTTGAATCTTTCTTAAGCTGTCGCGTTGCCTGAAACCCATTTAATCCAGGCATGACCACATCCATTAATACCAAGTCAGGCAGCACTTCTTTCGCTTTAGCGACTCCATCCTGTCCATTACTGGCGCACTCTACTGTATGGCCGTTTTTCTGCAAGAGCTCCGTTAAGATATGGGTTTCAGTGGGTGAATCGTCTACTATAAGTACTTTAGCCATAAGTTAACATCTCCACGGGCGGTAACCGCCTTTAATTATTTAATTCAATCTTTCTTAAGGTATTCTTGAATCGCGCCCAGTAATTCATCTTTACTGAACGGTTTAGTGAGATACTTGTCAGATCCGACAATCCGCCCTTTCGCTTTGTCAAATAAACCATCTTTACTTGAAAGCATAATAACCGGTGTATCTTTGAATGTTTGGTTGTGTTTAATCAGCGCACAGGTTTGATAGCCATCCAAACGGGGCATCATGATATCCACAAAAATTATATCTGGCCTGTTATCAGCAATCTTAGCTAACGCGTCGAAACCATCGGTAGCGGTAATCACTTCACAGCCAACCTTTTTAAGAAGGGTCTCGGCTGTTCTTCTGATAGTCTTACTATCATCAATGACCATCGCTTTGAGGCCTGCATAATTATTGTCCATGCTTATACCCTAAATCGAAGAGGAGTTTGTCAGGATTTATTCTTGTTAATCTCAGTTGAATCAGGAATTTGTACCCAATAATGTGAGCAAGATGATTTTTAACACATTCATCACAGTGTTCCAATAGTTTCAGCGGTAAAACCATTAAAATCCCGCGTTCCTCTAATAATTGTACAAGATGAAAACACATTGGTATTTTCGGTTGTAAATAAAGTAATAGCACAGTATGCGCTGATCACAAATAAATTAACATA
>DFOV01000365.1 GCA_002376965.1 Gammaproteobacteria bacterium UBA3532
TATAACGCCAGCGCTTAGTAAAAGATACTTCTCGCATTTGCGAACAGATATAGCCTCGGATCAGCTTACGATGAATTGGCTTAAGATGCCGAAACTCCAACCCCAAAAAGCCATCACGCTTTTGCCGAATTAATGCTTGCAAGCAAAGACGACTGACCACAGGGCAGGGAAGGTGCAACACACAAGCAAACTGGTTACGCAAAGTCCAAGACATCACTTCTTGTTGTGTTTGTAATTCATTGGGGATAGATAGCGATACCCCAACTTCACTGATATCCAGTAACGGCAAATAGCAAGGGGTATTATTAATTAAGACTTCGAGCTGGGCTTGCTCTGATTCAGCCATAGTTGTCGGCGCAACACGTATAAATCGACGACGATCTTGATGAGCAACAGGTAGTGATAGAGTCAGCATATTGGACACCATATTCCTACTTTCTAAATGATTAATGCGTAAGGTTTCCCTAAACCATTGAAAATATCAGCGACTTACGATGTCCGTTCAGCCGAATGGGTAGTGTACAAAGAATGACCTTGGTTGAGTAATTCAAATTTATTATTGCAGCCAGAAGTGTGTTTTATTTATATTGAAACATTCAACCTCGCAGGAGATGCTTAATTCTGGCTAGAGTTGCTTTTTATGTAATTGGTCCGCCAAACTATGAATCTCCTCATGCATTTCAACTTTCTGTATCAAAGCATCCATTCGATCGTCGCCGTTGAATGCGCCCCACAGAGCGCCAGCCATAGCCCCTATGGTATCAGCATCTCCGCCAAGCTGAGCGATTCCTGACAACATGTCTTCGAATGCACTATCCCTAAAACCCAAGCCAAAATAGATAGCGGTAATACACGACTGCGTTGCCAACACCCCATTTCCCAGATGCCGTTTGATCGTACGCTTATTTTGCCGCTCTGAACGCGATAACCAAGACGCGCATATTTTTAGTTTATTGACGTATTCCGCATGGTCACAATGAGCAATCAACGTATCAAGTATACTTTGATTATCTCTGTCTTTTAGGGCCATGCATGTAGCTAGAGCAACAATATAAGCGCCCTCTTTCGCGATAGGGTGGGCATGGGTCACTTCAGCCGCTTGAATACTGAATTCCTTCAACCGCTCATCGTCGACAGGATGACACAGGGCGACGATTGGAGCTCGCATGGCTGCACCATTCCCCATCGAGCCTTCTTTATATTGGGCACAATTTAGATCCTGCCAGGCCTTACCACGCCGTATACCTTTTAATATCTTCGCCGAACCGAGACCGTAGCCTCTCGACCACCTATAGCTTCGAGCAAACTGACTGGCCAAGTCATTTTGCTCGATATCTTCGCGAGCCAAATAACTACTGGCAAGATCTATAGACATTTGGGTGTCATCCGTAAACCTCTTCTTACCATCAGCAGTTGTTCCAATTAAATACCAAAAAGCTCGCTCAATTGACCCACCTTCATAGGCTGCGCCAAAAGCATCGCCAATAGCTAGCCCTTTAAAACAACCTCGATATTTCTGTGCCGCTATCATAGTCCGAAACGCCTCTGCAAATAGTATCCTAGTAACACCAACATATAAGGTTACAGTGTCAATATTAGTTTACAGTATTGACCACAGGTTCCCCTCTCACGAAAATTGATAGAGGCACCATTCTGACGTACAATTATTTCGTATTACTTACAATAAGGTAATTCATCATGAGTGCAGCCAAAGACGCCAAACAAGATCGCATCAATCTCCGGCTGAAACACAGCGCCAAGAGAGCGCTAGAGCGTGCTGCGAGCTTTGAAGGCAAGACCGTCAGCAATTTCATCCTGACCAGTGCGTTGGCTCATGCCGAAAAGACCATTCATGAGCATGAAGTCATGAGCTTAAATAGCCGAGATTCTGAAGCCTTCTTCGATGCATTGGTCAAGCCGATCAGCTTCAACAAAAAGCTGACAGCGGCCTTCGAGGAACATGACCAGCGTGTCACTGACAAATGACCGATTATTCGAATTTGGTCATACGACCACTGGATAGTGAGCATGGCAGGCCAGGATTCCATTGCGGTGTCGCCTTACTAGATGACTATATTCGAAAGCAAGCACGCCAAGATGTTAAGCGCCGTGTCAGCCGGGTATTCGTGGCAACTACGGTGGAGCAGCCAAATAGCATTATAGGCTATTACACACTCTCCACTCTATCGATCGAACTCAGTCAGTTGCCTCAGGCTCTCGCCCGTAAACTCCCCAGACATTCTGTTCCAGCAGCCTTACTTGGCAGACTGGCTGTAGCCCAAGCTGCTCAGAGTCATGGGGTGGGAAAAATGCTGTTGGTCGATGCCATTAAGCGAACACTGGCCGTCAGCGATGAGATCGCTATTTACGCCATGGTCGTCGATGCTATTGATGAGCGAGCACAGCATTTCTATGAGCAATTCGGTTTCTCACTTCTCAGCTCAGGAAACCAACGCTTATTCCTCCCACTCAAATCCATCTGAACCCTATGAGAAGAGAGCAGAGCATCTTTAACCCCGGCGACAACCCAAGGCCCACAATGAATAACCCTATCACCGAACAAGCATTTCTCAGCCAATACAATATTCACGATTTTGATGTGCCGCTTTGCACGGTGGACATGACCATTTTCACCGTGCAAGATGAGCAACTAAAAGTGTTGCTGGTGAAACGGGCTCAACATCCCGCTATGGGCCAGTGGGCCCTGCCTGGCGGATTTATTGATTTAGAAAACGATACCACCATAGACGACACCGCAGTGCGCAAGCTACGCCAGAAAACGGGGGTGCAAACGCCCTACCTGGAACAGGTCGCGACCGTTGGCAATCGACTGCGCGATCCGCGGGGATGGTCTTTGACGGTGTTGTATTTTGCGCTGATATCCAGCCAAGGCATTGAGCTTGCTAATGATGCCAGTTCGATGGAAGTCGTTTGGATGCCTTATACCAAGGCCTGTGATTTGTCGCTGGCTTTTGACCACCATCAGCTTTTGGAACAAAGTTATCAACGTTTACGCAGTAAAGTGCTGTATACCTCGTTACCTATCCACTTAATGCCAACCACATTCACCTTGCCAAGGCTACAAAAAACCTACGAAATTATTCTGGGCGCTCCCCTGCAAAAAAAGTCTTTCCGCAAACGTATTTTGGACGCCAATATCATTGAAGAAACCGGCGACAAGGAACCTGGCGTTACTCGCCCGGCAGCGTTATATCGTGCGAAAGCAGAGCATGGATTGCATGTCTTTCCTCGGACGTTGGAAGGCGTTAACTGCACGCCCTAAACAGAAAACCCATAGTGCGTGCCATCCGGAAGCTCTATATCCAAACGTAATTTACCTCCAGACGCTTCGACGTAACGTTTGAGAGAAGATAACTTTAAATCTCGTCCAGGCTTTTCCATATCAGAAACAGTCGGCTGCTTTATGCCCAGAGCAGTCGCAATGTCGGCCTGGGTCAGGTTCATGCGTTCTCTTAATTCTGCTAAATGAATATCCAACAATATATCAGCCGCCTTGGCTTCAGCATTGGCAATGACGTTACTTTTCTCACTTGCCAGGATTTGCTCAAGAGTTCTTGCCATAATGTCTACCTCTGATTCAACTTTTCCAAATGTGCTGCATACTCACGATCAGCTATTGGAATCATAACGTCATAAAACCGCTTATCCTTTCCGGCTTTGTTGCCTGCGCAAAGTAGTATCGCTTTGCGTTGCGGGTCGAAAGCAAAAAATGCCCGTATCGGATCTCCTTTACTTTGAACCCTCAGCTCTTTCATGTTGCTGTATGATGATCCATAGACTGTATCAGCGTAGGGCCTTGATAACATAGGACCACGCTCACGAAGCACCATCATCGATGCCAATACGTTCGCACGATCGGTATCGTCTAATGCGTCATACCATTGATCAAAGGTGTCAGTTGTCTCAACAGCCCACATAGCCACTCCCTGCTTTATATAGATAAAATACTATATAGATTAAAATCTATATTCAAGATGATTTTGTTGAGTGCACTCAAACTGCCTCACGAACCACTCAGGCGCATCGGTAGGCAGATCGTGAGCGGCATGCTCCTGTTCATGCACAGGCACTCGCCAGGCCGCAGCTAGCTGGCGTGAACATATCGGATGCACCAGACTATCTTTAGCGCTTAGCCAGATCTCGGTATCACAATTCGGGGGCAATAACGGTGGGGAATAGCGGGCGGCGGCCCAAATTTGCCTGAAGAAGGTTGATAACGATACCGGTGAGTCTTTCTGAATGGCCTGCCAATGTTTGACGATCTCCTGACGATGCTGGTGAGGCTGGCAGGTCAGATCATATATCACTTGTTCGCGTTGAGCTGGCGATAAAAAAATCGCTTTGGCCAACGCAGGATAATTTTGTGGTCTTAGTCGATGATAAAATGGTGTTGCGCTACCTAAGCTGCTGTTAATCAATATCAGCTTACAGATTTCGGATGGAAAACCTTGCTGCCAGGCATAGGCCACCATGGCTCCCATCGACACACCTAACAGTGCATAAGGTGGCTTATAGATGCTTTGCAACGCTTGTTGGCGCACAAACAGCGCGATGTCATCGATTCGCGATGGGCTGGTTAGGTGATTGAACACGCCGGTTCCTGGTAGATCGATGGCTAAGATGCGGTGCTTTGCCTTGGCCTGGGTTAACGCTGCTCCCCAATGACGCTGCTCACGCGTCAGGCCACGCAGCCAAATCCAGGTCGGTTTATCGGTCATACCAGCAATCCAACCCGGCATGATGAAACTGCAAACGCTGCTTACCACGCGGTAGCCAGTTATCAAACGACATGGTGGCACGGAGTAAAAACTCCAACAATACATTATGGCGACGCAATGCGCGTTGCAACCGGTGCGGCATCACCGGGTTAAATAAACCAATCAGCGATTTTATCTGCCACGGGTTTTTCCGCACCCAGCGCCATGATCCCAGCTCCAAGGTGAAGGGTAAAAAGGTGTTGCCGCTGCGCTGGGCATTTTTATATAGATAGTCCCAGATATCACCGTGGGTGGTGTAGTGGTGCGTTTGCGGTTCGATAATATAGTTTTGATTGGGGTAGGATGCCGCAAACATCTGCTTTAGGGCATAGATTTCTGCCAGATTTTCTGGCGGCCTGGAAGTGCCAGCATACGGAAACCAGATCCGATCCTCCATTCCAAACCCTGAATGACAATCCAACACCATGCTAAAGGGACTGGGCAATAAATATTCGGTGATGGTATCAACCAAAATTTGCGTTTCTTGCTGCATGTCCTCATTTTTGCGGCCACGATACCAAGGCAGCCAAGGGCCGAGCCGGTGTCCACCAACCATAAACGAGACTTTTCCTTCGGCGTCGACTGGCGCATTACGCATCAAATCAACGCCATTACCGTTGGCTCGCCAGCCATGATACATACCGACGGGGTTGATCACCGGTAACAGAATCAGCTCCAGATTTTCCAGTTCATGATGCAGTAGTGCATCCCATTCCAACCGGTTAATTAAGGTTTCAAGATAGGCAATAACGATTTGCGAACCGATCCGCTCCAGCCCATGCACTCCACCGATGAAAGCGATTTTCGGCGTCTTTGGATCGGGGTTACCCATATGGATCGAATAGATAGGAAAAGGATCATGCTTGTGATAAACCGTAGCTAACTCGCGCACTCGAATACGCTGATCACACAAGCTAAAAAGCTGCTCTAAAAATTGAATTTCGGGTAAGGGACTGGAAGATGTCGACGAAGAATAAGGGGATGGATAGCGCGTCACTAGTAGACCTAAGCAAGACTGAATTAAACGGTGAATCATGAAAAATCTAGACCACATCCTGCCCTGCGCAAATGAACTCTTTATGACAGCACAATAACAAAGATAGACATGCTGGGGTGATCACCTAAAATCAGATAGTCAACCACCACCATTCAGATCGACTCACCAGAATGAGGAACATCCACATGCGCGATTTACTTCAACAGATTATCGACGACCCCCAGTTTGCAGAAGGCCAAGACTGGAGCCGCTTGCAATGCGAGGTCAACCAGGTATTGGTCAAGATCGATGAGCCTGCGGATAAGCTCTATTTTATTGAAAGCGGGCGGGTTAAAGTCAGTGGCAGTGTGGCGTTGGAGAGCGAACGAAAAATCCAGCCAGGCTTATGCGAACTGGAAGCGGGAGATGTTTTTGGCGAGCTGGCCTTGTTTGTTGACACCTCGCGCAGCGCCACGGTTTCGGTGGTCGAAGCTGGCAGTGTGATTGAAATCAACTGCGCTGCATTACGCACCTATCTCGATCAGCATCCAGAGCTGGGATATCAGCTGCTAAAAACCATGTTTCAAACATTAAGTGCACGCTTGGTTAAATCCAATCATAAGGTGCAAAACCTGTTGGCCTGGGGGCTTAAAGCCCACAATATCGATAGCGAACTGGGATAATCGTATACCATTTGTAACAACTCGACATTGATAACGACTCAATATTGATGACAACGCAAACTGAATCATTGTGGCGACTGTTTGTGGTGTTCCTGCGCCTGGGCCTTACCTCATTTGGCGGCCCAACCGCACACATCGCCTATTTTCGTGACGAATTTGTCAGCCGCCGCCGCTGGCTAAGCGAGCAACACTATGCGGATCTAGTAGCCCTATGCCAATTTCTTCCTGGCCCTGCCAGCAGCCAGGTAGGCCTTAGCCTTGGCTTGATGCGCGGTGGCTATCTGGGAGCGCTACTGGCCTGGATCGGCTTCACCCTGCCTTCAGCTATATTACTGATTCTCTTTGCCCTGGGTATTGCCCAAGACCAATCCTGGCTTTCGCCATCGGCACTGCATGGATTAAAAATTGTCGCAGTTGCAGTGGTGGCTCAAGCGCTACTTGGCATGGGGCGCCAGTTCTGTAGTAGCACACTCACCGTCGGACTGGCCATTGCCTCAGCCGTCATATTGTTGCTGGCTCCGGGCATGCTGGCGCAGATGGCGGTGATCGTCGCAGCAGGCGTCATTGGCAGCCATTGGCTAAAAGGACAAAATCAGCAAGGTCAGCCGGTTACATTGTCTGTTCAACCACGAACCGGCTATATTGCTCTCGGCTTTCTGCTGGTTTTATTGGCTGGTTTACCACTCATTTCTGCGATTTATTCGTCACATACGCTCGAGCAGTTCGCCGCCTTCTTTCGCGCTGGTTCAATGGTTTTTGGCGGTGGCCATGTGGTGCTACCCCTGCTGCACAGTGAAACGGTGTTGACGAGCTGGGTGACTCACGAGGCATTCGTCGCCGGTTATGGCGCAGCCCAAGCGGTGCCAGGGCCACTATTTACTTTTTCGGCATTTCTAGGCGCATCCATGCAAGACAACCCGACCGGATGGCTGGGCGGCTTGTGGTGCTTGGTCGCGATATTCCTGCCATCGTTTTTTCTGTTATTGGCTGCCTTGCCATTTTGGGTAAAGCTCTCAGCCACGCCAAAGATGCGTGGCGCGTTATCCGCAATCAACGCCGCCGTGGTTGGCTTATTAGGCGCTGCTTTTTATGCGCCAGTCTGGACCAGTGCAATAACGTCTGCTCAGGATGTAGCTCTTGGACTGGTTGCGTTTGGCATGCTTAAATTCGCTAAATGCCCACCCTGGCTAGTCGTTCTGGCTTATGCCCTTGGCGGGATGGGTGGAGGTTACTGGTTATGATCAAAAAGCCGTGGGTGATCTTTGTCATCATCGCACTATTAGTGGTGTTGCCGTTTCCATTTTTCGGTGAAGCACTCGAAAGTTATATCACTCAATTGGTACAACACCCTGAATCATCCGGCCCGACACTGGCTGTTATCATGGCAGGAGCCTTAGCCGGAGATGTCTTTCTGCCAATACCATCAAATATCGTCAGCATCAGTGCAGGCTATGTGTTTGGCGCTATATATGGCTGTGCTATTTCTGCATTAGGCATGACGCTGGGCGTTATTTTCGGTTACGCCAGTGGGGCGCTAGGCGGGCATGTGTTGGATGAAAAGACGCAACAGCGTATGCACCAATTGATTGAGCATTATGGCCTGGCGATGGTGATTATGTGCCGCGGCATTCCTATTTTGGCAGAAGCTTCGGTAATATTTTGTGGTGCGGCACGCTTGGATATGAAACGCTTTTTCGTGGTGGCGACTATCGCTAACCTATTGGTCTCTGCAATATATGCGACAGCAGGGGCTATGGTTGATTCGGAAAAAAGTTTGGGATTAGCCTTTGTATTTTCGGTGTTTATTCCGGCGGGCTGCTGGGGAGTTTATTGGCTGATTCACCAC
>DFOV01000436.1:0-5059 GCA_002376965.1 Gammaproteobacteria bacterium UBA3532
GCGAAGGCGGCCGCCCACAGTCGTTGAATCTCGATTTCAGCTTCAAGTTTCTGCGCTAGGGCATTATCAGCCTCAAGGATGACGCGCTTTTGATAGGCTTCTGCTTCGGCTAGTGTACGTTTGGTTTCGGCTTCTATCTTGGCTTTTTCGAGGTTGATCTCAGCTGTTTCTTTGGCAATTGATGCTTGCTCTTTAAGCTTTACTGCTTCGGTGATGGCTAGTTGTTTATCCGTTTCTGCTTCCGTTGTTTTTTGAATCTGCTCTACCTTAGCTTGTGCTTGACGCTCAGCTACTTCGCGTTCCCCACGGGCGATAGCCAGCAAGCGCTGTTCTTCTTCTTGCACACGTTGTTCGCGAGCAATCGCTCGGTCAGCGGAGGCTTTTTGTTTAAGCTGCATGCGCTCGATGAACTTCTGGTTAGGACGCATTTCAGTGACTAGAGCCGAAACAACGGTGATGCCAAAATCTAAAAATCGCTGACTTTTACGTTTAGGCAATCCGTTTTCGTCAAGCACTTTTTTAACCATGAAAACGGTTTTTGCGTCATCGCCATATTGTTCTTGAGCTGTTCCCAATGCCGCATTAGCACTCGCTGTCGCTGTTTTTCCGGATTGAACTTTAACTTCTTCACGCTTAACCAGGTATATCCCGTTGCTCATTTGATTTTCGAACTCAGAATTAAACTCAGTTCGACCACCTGCATAGTACTCTTCGGCGGGCATCAGTGAAGCGTTGGCTTGCAGCGTTTCTTTAAACGCTGGAATGAGCGCCGTTCGCAGCAAGTTTTCAGGAGAGCGATATTCGTGAGCAAGATTTAAAAATGATTCATGATCGCCCGGAATCGAGAAGCGCACGGTGGCTTCGGCATGGGCATCTACCTGATCTAAAAACATAATGCTCAGCGGTGGGAGGTTGGCCGAAGACGTGGCCGAATCGTGTTCGGCACGAATGCTATCAGTGCTGCCGCCCACCGCTTGCACTGTCATGGCACGCTTCCAGGCATTGTAACGACCAAAGGGGTAGAATTTGTAACCAACTTCGGTCACAACCTCTTCTTTCCCAGTCAGCGTTCGGACGTGGTAGATATAGCCGGGTTCAGCATAGAAGAATGCATTGGCAAATATGACCGCCAAACCGACGATGAGCGCAATGGCGAAAGATATTTTTAAGATAAGTTTAGTTGTTGAAGATGCCTGAGGCAGGTCGGACATGGTAGCTCCTTGTAATCGAGTTCCTGAAAATAGGAACTAAGTTTAGGTGATTGTTAGAGCGGCTACCAGTCTTTCACCTTGTTATTCTTTTATGACGAATTTTCGGGTGGTGTGCTATTGACCGGCAGCCCCATCAGCTCGCTGGCCTGTTCAGCCCACTTGAGCGCATCATCTTTTTTACTAGTGCTATCCAGGCGAATGGATTCATTACCGACGGCTTCTACGTCGTACATAGTTTTCACTGTGCTTTCATAGGTCTGATTATCGCGGTTAGAGAATCGTTGGCTTAGTCGCGTGCGCTTAGAAACGGTAATGTAGTTAAAGTCGGTAAAGGCGTAGCGTTTAGCTGGGAGCTTAATATAAAAGCCTACTTGGCAGCGAAGTTCTTGATGAGCGACATCGATGACTACTTGGTGAAAGTATCCCCCAACAAATATAGCCACACCGAATAGCAGCACGCTACACCACAGAAATATTGATTCACGGGTAAAGAAGGCCGCGGCCAGAAGTATCAACGCGATTAATGCATACAAAACGGCTGCAGTTTTCAACGCGTTGGCGCGAGCCTTACTGGGAAATATTAGCGGCGGTGAGGGCATATCCGTTGTTCTGACGCTCAGTAGCTTCGATTGTATTAAGTATAGGTCATGACTAGCCAGTTTGAATGAATCCCTAGCCGTCAAATATTGGAAGAAGTCTTATGTGAAGAGCGGTTAGGTATGCCACTTGCAAAAGAGTGTATCGCTATGTAACTGATTTTAAATGCCTTATTTTGAAATCGGTGTCATGGAGTGCAACATAGCTATATTGCAGGTTATGCACCTGAAAGACGCATGCATTTTGATGGAAAGTGATTGAATTTATGCGTTATTTCAAGTCATTCACTGCACGTTTAGGGGGCTATTGGGATAATTGGCATAGGTGGATAAAATTATGATAGGTATATTATCGTTATTTAGTGGACGACATTTCTTTCGAACACCAACACGTGAGCGTCGAAGTGAGCCCAGTGCTGCAAAAGCACCAATGACACACACGTTGTATCAAGCGCCACAATCGGTTCAAGCACCACAACCGGTTCAAGATTTCGCTCCCGGCACTCGAATTCGTTACGACGACCAGCTGGTACCGCGATTGAAGGACGATCACACAGTATTGGTCAATATTTTCAATGAAATGGTTGATAATGCTCAGCATGCAAACTATGACGCGCTACATAAAAATCTTGATGATTTTCGCCACTTATTTAACGCGCATTTACTCACTGAAAATACCAAGCTATATATTTTCCTGGATCGAGCGCTAAAGCCTGATGATGCTAACTACGAAATCATTCAAGAGTTTCGGCGTGAAATGAATGATATCGGTAAAGCGGTGCGCCAGTTTCTACTTAAGTGGGGACAAACTGCATTTGATGCCCCGCAGGCAGCTCATTTTTTGGAGGAAGCTGCTGCTGTCGGCTCGGTATTGGTAAGGCGGATCGAAACTGAAGAGCGGCGCTTGTATGAAATCTATCAGATGCTTCCTGACATGCTCGATTGATGTAGCTCGGCCAGGCTGTTGATGGCCATTGACACAGACAAATGTCAGCCGTCCCGGTCACCTGAAAACAGTTAGATAATTGCAGTGAACCATGCTAGCCAAAAAGTTATATGAAAAACAGATGGATAGCGAAAAGTTGATGGGCTTTGCATAGGTGATATAACTGAGCTAGCGTTGGTTTGCTGTTTCTTTCTGCTGACATAGTAAGGGTAAAAATACTGACATTATCTTCCGCCCAGGCTTGCTTCGTATTTTTTAAGGCTGGCGTAAAGTGGTAGGTGACAGGCAGGCTCTAGTCGCTGGATTTACTCGCTTCCTTAAGTAGGGGGATAGGCACATGGAAATGACCATAGACACTCATGCAGCGTTGACCAGATCATCGGTCGCAATCGACAAGTTTTGTGTTCATACAGGCCGATCTTTAAGCCAGCTAGGCTGGCCAGAGGATAAGGTTAAGAATTACTTGAATAAGCGCTCAACCTTGAGTGAGCAGGAAAAGCAATGGGTGCTCAGTGGCTATAATCAAGCCTAATACTCGGAAACGACAAGTTCCTCAACAGGTATGCTGTGATCCGCTGGAAGGCTATAGAGTATTTTAGCGATCTCAGCCAGACGCAGAGTGATTTTTTGCGCGGTGAAGCTGTCATTGATAAGCGATGTCGCCATGCTTGGACTAAGCTTCTTAGCGCGAATAAGCTCGTTGACTCGCCCTGTAACTAATACATCCAGTTTTTCGGCTTTTTTAGCGTGACGCTTAATCATCTGCAAAGCAGGTTGTGGATCATCGGCATGAGACAAGCGCTGGATTTGTCGAACGACTTTCAGGATGCGTTTCCTTAATAAATTATATTCATGCTGGATGGTCTCGTTGTTGCTATCCATATACAGATGAAGATTCTTATGCAACGACTTGGTTTCTTTGATCGCTCGAACCAGCTGTCTGTTGGCTATGAGGATTTTTTGAACTTGCTGTTGCTGTTCTAACGACAGATTGCATTGGTGCTGCAGTTCGGCTGCAAAAGCGATAATGTGATTATTAATGCTTTTAATGCGTTGATTGTAAACGTTATCGATATCTATCGTCATCGCCGAAGAGTTTTCAAGCAGCCTGATTAAAGGTCGTTGATTTTCCAATTCTTCACGATGAACCCATAAGCCATGGGTGAGCACCTTGTAGGCTGGCTTTTCAAGAAGCTGCATGGATTCATCAAGTAAAGCTTTTAGTCCGGTTTCCGGATATTGTAAGGCTTGTCGATTGAGAAATTTGGGGCTGTCTATCTCTGGTTCTTGGGGTGGTGTTGCCGGAACAAGTTTTTCTACCAGCGTGACCAGCTGGGAACTAAAGCCTATTAACAAGAAAGCATTGAGCAGATTAAAACCGGTGTGAAAAAGGGATAATGCAATGGGGACGGCTGCTGTTTGGTGGAGCGGTGACTGCCCATAGATGTTTTGCATCACCGCATCGACCAGTTTCACTGCAGGATAAAAAACAATCAAAATCCAGATTGCCCCAACCGCATTGAAAAGCAAGTGGGCCATCGCTGCACGCTTGGCTTGGAAGTTAGCAACAATTGCCGCCAACATGGCGGTTATTGTCGTTCCTAAATTTCCACCCACCACCATAGCGACGGCCATTTCAAAGCTGATCCAGCCCTGATAACACATAAGTAATGTCAGTGCCATTGAGGCGCTGGAAGATTGAACCACCAGCGTTAATAGCGTGCCGATAACCAGAAAGAGTATTACCGACGCGTAACCCATCGAAGCATACTCACTGAGGAAACTGAGTATGTCAGGATTAGAGGATATATCTGGAACGGCTTCTTTCAGGTATTGGAGGCCTAGAAACAACAATGCGAAGCCAACAATGAAGTTGCCCCAAGCTTTAGTTTTAGCCGGTTTAGCCAGCGTCATCAAAAAGCCTGCTCCCACCAAGGGAAGGGCAAGCACACTGATTTTTACCTTAAAGCCAAGAATGGATATCAGCCATGCGGTAACCGTAGTACCTATATTGGCTCCCATAATAATGCCAATGGACTCGGTCAGGGTTAGCAGGTTGGCATTGACAAAACTGATGACCATCAAGGTTGTGGCGGAAGATGACTGAACTGCCGCCGTAATAAAAAAGCCGGTAAATAGCGCAACAAAGCGGTTAACTGTTGCAGAGGCTAATATGCTTCTTAGCCGACTACCTGCAAGCTCCAACAGAGCATCGCTCATGACGCGCATGCCATATAAGAAAAAACACAAGGCCCCTATCAGGGTGATAACTTCATAAAATCCGTACTGCATTGGCTACCTGATGT
>DFOV01000436.1:5391-17458 GCA_002376965.1 Gammaproteobacteria bacterium UBA3532
ACTACTCGCGTTGGAGAAGATGCTTTTGTTTTACAATGTGTTCGATATCGGATGCCATAGAGCTCAGATCTTTAAGGCGCTGCAATGTGCCCATTTCGTTTACTAGCTTATCCATCATGTTAATCAAGTAGACTTCTTGCTCTTCACTTAGATCAAGCACATGGAATGAAGCGTAAAGCGTTTCTGAAAACTTGGATTTGAGATCATCAATATCATCTTGAATGGCGTCTACCGTTTGATGATGACTGGCTGACATCGAGTGAAGCTTATCGTCAAGCTCATCAAGCAAGGCCCGTTGCAAAATATCGCGCCATTTTGCTTCCAGTATTTCAATAACCACAGCAACCACATCTCGAATTCGGCCAGCCAGGGTTTCTTCCTGGGGCATATTTTTAATCAGGATGGAGCAATTCGATGCATTGCACATCAGTCGCTGGTTAAAGTTATATATACGGCCCTTATCGTGTAATAATGCAAAGAGTTGGCGCACTAGCTCTGGTTCGCCCAAGTCTCCCTTTGATTGGCGCGTGCGTGAATCACGCAGTTGGACAGCGGTTTTAAGCCCGAGATTGGCAAAAAACTGATTAATTTTTTCGACCAGGGGCGCATCGTGGTGAACACTCAGCATGTCTTTGGTCAACTGCAGAATGCCACCGTATTCAGACGCTTCACGCATGGCCTCGAAAGCCGCAGACTGCGAATATTGAAGCATCGACTCTTGTTGTTTTTCTTTTTGGTAACGCTCATGAGAAAGGTTTAAGCGGTGGGCAATTTCTGTAACGCCTAGCTGAATGTGAATGACTTCATCGACTCCCGCATCCTGAAGTCCAACCAGCAGCTCGGAGCCAGACGCTTCGATGAGGGCGACGGTGTAATGATTGGAAAATACTTCCAATACATCTGCGGAAAATACTGCGTCTCGCGGTGAAACCAAGACAATATCATCATCTTCAAGAGAGGCTGTTTTTAGCTCACTGTTCGTTAACGTTTGGGAGTGTCCAAAGTATTTGCCAACCGAAAGCAGTAGCGATTGGCGTAATTGATTAGGCGATTCAATAATACACAGGTTTTTATCTGGAACTGACTGCGCGTGCTCTCGCTCTTCCTCAAAATCAATAATAGCGGCTGTTTTTTCTTTTTCCAGATAAGCGAGATATTCGCTTATAAGGAGAGGTTTGCAGAAATAAAATCCCTGGATGATAGCGCGCCCCTGGCCCAGAAGCATATCTAACTGCTCTCTGGTTTCGACACCCTCGACAACTAAGCGTAAGCGGAGTTCATGAGCCAGGGTATAAAGTGATTTGACGATAGCTATATTGGTGTCACTTTGCCCCAGCGTGCTGATAAAGCTGCGGTCAATTTTGACTTCATTTACGGGTAGGTCTTTTAAGTTGGATATAGTGGAGTAACCGGTCCCAAAGTCGTCTAACGAAATTGAAAAGCCACGCACCCTTAGCTTGGTAATGCACTGTATTCGCTCTTCCGACGCATTGAGTATGCTTGATTCCGTGATTTCCAATGTAATGCGATCGGGGGTGATTTCATACTCATTGAAAACGGCGATCAGTACTTCTACGAAGGGGTAACTTATGGATTTAGCCGATAAATTGAACGAGTAACGCAGAGAAGTTTCACTCTGAATATCCCTGAGCTGCCTTAGCGTTGTCTGAATAAAACCGATAGTAAACTTGTCTTCCAGACCGTTTAGTTCAATTCCTGGAATAAAATGGAAGGGGGATAGCAAACCATGCTCGGGGTGATTCCAGCGCGCCAAGCATTCCGCACCATCTATTTTTCCATTTTCGGTATTAATTTGTGGCTGAAATGCAGGAACAAACTCACTTTTCTCAATGCCTCTTAGATAATCATCCTTTTTAAATGCAAACTGTTCAGCCAGATTTGAAATGGTGAGAGGTTCGGGCGACGTGCTAGGCGTAAGTTTTTGAGGTGTATTTGCATTCGCTTTTTTTGCTTTGATCTGGTTAATAATGGAGCTAAAGTCTTTATGGTTGAAAGGCTTGGCAAGGGTGCCAAGCATGTTTAATCCGTGCTTTTTGCCTACAGCTACGGTGGTTTCCAGAATGTTCGGCTCCATGCCAGACACGATGACAATGGGCTTCTTAAATTCCTCGCCTTCCAGATACGCGAGAATGTCTAGCCCGTCTACTGCTGGCATTTTTATGTCAAGAAAAAGAGCATCCGCAGCCCATAGCGCTTCTGGGGGCGTTTCTGTCCAGCATCCAAAGGCAACTGCTTTGACCTCGCAAAGCTCGCTAAAATCAAGAATAAGTTCCCGAATCAGATCGGAATCATCAACCACAACGATGCTTACTGGGTTATCGGCCATATCCATTTTTATGTACTCCGAAACTCTCGGATTTAACTCCAGATTGTCTATCAATATAATTAGCGTAGTAGAATTTTTAACCGGTTGCTTAGATTCCACTATAAATCTTAAGTTATTTTGGATGCGCCTGATTTACGTCAAGAATGTGCGTTTGACGCGAAGTTAGTTTGGCAAGGTACAAAAAATAATCAATATAGAAGGCGCTTTCTAGTTAGCTATGCTATAATCTCCGCCCTTTTTTCGCGCAGCGTCTGGTTTGCTCTTGTACTTGATGGAGCTTGAGGTCGGAAGAACGTTCATTCATGTTCGGTAGGCCGGTGTTGGGGTTTTCAGATATTGCGCATTTATTGTTGAGGTTATTTTAATGCGTGATGATGCGCCCACATTTGAACAGTTGGGACTGGCGAGTAGTGTCCTTTCTGCGGTAAAACAAATTGGATATGAGACTCCGTCTCCTATCCAGGAACAGATTATTCCCCATGTGTTAAGTGGGGTCGACGTGCTGGGACAGGCTCAGACTGGTACAGGTAAAACCGCTGCGTTCGCACTGCCGGTTTTGTCTACGATTGACAGGCAGTGCCAGCAACCACAATGCCTTGTTTTGGCTCCAACACGAGAGCTGGCCATTCAGGTGGCTGAAGCTTTTCAAAAATATGCGATGCATATTAAAGACTTTCATGTTCTTCCCATATACGGTGGCCAGGACTACCGCGGTCAGATCCGGGCGCTGAAGCGCGGTGTGCATGTGGTGGTTGGAACGCCAGGGCGCGTCATGGATCACATGCGTCGTGGTACATTGGTTCTTGATTCTTTGCGTACAATTGTTCTCGATGAAGCCGATGAAATGTTACGCATGGGCTTTATTGATGACATAGAGTGGGTCATGGAGCATGTGCCAGATCAAGCGCAGGTTGCTTTATTTTCAGCCACTATGCCTAAGCCTATTCGTCGAATAGCCCAGACCTATTTAAAGGATGCTGTTGAAGTGACCGTGAAGCAAAAAACGGCGACAGCAGAGAAAGTTCGCCAACGCTACTTGCTCATTGGCAACCATCAAAAGCTGGATGCATTGACGCGCTTACTTGAAACAGAAGCATTTGATGGCATGATTATCTTTGTCAGAACCAAGACAGCGACCGTTGAATTGGCTGAACGATTAGAAGCGCGTGGCTATGCGGCGGCGGCACTCAATGGCGATATTCCGCAAAATCAACGTGAGCGAACGGTCGATCAGCTAAAAGCCGGCAAGATGGATATTCTGGTTGCTACCGACGTTGTTGCGCGTGGTTTGGATGTTGAACGCATCAGTCATGTTATTAACTATGACATCCCTTATGATACCGAAGCCTATGTTCACCGTATTGGTCGTACAGGACGGGCTGGCCGAGAAGGCGATGCCATACTATTGATTACGCCGCGTGAAAAGCGCTTACTTGGCATGATTGAGCGCGATACCAAGCAAAAAATTGAATTAATGCAGCCGCCTTCTGCAGAGTTGGTGAATACGACCAGGATCAGTCGGTTTCATCAGCGCATACTCGATACGATTGAGCAGCAGGATTTGAGTTTCTACGAGGAATTGTTAAACAGTTTATGCCAGGAAAAAGATATTTCCTATCAACTGGTTGCTGCTGCTTTGGCGCACATGCAGCAAGGAGAGGAGCCGCTATTAGTCAAAGGTGACCTTGAGCAGGTTCGAGATCGTGGCGATCGCAATAAAGATCGACGAGAGCGCTCCAGAGATAAACGAGGAGAACGTGGAGAGCGAGGAGATAGAGGCCAGAAGCGTTCTAGACCGGCTGAAGAAGGCATGGAACGTTATCGCGTTGAAGTAGGCCATAGTCACGGTGTTAAGCCTGGCAATATAGTAGGCGCAATTGCCAATGAAGCGGATATAGAAAGCAAATACATTGGACGTATCGATATATTCGATGATCACAGCACTGTGGATCTGCCAGAAGGGATGCCCAAAGAAACCTTCCAGTCATTAAAGAAAGCCTGGGTATCTGGTCAGCGGTTGAATATTAGTAAGCTTGGTACTAGTCAATTCAAGCCTGCGGCGCGTGTGAAGGACGGGAAAGGGAGAAGCGACAAGAAGAAAAAGCGGAAACCAGATCAGTAGATAGGTTTCAACTAAAGCGATAAATGAAAGATAAACCGGCTCTATAGAAATGTAAAAAGGCCAACGATTGTAAAAGCTGGCCTTTTTTTATCTGAGTCACTTTCCTTTAGTTCAATAAAGCAAGGCTCAATAAACTAAAGGTTATAACCCGACTCTTCGTGAAGGGTAATATCCAATCCTTGGGTTTCATCGTCCTTGTCGACACGAATGCCATTGGTTAGGACACCAACGAGCTTGAGGAGTACAAATGTCACTACAGCGGTGTAAGCGAATGTGGCGACAACCCCGATTGCTTGAACACTTAGCTGGCCAGCAATTGTTGAAATACCATCAGCAAAACCATAGCCACTGAACACACCAAGCTCAGTTGAGCTGAAGATACCAGCCATTAAAGTACCCAGAATACCGCCTACGCCATGCACGGGAAAGACGTCCAATGAGTCGTCGATTTTGAACTTGTTTTTGATCATTTGTGTTGCGTAATAGCAGACGACGCCAGCTACAAGACCAATCAACAAGGCTCCGCCTGGGCCAACAAAACCTGATGCTGGTGTGATGGTGCCAAGGCCTGCCACCATACCAGTTACAATACCCAGCACACTAGGCTTTCCGTGTTTAAGCCACTCAATGGTCATCCACGCCAAAGAACCGGCCGCCGCTGAAATATGGGTAACCATCATCGCCATAGCGGCATCGCCATTCGCTGCGACAGCGCTACCACCATTAAAGCCAAACCAGCCGACCCATAGCATACCTGCACCAGTTACTGTCATGGTCATATTGTGAGGTGGCATCGCGGTGGTTGGAAAGCCGCGGCGAGGGCCAATCACAATAGCTGCGACCAGTGCGGCCACGCCAGCGGTAATGTGGACAACGGTTCCACCTGCAAAATCATACAGGCCCAGGCCCATGCTGCCTAACCAGCCGCCGCCCCAAACCCAGTGGCAAACAGGCGCATATACAGCAATCAGCCAGAAGGCGCTGAATAATAACATCGAAGAAAACTTCATACGCTCAGCAAATGCACCAACAATCAAGGCTGGCGTGATGATGGCAAAGGTGAGCTGGAACAAGGAGAACAATACTTCTGGCAGGGTTCCACTCATCGACTCTTTGGTCATACCGGCGAAGAAAACGCGATCCAGGCCGCCGATAAAGGCATTGCCGTCACTGAAACAAAGGCTATAAACCACAATTAGCCATAGTAATGAAACGATGCAGGTAATAGCAAAACATTGCATCAGTACCGATAGAATGTTTTTAGAGCGAACCAAACCGCCGTAAAAGAGCGATAGCCCTGGAATGGTCATAAAAAGCACCAGCGCTGTTGACGTTAATATCCACGCCGTATCACCGGAATCAAGTCCTTCGCTGGCCATGGCAAGGCCAGGCATGCAGCTAAGTAGAAGCAGTCCAATTGTGTGTAAGATTTTCATTCGGTCCTCTATATGTTTATAGAAAATGGTTTATAGAAAATTGTGTATAAAGAATTCGTGATTAAAAAATTAAAGTGTGGATTACATAAAGCAGTTATAAGCGCTAAAGCGCGTCGTGGTCTGTTTCGCCTGTGCGGATGCGTACAACTTGGTCGATGGTGGCAACAAATATTTTTCCATCGCCAATTTTTCCGGTATAGGCTGCATTCTTAATGGCTTCAATTACCTCATCGGCACGCTCTTCGTGAACGGCGACCTCGATGCGGGCTTTGGGAACAAAGTCGATATGGTATTCGGCACCACGGTAGAGCTCAGTATGTCCCTTTTGACGGCCAAAACCTTTAACTTCGGTCAAAGTCATGCCCTGAATGCCAATTTCGGAAAGGGCTGCACGGATATCGTCTGCCTTAAAGGGTTTGACTATCGCTGTGATCATTTTCATCGTTAAATCCTGCAAAGTTGAGTAAATATTAATATTCCCGCCACCAACAAATGCATTCTTTTGGTGATTATGTGCTTGCTGGTGGTGCGTATGCACGGCGCCAGTGCATGCAGGAAGTGTGCCTGGCTTTCATAACGCATGATCAGTAGGTTACGAAAGTTGGTAGATCATTGTGGTGCAATACCGGGTTTGTGAATGGTGCAAATGGTCTTTAATGGTGCGTTTTTGGTGGGGCTTAGTCATGATTTATGCGTTGGAATGGTGCTTTTTGTTTAAGTGTCCGCCCTAAAAGCACCATATACCCGAATCAATTCAAGATGCTTGCTTCAACCTTAATCAACCTCTGCTCTGGATAATGGCTCACAGACGCTTTGGAGGCTATTTGCGCCGTCATAAACGCGTTCCAGACGCGAACATGACTAAAGAATCATCCATGATTCAGCTTCAATAGCCTCCAAAGCGTCTCTTAAATAAATATTTTGCTTATCCAGAATTCAGGTTAATCAAGGCATCTTGAGTTCACCAGGGTTTCAGTTTCAATACGGGCTATAGTCGCTCAAACAGCGTTGCTATTCCCTGACCAAGACCTATGCACATCGTGGCGAGGCCGAGTGATGCATCGCGGGACTGCATTAGATGCAATAAGGTCGTTGATATGCGAGCACCAGAACAGCCCAAGGGATGGCCGAGCGCTATAGCACCACCATTGAGATTGACTTTCTGTTCTGCAACATCCAGCAATTTAAGTGCGGATAACACAGATAGTGACTGGGCAGCAAAGGCTTCATTTAGCTCGATAATATCGATATCTGCCAAGCTGATCCCCCCGCGTTTGAGCAGCTTTTTCACCGCGGGCACCGGGCCTATCCCCATAATCGATGGATCGCATCCGGCTACGGCCATCGCTTTCACGCGCGCCATGGGGGTAAATCCATGGGCCTTGGCATAATCTTCTGCCATGACGAGCAGTATGGAGGCGCCATCAGAAATCGCCGACGATGTTCCGGCGGTGACTGAGCCGCTGACAGGATCGAAAACTGGCTTGAGCGCGGAGAGACCATCAATAGTGCAGTCGTCACGGATCACTTCATCTTGAGCACATTGAACCAGTGCTCCCATAGCATTGTGGCCCTCTATCGGGCTGATTTCTGCTTTGAAGCGTCCTTGTGTTGTGGCTTCAAGGGCCTTGCGGTGGGAATGATAGGCAAACTCATCCTGAGCTTCGCGGCTAATTTTGTAATGGCGGGCCAGCATTTCGGCAGTCAGCCCCATCATACCGGCAGCTTTAGCGCTGTACTTACTTAATCCAGGGTGCATGTCTACGCCATGGGTCATCGGAACATGCCCCATGTGTTCAACCCCGCCGACCAAAAATACATCGCCATTGCCCGTCATAATAGCCTGAGCAGCACTATGTAGGGCCTGCATTGAGGAACCGCATAAACGATTAACCGTTTGGCCAGCAACATGATGTGGAAGTGGCGTCATTAGCGCCATATTGCGGGCTATATTAAAGCCTTGCTCAAGGGTTTGTTGCACACAACCCCAAATGACATCCTCAATGTCGTTGAGTTCAAGGGAGGGATGGCGCTCGACGATGGCATTGACAAGATCCGCTGACAGGGTTTCGGCGCGAACATGTCGAAATATTCCGCCTTTGGAGCGCCCCATGGGAGTTCGTAGAGCATCAACGATCACGGCATTTTTCATGGTCTGCTCCTATAAAGGGTAAAATTTTTGTTGGTTCGCTGCCATATCGACCAGCAGTTGCGGCGGCTGGTAAAGCGAGCTAATAGGGCGCAGCGACAGGGCGGTCTGGCAATGGTTATCCAGCCCATGCTGGTCCAGATATTTCAAAGGACCACCTCTAAATGGTGGAAAGCCGATCCCAAGAATCAGCCCCATATCGGCTTCGGCATAGGATTCAACAATCTTTTCTTCGAGACAACGAGCCACCTCATTCAGCATTGGGATCATCATTCTGGCAATAATGGTGGTGTCGTCTAATGTTTTGGGTTGCGGCGGGCAAAGAAGACTGTGGGCTTCCTCGTTGGGCGATTTTTTCGGTTTGCCTTTTCTATCCAGGGTATATTGGTAAAAACCTTGCTGAGATTTTTGACCTAGCCACTGTTTCTTATAGAGGGTTTCAATGGCCGTACCTGATGGAGAAGGCATACGCTCTGGAAAAGCTTCACTCATGACTTTCGCGGCATGCACAGCTGTATCAATACCTACAACATCGATTAAGTAGGCCGGACCCATGGGCCATCCAAATTTTTCCATTACGCGATCAATGTGGTAATAGTCAACGCCTTCTTCCACCATCTGCAAAAAGCCAAATAAGTAAGGGAATAGAACGCGATTTACATAAAATCCGGCGCAGTCATTGACAACAATTGGCTTTTTACCAATTTGACTGGCAAGACTAACAACGCTGGCAATGGTTTCGTCGCTGGTGGTCGAGCTTTTAATGACCTCAACCAGTGGCATACGATGCACAGGATTAAAGAAATGCATGCCGCAGAAGTTTTGAGGGCGGGAAAGCGCGCGCGACAGTTCATTGATGGATATTGTTGATGTGTTGGTGCAAAGGATGCTGTCTTCGTTTAGCAGCTGATCCATTTCTTGCAATACCTGTAGCTTGACTTGCAGATTTTCAACGACGGCTTCAATGACTACATTCGAATCAGCTAGCACGTGCTTGGACAAGGATGGCGTGATGCGTGCAATGGCCTGGGCCATATCACTGGTTGCCAGCTTGCCTCGCTCGACTTGCTTGGTGAAAAGCTTGGTAGCTTCTTGCATGCCGAGTTCCAGTGCCTCTTGGCGAATATCTTTCATCACAACCGGGAGACCTGAACTGGCCGCTTGATAGGCAATACCTCCCCCCATAATGCCTGCGCCCAGCACGGCGAGACTATCCGTTGGTAGGGCATTCTTGGTGGCTGATTTGCTTTGCTTTTTAAGAACTTGATCGTTGAGGAATAACTGCACCAGACATTCTGCTACCGGACTCTTTGCTACACCAACGAAGAGCTCGACTTCAACCTTTGAAGCCGCTTCTCCATCCAGGTTGGCCTGTTGTTGGACGGATTTAAGCGCTGCGTAGGGAGCAGGGTAGTGAGGGCCAGCCTGCTGACTGATGACAGCCTGAGCGGTGGCAAAAGCCATGGTTTGTTCTGTTTCATTGAGCTTAACGGGCTGTTGTTTAATAGCCCTCTTTTGGCGCCAATTTAATTGATTATTAGCAGCCTGGCTAGCCATAATCATTGCCGCTTCCAATAAGTCATTGGTTTCGGTCACGCCATCAAGCGCGCCTACTTTTAACGCCGATGCTGCCGAATTTTGCTTACCACTGGCAATCCATTCCAGCGCATTATCTATGCCTATCAGCCGTGGTAGGCGGATGGTTCCGCCCCATCCCGGGATAATGCCTAGTTTAACTTCGGGAAGGCCTATCTTGGCTTGCTGATTGCCGACACGGTAGTCGGTGCTTAATACCAGCTCCATGCCACCACCAAGACAAATGCCATTGATAGCGGAAACGGTAGGAAAAGGCAGGTTTTCGATGCGCCGAAACAGGCGGTGAACTTTTTGTAGCCAATCGGAAAGAGCTTCATCACTCAGGGTGAACTTTTGCAGAAATTCGCCAATATCGGCACCAACAAAAAAGTCTCTTTTGGCACTTACTAGTATCAAGGCGCTGCACTCGTTAGTTTCCAAAGCGGAGATGCATTGCTCTAAATCTGCCAACATGGCAGCATTGAATTTATTAACGTTTTGCTCAGCCAGATCGAAGGTTAAGGTTGCAATCTTTGCTTCATTGGCTTCACAGCGAATGTGTTGCCCGGAATATATCATGGTGTGTTCCTCTAATTATCCGAATCCGCGAGTTCAGGGATAAACTGTTGAATAACTTCCATCTCTTCTACGGTATTGATTTGCGTTAATAGCGATTTGCCAAATTCTACCTTTGCCTCATTACTTAAATGAGAAATATTTGCCAGCTTTTGGCGTTCGGAAAGCCAGATCAGGATCATCGCTCCCATGTTGCTGAGTTGCTGATGCACCTTGTCTTGAAGCATCAGGGCGTTAACACAGGCTTCGAGCAAAGGTCTGGCCGTGTGATCATGATACTTTGCATTGAGTTCGCTTAGCTGCTGAATTGTGGTGCTATGTCGTGGCTTGGCCATGATTTCCAGTAGTTCGGTGGCGACGTCACAGACATCTTTCGACAGGCTGTTTACATCGGCACTGTCTTTTTGAATCATTTGCAGTACGCTTTCAATGGAGCGGCTGGCATTGCTGACGTCTTGGCTACAGGCCGAAAGGGCATCATTACTGAATTTTGCCAGCAACTGGTAATAGCGCTCGTTCATCTGGCACCTCAAGCTATCTGGTTGAAAATTAGATCATCGATCATCGAACTGTCGGTGATCTCGTAGTCTTTCTTAAGTACAGTACGATAGAAGATGCTGAGCATCAGGGTTGAGCGGAGGGCCGATTCTAGTTCTTGATGGCGCGAATCAACGGATTGCTCCAGATGATCCGGGGCGGTAGCAATAACCCACATAGCAACTAACTGCTGCAGGTTTTGCTGCAGCATATCAACAAACTGTAAGCTGGAGATAATGGGAGTTGTTTGGCTTTGCAGATCATTATCGGCAAGCACAAGGCTTTCGAGCTGGCGTTGCATGTCTGCCAGTTTTTCGCGAGCCTGGCTGGTTTCACTGACGGGCTCCGATACGGCGCCATCCTGGGTCTGAATACCGTCATAAGTCTGGACACCGTCAAAGTTCTGGGCACTGTCATTGGTCTGAACGCTCTCAATAATATCATCAACCTCTTGGCTGACTTGCGCCTGGATCTCCTGGATTTCACTACTGTTAAAGTAGAGATCGTGAAATTTTTGAAAGGCCTGATGGGTATGTTCGTCGAGGAAGTTCTCAGACAGTTTGACAACATGGGCCGAAGCGCTGGCGGCATCACTAACGATGTTTTGACACAGGCTTTGAAATATTCTCAAAAATAGAATATCAAGGCTTTCCTGAGCCGACGCATTGTCGGGAGTTTTCTGTAGCCGTTCCAATGTGTTTTTTGAGTAAAGCATCTTCTTTTTTCGTCCAAAATGTTACTCTCTAAAGCTTAGCAGTTGATTTTTATTTTGCCGGTTATTTGAACAGATGTTGCAATTTCCTATCCCAGCGTCGCTCTCTGAGTCTGAGTGGGTCGCCAAGAAAAACCGATTTATCGCGATTGTCGATTATTTTGAAGGGCGTGACGCGTTGGCTGAAAAGTTGGCCCAGGTAAAATCTCGCTATCCTGGAGCTCGTCATTATTGTTATGCCTTTATTGGCGGAGCGCCAAATGATGGTGTGCAAATGGGGATGAGCGATGATGGAGAGCCTTCTGGTACTGCTGGTAAGCCTATGTTAGCCGTATTACAGGGGAGTGATATAGGTCACATTCTGGCGGTGGTAGTGCGTTATTCGTCTGGTATCAAACTGGGAACAGGTGGTTTGGTTCGAGCCTACTCGACCAGCCTGAAACAGGCTCTGGAACAGTTGGATACATCGCTATACGTAAAAACGGTGCGACTAGGATTCACCACGGAATACAGTCAAGTAGATGCCATCACTCGAACCTTGCATCAGCTCGGTGGTGATGTGAGCCAGGTTGACTACGGGGCGGGAGTATCTATGGTGGTAACACTACCCCAA
>DFOV01000268.1 GCA_002376965.1 Gammaproteobacteria bacterium UBA3532
TTCCGCGTCATCGCTGCCGCCTTTAGCTGCTTTGATAGTGACAACGGCCAAGTCGTGGTCATCACCTTTCGCCAAGTCGGTTGCCTTAACGCCCTCTGGTAAAGCAATATCGGTGATGTGCAAGGTATCGCCAGCATCAAGGGAACCTAGATCAAGCTCAACAAACTCTGGAAGGTTTGATGGAAGACATTCTATTTCCAGTTCAGTAATCAAGTGAGATAGTTTACCACCTGCTTTAACGCCTGGTGCTGAAGCCTCATTCAAGAAGTGGATTGGAACAGCTGTAGAAATAGTGTGGCTTTCGTCAACGCGCAGCAAATCAAGATGCAGGATCTTGGGCTTGAAAGGGTGGCGTTGTACATCTTTAAGAATCGCCTTTTGAACCTCACCGCCAACAGTGATATTCAAAATGTGAGAATAGAATGCTTCGTTCTCAAGTGCGTGTAAAACCGCATCATGATCTAAAGATAAAGAAGCGGCTTCTTTTTCACCACCATAAATGACTGCTGGAATTTTACCTTCGCGACGAAGGCGGCGGCTCGCACCTTTCCCTTCATCAGAACGAGATTCAGCAGTTAAGTCAAATGTAACACTCATGATATTGCTCCAGTGTAGTATAGATAAAAAAACACCGGATTCGCGACCAAATCCGGTGATTGCTCTCTTTCAATAAGAGTCAATTCGATACTCCGCCGGTTTCACGACAGAGTTATAGCTATTGCGCTTTAATCAAGCAGCATGCTGCTGATCGATTCCTCGTTGCTGACTCGACGAATTGCTTCACCCAATAGACGAGAAAGTGATAGCTGAAGTATTTTATCGCAAGCCTCAGCTTCAGCGCGAAGCGGGATCGTATCCGTTACTACCAATTTGTCAAGTACGGAGTTTTCGATATTTTCAACCGCTTTACCAGAAAGCACGGGATGCGTGGCATAGGCCGTGACTGTGCGGGCGCCGTTGGCTTTCAATGCCGCCGCCGCTTTACACAGGGTTCCAGCAGTATCCACTATGTCATCAACCAATACACAGTCCCGGTTTTCAACGTCGCCAATGATATGCATGATTTGGGCAACGTTGGCTTTGGGGCGACGTTTATCAATAATGGCCAGATCCGCATCATTTAGGCGTTTGGCAAAAGCGCGTGCTCGGACAACGCCGCCAACATCCGGCGAGACAACGATAAGATCGTCGAATTTCTGTTGAATAACATGATCGAGAAGGACGGGAGTGCCGTAGACATTATCTACTGGCATGTCGAAAAAACCTTGGATCTGATCTGCGTGTAAGTCGACGGTAAGTAGTCGATCGACACCGACAGTTGCTAGCATGTCTGCTACAACTTTTGCTGTAATGGGTACACGGGCCGAACGAACACGGCGATCTTGTCTAGCGTAGCCAAAGTAGGGAACAACCGCTGTAATACGGCCTGCTGATGCACGGCGCAGTGCATCGGCCATTACAATCAGTTCCATAATATGGTCATTGGTCGGTGCACAGGTTGACTGAATAACGAAAACGTCTTTACCACGCACATTTTGCATGATCTCGACATTGATTTCGCCATCGCTAAACTGGCCTACGTGTGCTTCACCAAGGGGGAGGTCAAGTCGCTGAGCTATTCGGGAAGCTAGTTCTGGAATTGCATTGCCAGAGAATAGGAGCATGTCCGACATGTCGTCACTTCCTGAAAATCATGGATGTTTGGTAGAGAAAGATGGCTGGGCTGCAAGGATTCGAACCTTGGAATGCAGGGATCAAAACCCTGTGCCTTACCGCTTGGCGACAGCCCATTTGTCGGCGCTAATTATGCCTGTTTCATTTTAGAAAGTCTACAGTTTGTGATAAATTTTTTCCTTTTGTTACAAAAGCTTGACATTGGTCTGGCTTTGCGTCAAAAGCGTGCAATGCATCGGCTTCAGACTCAAAAGGAGCAAATATCGCACTGCCGGTTCCTGTCATTCTTGCTGGCGCGAATTGGTTCAACCAATTCAATAAGTTATCCACTTGTGGATAGCGCCTTCGAGCAACAGGTTCGCAGTCATTTCTGCAGTCCTCGAAAAATGTGGTGTGCATTTTCCTTAAAGGGCTATCCCTTGTCAAGCTTTTATCTGTAAATATTTCAGGAGTTGCAATTTTTACATCAGGAACAGCTACCAGGTAATATGGCTCTGGAGGGGATATTGTGGTTAATTTCTCGCCAATACCTTCTGCCCATGCGGCGTGCCCTTGGACAAACACTGGAATATCAGCACCTAGTTTGACGCCTATCTCACATAGCTGTTGCAGGGATAAATGGCATTGCCAATATTTATTCAGGGCTAAGAGCGTGGTGGCTGCATCTGAGCTGCCGCCACCGAGACCTGCTCCATCTGGAATGCGCTTTTTGATAGCTATGTGGCAGCCTTGAGCAATGGTGCTGTGCTGTTTTAGTGTCGATGCAGCGCGGTATACCAGATTTTGTTCCATGGTTACTCCACTCAGGTCGCCTTCAACCTGAAGCGTGTCCGCTGGGCTGAAGGTTAGCTCATCGGCCAGGGTCAGAAATTGGAATGCCGTTTGTAACAGGTGGTAGCCATCTGCTCGTTGTCCCACTATATGCAAGAAAAGGTTTATTTTGGCGGGGGCGGGCCAGGTTTGTTTTCGCCAAGTTTGATTAGTCATGAAAAGTCCATTCGCTGATGGCTAAGCGTATTTGTGTGTCTGGGCCAGTAATGCGTAGTTTTTTGGGAAGCATTCGCCCTTGTTGTTGGCTATAAGCCAAGTAATCAATTTGCCATTGTTCGTAGTGGAGTGATCTAAGTTGCTGCAGCTCATCCAGTTCAAGTTTGGCGCCTGGTGTAGGGATGCCTTGGATCCACATGGGCATTTGATCGACGGGAAGGTGCCACCCTGTATGTTGATATAGCAGGTTGTCTGCCTTTAAAGCGATATACTCTCCGTGGTCTTTCAACCAGAGATGGGCTTGATTTTGTTGTTGTTCAAGTTTTACTTGGGTGCGCCCTAGCGGATCGAGCAGCAGGAGCTTAAAGTGCGCTCCAGACTGATGCCACTTTACCCTGGCAGTGGTACTTTCGTTACCAGCGCGGATGGCGATCTTCCCGGATATGTCCCAAGACAGAGCGGTACTGTCCGCTTTGGGTTTCACTGGAATTGGCTGGCATCCAGACAATACATTGAGTGTGGCTAAGCATGCTCCATATATTAGGATGACTTTAACTGCCGCAAAGCATTGCGCAATCCAGGATGGTTGGGATTGATTTTTAAAGCTTGTTCCCATAACTGTTGTGCATCCTCTTTGTGTCCTAACTTCCACAGCACCTCACCCCAATGTAAAGCAATCTCGCCATCTCCAGACAATCGGTAAGCTGTTTCTAGGTAATCGTTGGCTAATTCTAGCTCGCCGAGACGGTAATGGAGCCAGCCTTTGCTGTCAACTATTGCTGGATCACCTGGCTTGATTTCAAGTGCTTTGTGAATGTAGTCTCTTGCTTCCTCTAACCGTTGACGGCGTTCGACCAAAGAGTAGCCGTAAGCATTTAATGCTGAGCTGTGATTGGGAACCAAGTCGAGAATGTACTGAAATTCCTGGTCAACAATAGCGTGCTCACCAGCAAATTCCGCTGCAAGGGCTTTGCTATAGCGTAACTCCAAATTATTGGGCTCACGAGCGATTAAGCTATCGTAGATCGTGGCTAACGATGCAAATGGGCCAGGCTGGGTAATAACATGCGAGCAGTAGTTGAGGAGTGAATAGTAGGCTTCGGGGGCGAACTTGTTTTTGAGTGCTGTTAGTGATGATACAACCTGCTGCTGCGTGTCGTAGGCTGCCATCGTTTCAAAGTACAGAACCCATAGCGGGAGGTCATTTTCCGAGTAATCCAGACCATCTCGCATGGTTTGGAGTGCCCGTGCTGGTTGATGGTGGGCGACGAGCAATTCTGCCTGTTTGCTTAAACTGTAAAGCCGTGCAGCGGGAAAATCGCGACGGTGTTTCTCTAAAAGCGAAATCGCACCTTCTAGGTTGTTTTGTTCTGACAAGCATAAGGCTTTGGCATAAATTGCCTGCCAATGATATTGCCCGCTGTCTACATTATTCAGGTAGCGTGTAGCGTTTTCGCACTGATGTTGCTCCTGTAATATTTTGCCCAAAAAATAGTTGGCATCATTACTCAGCCTTTTATGCTGGGTGAGTTCTTTAAATACAGGTAGCGCGTCTGTTGTGTGGCCACTATAGAAAGCTGCTTTGGCAAAAAGGTAGTCGAGTCCTGCCACTTCAGGGTTGTTGTTCACCGCCAACCTGGCATAGCCAAACGCTAGTTCATAGGTGTGTAGGTCTATCCACATATTGAGCATGAAACTCATTAGATCGATATGATGAGGAAGGCGTTGGTGCACCGATACGAAAAATTCATCCAAGGCTTTAAGTTGTCCTTGTTTGTGATGAATCCATGCCTTCAATTTGATAATGGTGTCATTATCAGGTATCGCTAAATAGGCCTTTTCAATAGCGGTTTGTGCCTGCGTGAGTTTGTCTTCATCATAGAGAACCGCCGCGTGAAGCAGCTGAATGCGCGGCTCCTGTGGTAGCCTGGTGGCCATCATTTCGACTACCTGATGGAGCGCTAAAACCGGCGCGTTTTTTTGTAAATAGACTAGTAATTGAAACGATGTATTTGCACTTAAGGGAGGTTCACTTTGTTGGTAGCGTTCAAGCCAGAGGTTAGCTGCTTCGTCTAACTCATTCAGTGCTAAGTGGGCATGGAGTGCAGAGCGAAACGCCGTATGATTGCTTGGGTGTTGTTGAATCCAGTAATAACTAGACTCTTTGATTTTTTCGTAGTCACTAAGTTGATTGGCCAGCGACAGCACTCGAGCGTGAATAAGTGGTGACTCACTGGATTGACTGAGACGATAATAGTAATCGAGGGCCGATGCTTTGTCATCGCGGTAGTAAGCCAGGTTGGCCAGAATGAGCTGTCCAATAGGGTGCTCTACCTTATGAGGCGCTAGGGAGGGCGCAACCTCGATTTGCTCATCGCTAGCCGCAGGGGCGGTGGAGCGAGTTGCGCATCCACTGATCAGTAGGCTGGTAAAAACGAATAAGGCAAACAGCTTCTTACAGTGGGTTCTTTTCATGTTAACTCCCGAGGCAACCTTATTTTGAGCCTCCATGATTAAGTTTGGTTCAAATTTCTGTTGTTGCAAAGGTAGATTGCTCGACGATTTGTAAGGGATGCGTATGGACTTTAGGCGAATTATTTGCCGAATTCCTTTCGGCGGGTTTGTGTTTAGGTCGGTTTTTAAGGAAAATAGCCGACTTGCATAAAGTGAGTGGTCAGGCAGAGTGGAAATTTTTGTTTTAGGGGTAAATCATCAAACAGCGCCGGTAACGATCCGTGAGCGTGTTGCTGTGCCCGAACATCTGCTGCCACAAGCTCTACACAAATTGATTGAAACCAGCGTAGTCAATGAAGGGCTAATATTATCGACCTGCAACCGCACCGAGATTTACTATACCGCAGAAAGTGACGCGCAAAACGGATTGGTTGGATGGCTTGACCAGTTCAATCAACTTGAGCCGGGTACTCTCCAGCCATACTTATACCACCACGAGGGGGATGACGCGATATTGCATTTGCTGCGCGTTGCCTGCGGGCTGGATTCCATGGTGCTGGGCGAACCACAGATACTAGGGCAGCTGAAACGCGCCTTCGCCTTGGCTCGTGAAGCGGATGCGCTGGATGTTTGTTTGACTCGGTTGTTGCAACATAGCTTTTCTGTCGCCAAAAAAGTACGGACGGACACGGATATTGGGCAAAATGCGGTTTCAGTCGCTTTTGCTGCCGTTTCACTGGCCAGGCAGCTATTTTCTTCTTTTAGTTCTAAAACGGTTTTGCTGGTTGGAGCAGGGGAGACCATAGAACTGGTTGCTACGCATATGGTGCAAAATCGTGTTGGTGACGTCTTAGTTGCTAACAGAACCTTGGCCAGGGCAGAAGCCTTAGGTGAGCAATTTAACGGAAAGCCCTATACTCTGGAAGCTTTGCCAGAGCTGGTTCCGCTGGCCGATATAATTATCTCTTCTACCGCTAGCCCTCTTCCTGTCATTGGTAAAGGCATGGTTGAGCGCGCGCTGAAAATTCGTAAGCATCGACCGATTTTAATCATCGATCTGGCAGTTCCGCGTGATATTGAGCCGCAAGTGGTAGAATTAGATGATGCCTTTCTCTATTCAGTCGATGATTTACAGCAGATTATTCAGCAGAATATGAAGCAGCGAGAGCAGGCTGCAGAAGATGCTGAGGCTATTGTTCGGGCTTATGTATCCGAATTTAAGGAGTGGTTGAATCAGCGCAGTTCGGCGACATTGATCAGAGCATTGCGCGAGCAGATGGACGATTACAAAGAAGAAGTACTGGTTAAGGCGACCAAAAAGTTAGAGAATGGCGCAAACCCACAAGAGGTGGCGCAGTTTATAGCTCATACCTTAACACAAAAGTTTTTACACTATCCGACAATGAAAATACGTCAAGCCACAACCAATGCCGATCAGGCATTGCTGAATGCGGCAGAACATTTATTCGGAATGAACGATTAACAGGCATTCATGAAGTCATCAATATACGCAAAACTAGAAACACTGGTCGAACGCTACGAAGAAATTGGCGTTCTGCTGGGCGATCCATCAACTATTGCCGATCAGGAACGATTTGTTAAGTTGGGTAAGGAATATTCTGAGCTGGAGGTGGTCGTCGACACATTTAAGCGTTACCGTGGAGCGGAGGAAGATCTTGAGTCAGCTCGTATGATGCTCGAGGAAGACGACGCTGAGATGCGAGCCATGGCAGAAGATGAGGTCGAGGCAGCCAAGGAAAATATCGAAGCGCTTAGCACTGAATTGCAAATGTTGCTATTGCCTAAAGACCCTAATGACTCACGCAATATTTTTCTGGAAGTGCGAGCAGGAACCGGTGGTGATGAGGCGGCAATTTTTGCCGGTGATTTGTTCCGTATGTATAGCCGCTATGCGGAGAAAATGCGCTGGCAGGTCGAGATCATGAGCGAGAGTCAAGGTGAGCATGGTGGATACAAAGAAATTATTGCGCGTATTGCGGGCAATGATGTTTATTCCAAGTTGAAATTTGAATCGGGCGCTCATCGAGTCCAGCGGGTACCTGAGACTGAGTCACAAGGTCGTATTCATACCTCTGCTTGTACCGTCGCAATTATGCCTGAAGTCGACAGTGTTGATGAAGTGGACATCAATCCCGCTGATTTGCGCATCGATACATTTCGTGCGTCGGGTGCCGGTGGGCAGCATGTTAACAGAACAGATTCTGCTGTGCGTATCACCCATTTGCCTACAGGAGTCGTTGTTGAGTGTCAGGATGAACGTTCTCAACATAAAAACAAGGCGAAGGCTATGGCGGTGCTGCAAGCAAGAATTTTGAGCGCTGAGCAAGAAAAAGTGCAGTCCGAACAAGAGCAGGCGCGCCGAAGCCTAGTAGGAAGTGGTGATCGGTCTGAGCGAATTCGTACTTACAACTATCCCCAAGGGCGAGTTACCGACCATCGCATCAATCTCACCCTGTATAAGCTGGATGAAATCATGCAAGGTAGCCTTGATGAAGTTATCTCGCCATTAAGTCATGAGTATCAGGCAGACCAGTTAGCCGCCTTGTCCAGCGAGCAATAAGGCCTGGCGTTGGAAACAAGCATTGAAGCGCTGTTGGTTGAAGCGACGGAAAAGCTTTCAGGCTTGTCTGAGTCGCCTAAGCGAGATGCTGAAGTTTTGCTCGCGTCAGCCTTGGGAAAAAATCGAACTTATCTAATTACCTGGGCAGATAGAATTCTGGAAGCTGCGCAAGCTGAAACTTTTCGCGCTATGATTGCCAAGCGTGCAACCGGAGAACCTGTTGCCTACATCACTGGGATAAAAGAGTTTTGGGGGCTAAACCTCAGGGTGACCTCAGATACACTTATCCCTCGACCCGATACCGAAACCTTGGTTGAACTCGCTTTGGATCTCATTCCTGAGTCGCCAGTTAGCAGGATAGCTGACCTGGGCACCGGTACTGGTGCTATTGCGCTGGCCATTGCAAGTGAGCGTCCTAGTTCTGACGTTGTGGCGATTGACTCTTCGCCAGCAGCCCTTGCTATTGCTAAAGGCAATGCCGCTCGATTACAAATTAACAACGTTCAATTTGGCGTTGGTAGCTGGTGCAGCCCGCTGTCAGATAAGGCATTTGATATTATCATTGCGAATCCTCCCTATATCGATAAGCAAGATCCACACTTATCGTTGGGTGATGTTCGATTTGAGCCACAGAGTGCGCTTGTTGCTGAGCATCATGGCCTTTCCGATATTGAGGCGATTGCAGAGCAAGCCAGAGGTGCTCTTAAAACAGGTGGTTGGATTGCGTTGGAACATGGTTGGCAACAAGGTGAAGCGGTGGTCAAAATTTTGACCGAAAATGGCTATAGCTATATCGATAAGCGGCTGGATCTGGGAGGAAACTGGCGTGTCACCTTTGGTCAGTGGTTACCTTTAACGACAGATCATACTTGAGTGGATTGGGCATGAACGACGAACAACTATTGCGCTATAGCCGTCAAATTTTGCTAACGGATTGGGATATTGACGCCCAATTGACGTTAGGTAACTCAACGGCATTGGTTATTGGCGCTGGTGGCCTGGGATCGCCGGTGGCTTTGTATTTGGCCGCAGCTGGCGTTGGCACCTTAATGGTCGCTGACGATGATGTGGTTGAGCTTTCTAACCTGCAACGACAAATTGCTCATACAACTTCGAGTTTGGGGCAGCTCAAAGTTGCCTCAATGGCTGAGTCAGTCAATGCAATAAATCCATCGGTGCGCTTTGTACCGCTTGAACGGCGTCTAGAGGGGGAGGACCTGCATCAGCATATAGAACAAGCGGATGTGGTGGTTGATTGTAGCGATAATTTTAGTACGCGATACGCGGTCAATGAGCAATGCTATTTACAACGTACCCCCTTGGTATCTGGGGCGGCTATCCGTTGGGAAGGGCAGTTGTGTATATTTGACTATGAGGACGATAGCCCTTGTTACCAGTGTCTATATCAACAGGGTAGCGACGAAGCGCTAAGTTGCCATGAGGCTGGCGTGTTTGCACCCTTAACCGGTGTGATAGGAAGCTTGCAAGCGGTTGAAGCCGCGAAGCTGTTAGCCGGAATTCCCAGTCAACGTCGAGGTAAGTTTCTTACCTATGATGCTCGAAGTGGGGAGTTTCGTGATTTTAAATTTCGTCAAGATCCGAAATGCCCCACTTGCCATCAGAGTCGTTAGTTAGTCTTAAATTTCTACAGTAATTTTGTCTTTATAAAACTGCCGAATAAGCTCCCAAGCTTCTTCGGCAGTATCAACGTATTTGAATAGATCTAAGTCGTCTTCAGAGATCACCTGCTCTTCTGCCAGAGCCTCAAAATTCACCGTTCGTTTCCAGTATTGACTGCCAAACAGGATTATGGGCATGCGCTTGATCCTGCCAGTTTGCATAAGAGTCAGTGATTCGAAAAGTTCGTCGAAGGTGCCAAACCCGCCAGGAAAAGCGACCATCGCAACGGCACGCATTAAGAAGTGCATCTTGCGAATGGCGAAGTAGTGAAACTGGAAGCACAATTCAGGTGTTACATATGCATTAGGCTTTTCTTCCTTGGGTAACGCGATAGCCAGCCCCAATGAGCGTGCGCCAACATCATGAGCTCCGCGATTGGCTGCTTCCATAATGCCGGGGCCGCCTCCGGTTTTGAC
>DFOV01000109.1 GCA_002376965.1 Gammaproteobacteria bacterium UBA3532
TCGGTATATTGACGTTCATACAAAAACTGATCGTCACCGAAAAGACGTTCGCGAATTTCCTGCTCTTGCATCGCCTCAAACGCATCCATGTCTTCATCTGGATCGCGGATGCCATCCATGCGATAGCCAACATAACCACCAAAGAGTTCGTCCGCGCCTTCCCCGGTGATAACGACCTTTAGGTCTGAATCGTTCACCAGCTCTGACAGGCGTAGCGAACAGGTATTATACGACTCTTTCAGTGGCGTTTCGGCATAGTAGACCGCTTGTTGCAACCAGCTCGCCACATCCTCAGCGCCAAACACGCGGGTGTGATGAATCGAGCCGACTTTATCAACCATCAACTGCTGAAAAGGCCGTTCATCGATCTGCTTTTGCTCAAAGCCGATGGAAAAAGAATGGCGCTGTCGCTCAGGATCGATCTCATGAATTATCGACGCCAGCATTGACGAATCCAGCCCGCCGCTCAGATAAAATCCAACCGGAACATCGGCCATCAAGCGCAGTGCCACGGCGTCTTTTAGTATCTCGGTGATGCCATCGATATAGTATTGCTCACCATGATCCTCAACCACTTCATCCTGTGTTGGATAAACCAGATCCCAATACTCCTCAACCTCAACGCTTGAACCTTGAATCAACACTCGATGACCCGGTGGTAGCGCTTTGATGCCTTCAAACATGGTGCGCGGGCTGATGATGCCAGGAAAGCTAAACATCTGATCGAGCGCAACTCTATCCAGCTTCGGCTTTAAGTCAGGAAAGGCTAATAAGGCTTTTATTTCAGAAGCAAAAACGACCTGTCCTTCCAGCTCGGCATAAAACAGCGGCGCAATCCCCACATGGTCACGCACTAATAGCAATTGATCGTGCTGTTGGTCATAGAGGGCAATGGCAAACTGACCATTGAGCTTGTTAACAAAATCGACACCGTACTCTTCATAAAGGTGAACCACCACTTCCACATCGCTATGGGTTCGAAACTGATGTCCTTGTTCGATTAGCTCCTGACGCAGCTCGCGGTGGTTATAGATCTCACCATTAACCACAGAAACAATATCGCGATTCTCGTTATAGTGCGGCTGCATACCTGAATGCAAATCGACAATAGACAAGCGCTTAAAACCCAGCCCAAGTCTCGACTCAATATGAAAGCCGGTGTCATCCGGCCCGCGGTGATGCAGGGTTTCCGCCATGCTCGCTAGCACTGACTGCGACGGCGCGGCCAGTGTCGTATTCATCAGATAGTGCCCAACAATGCCACACATAATTAAAAATCTTCGTCTATATTGTTTAACTGTTGCAAGAAGTGCTCTTGCTCAAGGCTTGCTGATTGAGCCTCATCTCCTTTTTCGGCTTTCGCTTGTTTTGATGAAAACGGTTTTGATGAACGTTGTTTTAACGAAACAAATTGTTTTAAAGCAGCGTTAGGATCGGCCAGGAAGAATGCCAACATATCCTGCCACAATCCGATTATCTGCTCGATCCGCGCTTTATCAAACAGTGCAGTATCATATTCAACAAAGCCACTCAGCGTTTCACCATCGTAAAATTCAAAATCCAGGTCATAACGGCTGGTATATGAATCTTCATAAAATGGCGCAGTGGTCACTCCATCAAAGTCGAAAGCGACGGGGTCGTTGCTATGCAAAATAACCATGACATCAAAAAGCGGATTGCGCGACTTATCAACCGGCAACTCTAATGACTCAACGAGCGCATCCAATGGATAAGACTGATGCTGGTAGCTGCTAATTAACTGCTGATTTAACGCAGCCACCAAGCCTTGGAAGCTTTGCTCATCATTGATGCAATGCCGGATAGGGAGCATGTTCAAATAGAATCCGATCTGGTCATCCAGCCCTTCCTGCTCACGATTGGCAATAGGAACTCCCGTCACTATATCGCGGTTGCCCTCGATATTGGCCTGATCCAAGTGCGCTAACAGTACCTTGATACTGGCGAGTAAACAGCTAAACAGGCTCACTTGATGAGTCGTTGCCAAATCATGTAACTTTTGAGACAACTCATCCGCCAACGAAAATGCCAACCGTTTGCCACTAAACTGACGCTGTTCTGGCCGAGGTCTATCGGTTGCTAGCTCCAAAGCCTCGGGCACATCGGTAAATTGCCGTGCCCAGTAAGTAGCATGCTCGGCCATTTGCTTGTCCGTCAGCATTTGCTGTTGCCAGCAGGCATAGTCTTTGTAGTGAAACGACAGTGGCGCTAGGCTCAGCTGTTTTCCATTAATCGCGGCGTTGTAAAAGGCACTGCATTCACGCGCCAATACAGCATCTGACCAGGCATCGGAAATAATATGATGGAAGATATACGCCACCACATAAGACTCACGCCCCAATCGGTAGACCAACACTCGGAATAACGGCACATCATCCAAAGCAAAAGGCTGCAAACTGGCTTGCTGAACCTGCTCGCGACAAGCTTTTTCCGGCATCAGTTCATGAGATAAATCGGTATATTCAATATCGATCTCTTCGCACTTATCGCCATCTAAAACCTGTTGACGAATTTCGCCCTGACTAAAAGTAAATCGCGTTCGCAAAATTTCATGGCGTTCCACCAATTGCTGCCAGGCAAATTGTAAGCAGGTTAAATCAAGATCACCGCTTAACTGATAAGCCCCCATGGTGTTATAAGCAGCCACCTCTGGGTGCTTACTTTGCCACAACCATAGGCGCATTTGAGCATTAGATAGGGGGTAATCTTTCTGCTTTGGAACGGCTGTTATCGACCGTTGCACCGGCACATTATCCGCATGCGCTTGCAACCACCGGCCAATCGCATGGGCACTCCCCGCCTCATAAAAGGCTTTCAATGGCATACGGATGCCTGTGGTTTTAGCAATCGCATTAATCGCTCGCACAGCTTTCAAGCTATGACCTCCGGCTTGGAAAAAGTTATCATCCAACCCTAAGTCTTGCCGCTGTATAACCTGGCGCAGTGCGTCTAAAACCTGCTGTGACAAATCAGCCATCTTCTCTTTTTTCGCAGGAGCAGTTTTTGATCCAGCACTGTTTTGTGGAACACTATTCTGTGAAACACTATTCGATGAAACGCTATTCTGTAAGACAATCAGCGATTCGTTTAACACGGGTAAAACCAATGTAGACACAGCGACATTCGGCTCGGCGATAATGGCGAGTAACTGTTGTCGCCAGCGAGCCAAAAGCTGCTCGATCCATTGCTTGGCAAAACGCTGTGAATCATATTTGATCTGAACCGATAATTGCGGTGTTGCAGTGATACTGATATCAAAGCCATAGTGAGTATTTTCACTAAACGCAATATCATTCACGTCTTTAATACCGCACATGTTATTCACCCCTGCCAACAAACTGTCTTGCAGCGGAAAGTTTTCAAACATAAAAATATGATCAAACAAGGCCTGCTGAGGAGCGACTTGAGCCTGTATATCAGCCAAAGAGGCATAATGAAATTGGGTTAACTCACCTTGCTGCTGAGTGACTCGCTCAACTAACTCGGCAAAGGTATCTTCTGCCGTCCAACGCACCCGAACCGGTATCGCATTAATCAATAAGCCAACAATGTTATCCGCGTTGGTCAGTGAGGCTGGACGCCCAGAAACGGTGGCGGCAAACACCACGTCTCCAGCCCCAGCAACATTTTCTCCCGCATCAATAACATTGGGTTGTTGATTTTCCGACAACAACAGCCCCCATACCACTTGATTAATGGCATTTAGCGTAACGCCTAACGACTTAGCCAACCGCATCAGTTTTTGGGACTCGTGCTGCTCCAAGATAAATGAAGCCTTTTCTATCTCAGTAACAGCCGCATTGGGCTCGAACGCTTTGTCACGGCCTATCAACGACGGCTGAGGTAGCCCATCCAGATATTCCGTCCATTGGGTCACTGCATTATTCTGATCCTGGGCATTTAACCATGCAATAAATTGAGCGTACTGGGGCGCATTAGCCGACCATTTAGGCAGCAACCCACCAGATAGGGCCTCGACACACTGGAAGAAATCATTTAACACCAGCCCGATCGACCAACCATCGAGAATGATATGGTGAAAAGTCCAAATCATATCGCATTGGTTTGGCTTGTCTGCGTGAGTTACCACAGTCACCCGCATAAGCGCGTCGTTTTGCAAATCAAACACACGTTGCTTTTCTGCCTGCTGCAACGCTTCAAGGCCTGCTGCAAAATCAGCTGTTAATGCAACATGACGGAAATCAACTGCGCCTTTTCGCATAACAACCTGTAATGGCTGCTCCAGCTCTTCCATCACAAAGTGAGTACGTAACACACCGTAACGCTCCACCACCTGTTGCCAAGCTTTTTGCAACCATTCAGTGGACAGTGAGCGGTGAAAAGACAAATGCATTTGTTCAATATATGCCGTTGAATCAGGAGCCATTAAATGATGAAACAGCATGCCCTCTTGCAATGGCGTCAATGGGTATGCCTGTTCAATCTCATTGTCATCCAAGCGTTCACCAAGCAGCACCTTCAGCTCACTCATAACCTCTGGCTCTATAGGCAACGGCTCAACCGCCTGACTCATTGCTCCCGCGCTCGATGCTTGCATGGATTCAGCGATCGCTGCGGCGGTTTTACATTTAAATATGTCAGAAACAGAAGCTGGCTCCAGCCCTGATGCCTGAGCAAGTTCTTGCAGCTGAGTCGCCGCCTGAATCGCCTTGATGGAGTCGCCACCGGCACGAAAGAAATTGTCTTCAAATCCAAGTGATGGAGACTTGAGCACCTCACGAAAAACCGCAACGATACTATTGGCTAAGCTTCCGCCCCGAGCCTCGTTCTGAGGCTGGCTTTTCTGAGTTTCAACATGCCGTTGTTTGGTGTGTAACTCGCTGACCAGGCGTTTTTTATCCACTTTGCCATTCGGCGTCAGCGGCAATTTGGCATACTGACGCCACTGAGTAGGAATCATATACTCAGGTAGCACTTCCTCCAGCATGGCTCCCAATTTCATAAACAAATCATGATCAGGCTCATCAGAGGTGGTTACGACAAAAGCCGCCAACTCTTTTTCTGCCAACGGCTTATCGTCATTGGAGAGGATCTTGGAGATAGCGGTTACAGCAACCCGCTCAATCATCGGCAATGCCAGAATCGCGGCTTCAACTTCACCCAGCTCAACCCGATAGCCACGAATTTTCACTTGATCATCCAAGCGGCCAAGAAACAAAAACTCGCCATTGGGTAACTGGCGTGCCAAATCACCTGTTCGATAAAGCCGCGGGCTAGACAACAGGATCGCTTGTGCAGCCTCTTGCTCATGACAAAGTGTGCTTTCCGCCATCATTCTTTGGGTTTCATTAACAAAGCCGTCACTATTCAGGTGTGGGGCATAATAAGGATTGTCAGCGAACTTCTCAGCCGTTAACTGTTGGCGTTGCCAATACCCTTCGGCCAACCCTGTTCCCAAAATGACCAGCTCGCCTGCAATGCCCGGTGGTAGAATATTCAGTTTGGCATCCACCACCATCACGGCTTCGTTATGTAATGGCGTACCGATACTCAGTTGCTGGCGTTGATTTAATTGAGCACTTGTCGACCAGATACAGGTTTCAGAAGGGCCGTATACATTAAAAACAGCGGGCGTGGCCAAACGCAACTGCTCAAACAGAGCACCGTCCATAGCCTCGCCACCGACCAACACGATTTGGACATTCTCCAGCCATTGACGACCCAAGCATTCGCAGATCAGATTCATGCGCGACGGCGTGGCCTGCACCACATTAACCGGTCTATCGATCAGATGTTCACGTAACAAAAACGGGTCTTGCGCTTGCTCTTTTGTAGCCAACCGAATGTCCATGCCTGCCAACGTTGCGCTGACCAGCTCCAAAATTGAGATATCAAATGAAACGGTGGTAAGTGCCAACATCGTCATACCTGGTTGACAACCAAATCGTTGGCTTAAATTCAGACTCATATCAAGGAGTGCTTGCTGACCAACGCAAATGCCTTTGGGCTTTCCTGTGCTGCCAGAGGTGTAAATCATGTACGCGGTTTGATTGGGGTCTGGTTCAGGCAGAGTAACAGCGTGCGTTGGTGCCAACTGCTCGGCATTAATAATCTCTACCGAAAGATCGGACTCATCAACCAGTTGTTCGATAAAGCCCTGGTGCGCACTATCAGACAGGATGACATCTGCCCCACTGTTTTCAATAATGTAGGCCAAACGCTCGGCCGGATAGTCAGGATCAAGCGGCAAATAAATATTGCCAGACAACCAAGAGCCCCAAATGGCGGATACTAAATGGCTGTTGCGCCCCATACATATGCCAATCACCCGACCTGCCTGGCTTTGCAGGGCGACAATCGCTTTGGCAATAGCAGTCGCATCGCTTTGCAACTGCATAAAGGTTCGATCACCATCTGCGGCTTCCAGAGC
>DFOV01000291.1 GCA_002376965.1 Gammaproteobacteria bacterium UBA3532
ATCAAATGACATCAGAATGAAAAATAAATGTCGATTTTTTGTTCAAATTCTGTCATAAAAGAGAAACAGTTATCGCTCACTATGTGTTCACATAGATAGTACGTGTTCACATAGATAGAAAACATGTGCTAAGCAAATAACTGCGAGATATTGAAAATAAGGAGATCGTTTATGAAAGCGCTCGATAATGACTGTTATCATGATGCCGTTCGTTATGGTCGACCAGCAAATGCCACGGTAAACGGCCAGCGGTTAAGTGGATACCTTCTCGGAAATCGATTTGTTTTTTTAAATGGCGAAGATCGGGCTGTTCTGGAATGCCTTCCCGGTGAATTTGCTCAGTTAAAAGTATGGCGTAAATAGCCACGACTAATATATTTGCCAACGCCGAGTGACACTGCTTCCTAATAGAGAGGTAGCATGTTAGGGAGATACTCCTCTAACAATGTCTTATAGTGGTTGGTATGCATGTGATAAGCATATTTTGCTCGTCATGGGGCCTCCTTACCTTCAAATTCCTCTTTCTTTTCTGTTCCTGTCCTTGTATTTCGTTTGAAAAATGGTCTAGTTCGGATAGCTATCTTCTGGCAGTTTGGGTATATAATTTATTCGGAGCTGTTATACTCTGTGGCGGCTTTTTAGAGCCTGTTTATCTGTGGTACTAAAATTTTTGTAATACAGGGATCTTATTTGATGAAGTTGACTTTGCTTGGAACAGCCAATGCCGCCAGTATTCCAGTTTATGGATGTGAATGCGTTGCTTGCCAACGAGCAATGGTTGATCCTTTCTATCGGAGACTAAATTGTAGCGCTTTACTTGAATTTGATGATCAAAAAATTCTGATTGACGCTGGTTTGCCGGATATTACTGCCAGGTTTACCCCAGGCGAACTAACAAAGGTGCTCATCACCCACTATCATCCCGATCATGTTCAGGGACTTTTGCATTTACGATGGGGGGCAGGTTTCAATATTCAGGTGTTGAGCCCCAAAGATCCAGTTGGTTTTGCCGACCTCTACCGTCACCCCGGTATTCTCGATTTCAGTTCGCGTTTGAGTGCTTTTGAGCCATATCAGATGGATAATCTTGAAATTACGCCGTTGCCTCTACTGCACAGCAAACAAACATTGGGTTACGCTTTTCGTCACAACGGCAAGCATTTCGCCTATTTGACCGATACTGCCGGATTGCCACTGGATACAGTTCATTACCTTGCTCAGAATCGGTTGGATGTTATGGTGATTGACTGTGCTTTCCCGCCAGGGCTTGCTGGGCCACTTAACCACAATGATATTGATATGGCGATATTATTGCACCAAGCGATAAAACCGAAAAAATCGGTTTTATCGCATATCAGTCACGAACTGGATTGCTGGCTGTTGGATAACGAAGAGTACCTGCCGTCGGGCATTGTTATTGGTCACGACGGACAGGTTCTGCGTTAAATCTGGTCTATCTCGTTACATTTCGTTAAGCAGGCAGGGTTTGTGAATGCCAAATCCCTGCAGGTAGTCCACCCCCATTGCCGTTAACAATTGTTTTAAATGCTTGTTTTCCACGCGCTCAGCAATGGTCTTTTTGCCCATAAAATGGCCAATTTCATTAATGGATTTCACCACAGCAGAATCATTGGGGTTTGTCATCATGTCCGCAACAAAGGCGCCATCAATCTTAATGTAATCTACTGGGAGCTGGGCTAGATAGGCATAAGACGAAAAGCCGCTGCCAAAATCATCCAGTGAGAAGGTTACGCCGGTCTGTTTCAATTTTTGAATCACGACCGCAGCGTTCGATAGTTTAGATATGGCGGCGGTTTCTGTTACTTCGAAGCACAGCTTGTTGGTTGGGATATTCCGTTGTCGAATCTCGTCGATGATATATTCAGTTGAGTGCACGTCATTTAATGTTTGACCCGACAGGTTGATGGCTAAGTGGCCAAATTCGCCAAATCTGTCGCGATTATTGTCCAGCCATTCAAATACATTGTGCACAACCCAGCGATCTATCGCTGGCATGCGGTTATAGAGCTCTGCGGAGGCGATAAACTCAGAGGGGAGGATTATCTGGTTGTCCTCATCGCGAATGCCGAGCAAAATTTCGTAGTGAGGAGCCGTGTTGCCAATAGCGGCTGCAATTTTCTGCGAGCGTAGCTCAAAACGGCCTTTATCCAACAGTGAATCCAGCTGTACTACCCAGCTCATGATTCGGTTGCGAACTTTGATCTCTTTGTCATCGGCATGATAGAGCTGGTATCGGTTTCTACCCGCATCTTTGGCTGCGAAACAGGCCGAGTCGGCTTGTTTAAGCAGGGTTACCGAATCAGCACTGGCTTTGGTTATTGGCGTGACGCCTATACTTGCGGTAATGCGAAATTGCTTGTCTTCCCAGCTGAAGGCGTGCTTGGGAATGTTTTGCAAGCAACTCTCCGCACATTTTATACCGTTTTCCAGGCTACAGCGCTGGAGTAGTATCCCAAATTCGTCGCCACCAAGGCGACATACCAGGCCGTGGTTTTTAACGATCTTGCGTAGAACGACGGCGACTTGACGCAACAGTTCGTCGCCCGCATTGTGGCCACAGTTGTTATTGACGATTTTGAATTGGTCCAGATCGATATAAAGCAAGCAATGAATATGACTTTCTGTTTTTGCCGATTTGAGGTAATCGTTGATCTTACGATCAAACTCTTTGCGATTACTAAGCTTGGTAAGCTCATCGTGCGTCGCTTTGTATTCAAGCTGTTTATACATTTTTTGCAGCATGGGGTAGCTGGCTCGATCCACCAGTGGCATGTCTGGCATATCCATAACGGAGGTGCTTGATTGGAACAGCTGGAGTGCCAACTCTTCCAGAGATATATCCGCTACTTTTATCCCGCGTCCATTCACAAATATGTATTGATCCCGTGTTTCGCTGAACCAGATCAGTTTGGACTTTTGGACGTCATTGTTTTGCCCGCGAACTTGAACCCAGTCACCCACCTCCAAGCGCGAGGCCTGCTGCAGCCAGGTGTTCCATTCTTGACCACTCAGTTCCTTGGGCGGCGGCACCTTGATTTTTGCATGATCTTCCTGAGGCTTGTAGTCGATTGTCAGCTGTTGATAGTGTTCCGAAACATCTTCACCCTGGGCAATATTTTGTCCTAAGTCCAATAGCACTTTAATATTGTTTTTCTGTTGGATGGTGTCAGATGATGTCGCTCTGAGGGTTTTGGTTACAATATCAAGCAGCTCAACCAGGTCTCGGTGTTGGTACTCTTGATGCTGCTCTTTATCCAGAAGGTTGATCAGATCTTCTGCCTGGTTGAGGTGTCGTTTGGCGCTATCGCTATGCTCACCTTCGCGCACCGACGTCAGCCATAGTACTTCGAACCAGCCGATAGCAAGCAGATCAACCAGGGCTGATGGAAGTTGTCGACCGGCCATGCGTCGTCCGAGCTGCTCGTTCATAAATGTACGGTTTTTACGAGCATGCTGCTGATTTTCAGAAGCTTTAATGATCCGCGATATACGGGCATTGTAACCTTCGGTTAGACGTTTTACCCACTCATCAAATACTTCGGCGATTTCTTCAAAGACGGTGAGGTCTTTGTCAAACTCATTTAAAATTCGGGTGATGCTCTCGGCAATTTTCTGCTCCAATGACTTATTGACGACTTTACCTTGCTCTTCCATCAGCACACCAAGCCGTGCCAAGCGGTTTAACACCACACGAGCGACATGTTCTTTATTACTGAAAAAGCTGGGATCGATTGTCGCGACCTTAAGTAATGGAACTTCAAGCTTTTTGACCCAAGGTTTAATCGCTTCTGGTAGTAACTCGTCGATGAGAATAGCTTCAATCAGTCCTTCCAATAATCCAATGTCATCACTAATCGCCTTAGCCGCTTTACTCGCTTCGTTATCACCTGATAGCTGTTCTTCGATTCGGTATTGGAGGTTCCCTTGCTTGACTTCCTCTGGCGACAACGATTCGATTTGCTTTTGCATCTCGTTCAAGGTGTGCCATAACTGCTCATTGCTCACCGCTGCCGCTCGCTGTTCGGCCGAAGGCTGTGGGTGTGGAATGGCCAATTCTCCAAGGTCGCCATTTTCTGCAGGCGCTGCATTGGGCGCGTCGGTGACCGCTTGATTGGCACCCAAAGAAACGGGTTGGCGTAGGCTATGTAACATGCCTGTTGCCGCGTTAGATAAATGCTCGGTTTTTAAAGGTGACGCTTTTTCTTCGGCATCCATATAGGCCTTTTCAGTTGCTGGACTGCTTTGACCTCCGAGTGATACGGCTTGTCGCTGCCCAACTGGCCGGATCTCTGGCTTCAAATCAGGCAATACATGGTTGTCTATCAGCAGCTGATTGACCGATTGGTAAATACTCTCCAAGTACTCAACAAGAAACTGTTCAAAGCGTGAATGGACGACTTTTCGAGCGGTCGATTCCATCCTTACCGGGCGAATGGCGACGCTAAAAGCATTGGCAAACTCCGCCGGAGCCAGCGGATTATTGGACTTATCTATGTTTTGCTTAACCAGCACAGATAGGCGAGACTCCAGCTCGTAAAGAAGGCCTTTATAACGGGTTTCTGCTCGTGTACTGAGTTGAGCCGAAGACAACCACTCCTCAAACTCATTGTCTTCAACTATCGACAGTTCATCCGCCGCGAAATCGAGCAGCCCGTTATTTGCCTTGGGTTTGACCTTACCAAGTTCACGAAAAGCGTTTGTGACTTCAGAGCGGTATTTCACCTGAATGCGTTGATTCATTCGATTCAGCGATTTTATCGCAGCTTCACATTCGTTGAACTCTTTATTGCTATAGGCGTGTTGGCGCTTGTCTTCCAAGGCTTGCTCAAGCACTACGACCAGTTTATGGCTGAAGTCGGGCAGCAAACTTTCAAGTTGGTGCAAGCATTTTTCACGAATTCCGTCGGCATTAGCGACAGTTTTTGTCTCAGCGGGCTTTTCTGCTTTCGGTGCCTGGTGTGAAACAAATTCTTCTAGAGCGCGAATAACATATTGAGGCGGCTCATGAAAGGCGATACCCATTGACTCTTCGCTTGAGCGAGCGACGATGGCTGCAACGCGAAAGTGGCGCTCTCGGCCTTGCTGGGGAATGATATATTCCAGGCTGATGGATTGTCCGCGTTGGAAGCTCTCTTGCCAGCGCATTACCGACTGCAGGCTACTTTCATCTTTTGATAGCAGCATGCCGCCCTTACAGCAGTCTAGCACTCGGCAAGGAATATCTGGTTGATCCGGCATGGTGATCCGTGCCGCGATGTCGATTGCGTGCCGTTGATATCGGCGTTTATCCGTAGCCATGTCCTTCAATCCTACTGTTTAATCTGACTATTGAGTTGTGAATAATGTAAGTTTAGGTGCCGCTTAAAAAATATACCAATAAATTCCAGCCAGATATTGGCCTAACCTGGCCGGATACATGGTCTTGCGCTAAATGCATAGCCTTTTGCTAAACACATAGCCTTTTGCCATACTCGTTTTTTTGCGGGGGAATATCATGGTACTTACCTACGCTGAGCTGGTTGAGCAAACACAGCAATTGTGTCGGCAAATTGCTGACGATCCTGAACAGCGCTTGGCTGTTAGGGAGCGCTTTTATCAACGTTATGGTCACGTCATTTTCGGCGGTAATGGTTATGGCAATTCTGAGCTGGCTTTCATGCGTTGGGAAATTGACCGAAAGGTGCTCAATCCGCTTACAGATAATGTTCACCCTGGGAGTCCTTGGTGGCGCAATGTCAATTTACAGTTTATTTATTTTTCCGAGCTGGCCGGAAAAATGAAAGAGTATGGAGTGAATGACAAGTCGGCACCGACTCCGGTACATATGTGGCTCAATTACATTGAGCAGCCAAGTGAAGTCAGCTGGTATCGGGCTCACAACAGCAGTATCTTAATGTCTAGTCAGATGCACTATCAGGATCTCCTCAGAGAAAATGAGTATGAGCAAGACTTTATCAACCGTGCGCTATATCGCTTGATGTATGCCCAGGCGATGGTTGAAGAAGCGACGATTTTTGGCGATCTTGGCAAAATCTCTGCTAACCCCAGGGGCATGGCTGTGAAGCTGATCACCAGCTTGAATGGTTTTTACCCAAAGCAATATCCGCTTACCGCAGCAGACGAGGAGTGCATAGAAGGAAAGGGGGTTGGCCTTGAAGAATGGGAGGTCAAAGAAATGGATGAGTATCTGATTCTACCGCGTATCCGCCAGCTCTATATTAACGCCGCCCACTGGAATCAGCTGACATTCTGCGCCCTTTATGGCGAACACAATAAGCCAAGCTATGCTAATCCCGCATTCACCCAAACCGAGCCTGCTGCTATTGAGTCCTACGCCGCTGTTCTGCCAATGTTAAGAAAGCCGACCTTATATCAGGTGCTTTGGACAAGCTTCAAAATCTGGCTTCGCAAGGTGTTTATTAAGCCTAAGAAGCCAGCGGTTTCTAGTCAGAGCTGATGACATCGCCTGGTTGAATGGCTATTGGGTGAGACAATGTGCCAATGCTGTAACTTGGATATACTTCTTTCACATCCACCATTACCTTGCCAGGAGTAAGGCGAGTGTAGGGCTGATTGTTGTGATCGAAGCCTTGTCGACTGATTAGGTAATGAAAGCTCGATCCTTGATTGACATTGTGCATAGCGCCAAGTGGAAAGCGAATCGATGTTTTATCAATGTCACTGATCCGAGCCATGGTTGCCTGGCAACCAAGCGTGCGCTCTAAGTCGGCAAGCATTTTATTGAGCGGTTGCTGAAGCCGCTCGTTGTCATCAGTAACTGGGATTGCTACCTGTTCAACAGCGATGCGCTGTCTGCTTAGACTATCATAAACTGCCCACTCAATTTGAACATGGGGCACCTTCTTCCGAAATGGCTTTTTAAGGCGCGAAAACAAAGACTGACTTTGTGGGGCTATTTTTTTGTCGAACTGTTTGACTATGCGTCCTGCGACCAGGTATTGATAATCCGTAATCATTGCTGATGGTGGTAGTGATGGCGGAAGTGGCGAAAATGCTTGGTTGCCAAGTATCGCACCTTCGCGAGTATTGTAGTGTGGATAGAAATAGTCAGATTGAGCCATATGCTGGCTCCATTTTTCGGATAGCGCCGGTAGCCAGGTCAGTAGTTTGGCGTTGGCTGAAGAGAGCCGCCCCTGATAAAGCAGGTCGGTCATAACAATGTTTTTCTTTGGTGCCCGGTTGGCCGGGCACATACCATCGGCTGCTGCGATATGGGCTTCGATAACCACCTTATACTGCTTGGCTGACTGTTTTTCAGAAGTGATACGGGTGTCGTTAATCTTCCCCTGAATAACCGTTTTTATCGCATCTTTGGTGACGACGCCTTTGGACAATTGCTGTTCACTGGTGAGGTAAATACCGCCCTGAGCGAGAGCATTACGCTGTGCATCGTGGATCGCTTGGTGTCTGGCTTGAGAAATATCATCATCAATAATTTCCGCTTCGCCAGTGGCCTTTACCCAGTAGGCATGGCTGGCGGTGGGAAGCAGTAGCGTCATTGCGATAGTGAGCAGTATATTCCGATATACATATAAAGACATGGCAAACCTATTGGATTTGATACAGTTTAATACTGCTCGGATGCTTATTCATCGGCCCCTGAGGCTCTTGTTTAGCGACCGTAGCCTGTGCTCGAGGGTCGGGCCTTTCTGGCTCAGGGGCACTTTCTGGCGTTAGCATTGGTGTGTTTTGGATGTATTCACAGGTACTGGTATGTTGATTTAAACCGATGTTTTGTAAGCAGGTATAAAAATCGTGTGATAGCACCAGCTGGGCCTGTGTTTGGTAGCTACCATCGAGCATTTTGGTGGTGGATAGTATTTTGGCTCCCTGCAAGTAGGCGTTGACATAAGTGCTGACCGCATCACTGGCCAGGGTATATGAGCTGACGCTGGTGTTGCCATTCACCAGTGTGCCGTAGACGCGCTCGCTCAGTGAACGATAAGCATCAACAACGCTGGCGCGTTTAGCCAGGAGTATATTCTGCGTTGGCGTTTCGCCTTCTTGAGAGCCGGGATCGGCAGTGCCGTACGCTGTGACAATCTGCTCTTGAATCGTAGTGGTTGGTTGTGCCCGCCGGACAGCTTCGTCCGTGCCTAGGTGGCTGCAGCCACCTAGCAAGGCCAGTACCAGAGTCTGAGAAACGATAAACGTATTTGATAGCACGGATCTGTTTACATTGCCAAAGCGTGTCATAGCTTTTGTTCCTAAAGTTTAGACTATCTTGACCACTATCGGCTGCTATCGTCTAATCTTTAGAGCCTGATTCAGTTGGACGCTTCACTCTGCTCGCGCTGACCACGCAGGACACTGTTGCCTTCAAACAAAGTTTTCTGATCCACTGGTTCAGGGTTTAACCAGTCGTCTTCATTGAATTGGCCGCTTTGTGAGTACGCAGAGATTGCATTGCGATAGCAGGTCAGATCAACATCTTCGCGTGAGATGCCTCGTTCCAACATCAGTCGGGCTGTTTTAGGAAC
>DFOV01000152.1 GCA_002376965.1 Gammaproteobacteria bacterium UBA3532
AGCGCCACCATGTTAATCCCAAATACAGTTTGCATCTGAGATTGAGCATAGAGATTGTTGAGAATAACGTCAGGGACTTCACCACGACGTAACTCGATGACCATGCGCATGCCATCTTTGTCAGACTCATCACGCAGCTCAGTGATACCTTCGATCTTTTTGTCTTTAACCAGCTCAGCAATTTTCTCAATCAGGCGGGCTTTGTTTACCTGATAAGGCAGCTCCGTGACAATAATGCTGTCTTTACTTGATTTCTCATCGGTTTCGATATGATGACGGGCGCGAACATAAATTCGTCCGCGACCTGTTCGGTATGCTTCGAGAATACCGGCGCGGCCATTGATGATACCAGCGGTTGGGAAATCGGGGCCGGGGATGATTTCCATCAGTTCATCGACGCTGATGTCATCGTTATCAATAACAGCCAAGCAACCATTGACCACTTCAACCAAGTTATGCGGCGGAATATTGGTCGCCATACCAACAGCGATGCCTGATGCACCGTTCACCAGAATATTAGGGATAGTCGTGGGTAAGACAGATGGGACTTGCTCGGTGCCATCATAGTTAGGCACCCAATCAACGGTTTCTTTTTCGAGATCTTTAAGTAGCTCGGTGGCAATTTTAGCCATGCGAATTTCAGTATAACGCATGGCGGCTGCCGCATCGCCATCTACCGAACCAAAGTTCCCCTGGCCGTCAATAAGCGGGTAGCGCAATGAAAAAGGTTGCGCCATACGGACAATGGTATCGTAGACAGCCGAGTCACCGTGCGGGTGGTATTTACCGATAACATCCCCGACGATACGCGCCGACTTTTTGTAAGGCTTATTCCAGGCATTGCCCAGCTCGTCCATCGCAAACAATACGCGACGATGCACCGGCTTCAAGCCGTCCCGAACATCCGGTAAGGCCCTGCCAACGATAACGCTCATGGCGTAATCGAGATAAGAGGTTTTAAGTTCCTCTTCTATATTTATCGGTAAAACTTCTTTAGCTAATTCGCCCATATTCCCGTATAACTCTCGCTAATTCCCAGCTTTTGTCGTCGTTTTTGCCATTTAGGCGTAAAACGGCCATTTAAAACTGCGCGATTCTACCATAAAAATGGCCGCTACACAGCAAACGGAATCCGGTATTTAGCGACAGGCGCTGTAATTCTCGGGAGCCAGTCACACCACAACGAGCTGCGACGATTTACTTTTCATTGACATAGAACTGTACCCACGTAGAGAAGTCACTGTCATAGGTCAGCTCATATTGATAACCGGCTTCAACATCCACAAACACATTTTCATTGGCATAGTATTTCCCTTCAAAAAAATGGACATCCAACCGGTGTTTGCCTGGCGTAAGAACAACTTGATGCGGCGCATCACGCCAGTTGGAGCTGAAAACCTCCTTGCCTGCGGCTGCTATAAATATGCGACTATCACCGCGCACCGTTGCTTGCTTATAAGCTGGCAACTGTTCCGCTTGATGCATGTATCCCACTTTCACAGCTTGGCTACCACAGCCAGCAACAAGGCTTACTAGCGCCATAGTCATCGCAAAACGTTTCATCATTTTCTTATGCCTCTTTCTTCGTTGGTTAAGGGGAGGATTCGTTTTCGGAGAGAAATGCCAACCACTCTTTCGCTGACGATTGGCTTTCAGGTTGTTGCACTGCCTGATTGAACCACCGGCGAGCTTGATCTAGCTGACCGCTTTCAAAGGCAACCTCACCAAGCATTAAATAAATCGGCCCCTTGCTCTGCGCCTTATCCAACGCTCGTTCTAAGCTTGCTTGCGCTTTGTCCCAGCGTTGATGCACCATCGAAATCGAAGCAACCTGAACGTGCCACTGACTATCTCCGGTTAATTGCGCCAAGCGTGTATAAGCAGCAATTGCAGCATCATCCTCTTTGGCTGCCAGCCACAACTTAGCCAACTTCAGCCAATATTCTGACTTGTCTGGCAGTTTCCCGGTGTCAAGCCAGGTTTCTAGATACTTCGCACCGATATAGGGCTGCCCTTGATAATGATAGGTGTCGACCAAGCGCACTAACCCAGCATGGTCATGCCATAGGCCTTTGCGATAAGCCAGTTCGAGCGTTGCCAGCACCTTTTTAGGCTCGCCTTGCTGTTGGTACAACTGGAGCAAATAGTTCCAATATTTCGGCTCGAGAGAACGTGCGGTAATTTGCTTGAGTAAGCGAATCGCTTTGGATTTATCAGGCAGCTGCCAATAAAGCGATAGCGCGAATTCCTGGGTTGCTTCAGCTGGTTTTGGATTAAATCTGAATGCCTGCTCCATCGCCAGTGCGGCTTGCTCAAACAGTTTTAACGAGGCCAATATCTCCGCCCGTTGCAGCCAGCCGTCAAAATGGCTTGGCTGCGGCAATAAAGGGAGTGCTTTACTTAGCTGTCCTTGAGCCATATAAATACTGCCCAACAAGGTATCAGCCTTCGCTTGCTCAGCTCCTTGCAGATGCTTCCGAGCCACAGCCAGATATTCGACGGCACGCTCGAACTGTTGCTGATGGTATGCCAAGCGTCCCATTAGAAAAGCGGTCGAGCCTAGTACTCTATTATTGCTAGTAGCCGTCTTACTGCTAGAGACTATCGGATATAGCTGCCTCAACACCTTTTCGGCATTTGGGTATTTCTCCTGTTCGAGCAGTTGATTAGCATAATGGATTTGGTTATTCACCCAATCCTGCTCAGCAGGAGTTAGCTTGGCCAAAGCAAAAGTACATTGGCCAATAAAAATAAAGTAAATTAGAGCGACCAACCTAACCATCAACAAATCCAAACTCCACACGCTGCCTAGCTCGTGAATCAACGGCTTTTCCGGCAATTTTCTTAGGGGTAAAGACCCACTTTTTAATCGCTGCAACCGCTTCTGACTCAAACACCCCTTTGGGTTCGGCCTCCAACACTAATACGTCAGAAACGACACCCTTCTCAGAAATAGTAAACTCCAACACCACATATCCTTCAATTAACTGCGATATAGCTTCTGAAGGGTATACCGGTTCAAATCGCTTCACCGCTTGTATATCCAACTGGCCATCGCCACTAAAGCCCGTATTGAGCGACAGATTCCCTACTTTAGGCGCACTGAAGGTTTTTCCGACCAGGTTTGCAGGGACCACGGGCGCGGTGCCGACCGGAGAAACTGGTCGGCTAGGTCGCTGCGGTGTAGCTACTCGCGCAGTTTGAGCCGGTCTACTTTTACTCTTTTTGGGTCGCTCGATCTTACGCTCACGCTCTTTGGGCGGGGGCGTTTCTATTTTTGTTCGTCCCCACTCAAACACCATATCCGCCTGTGACGGTACTCCTTGCTGGCGAGCAATCAGCATCGTCATAATGACAAATATGCCGAAGGTAATAAGCATCGCTAGTGGGGTTAAAAGAAGCGTTCGTAGCCACACTACTCTGTCTCCGCAGCTAACGACACTTTGGTTGCTCCTGCCAGCTTGGCTTGGTCCATTACGCTGACCAATACGCCCGTCGATGCTTTTTTATCGGCCTGAACAACCACATTACCGGATGTATCCAATAGCATATGCTCAACATGATCACGCACGGAACGTTGATCGATGGGCTTTCCATCCAGCCAGACACTGTCGTCATCGGCAATCGCTATCACCACGCTGATGTCATTTTTATTGGTCGCAGAGCTGGCGGTTGGTCTATCGACCTCAATACCGGCTTCTCGCACAAATGACGTGGTGACGATGAAGAAAATCAACAGGATAAAAACCACATCCAACATAGGTGTCATATTGATATCATTGTCTTCCTCATTCAATGAGGAGCTAGAGTCAAGACGCATGTCCAGCCTCCAATTGTAATTGTTGTTTTAGTAAGCTAAAGCGTTGCTGAGCCAGGGCTTTTAGACGAGAGACAACCAGCATGCCAGACAAGGCTGCAACCATTCCCGCCATGGTCGGAATCGTCGCCCTTGAAACTCCAGAAGCCATAACACGCGGGCTTGCACTGCCAGCGATAGACAGGGAGTCAAATACCTCAATCATACCAGTTACAGTTCCTAACAGCCCGAAAAGCGGGCAAAGCGCAATCAGTGTTTTGGCCAACCCCAAGTGCCGGTATAAGGCCATATACGCCTCTGATAGCAATGCGCGCCGTCTTGCCTGCTCTGTCCAAGGGGCTTTTTCTCGCCGATAAAACCACTGTTTTAACCAATGACGCTGCTTGGCCAACCAGTCAACACGCAAAAAACAGAAGTGATCCAGCAACACCCACCACAACAGTAATGTATTCACCAGAATTGCCCACAACACCCAGCCACCTAGCTGCATAAGGTGCTCAACCTGCCCAATCAAAGAAACCATGCTGTCCCAACTAACCATGCTGTCCCAACTAACCATGGGAAGACTCCATTCGTTGGGCAATGTAGGCGGCTGTCTGCTCGTTCAGAATATAACCCAGCTTCTTGGCCCGACTTTGAATCACATGATGAGCAAAGATCAAAGGAATGGCAGCAATCAGCCCTAACACTGTGGTCACCAGTGCCTGTGAGATCCCACCAGCCATGAGTTTAGGATCGCCGGTGCCGTATTGCGTGATGCTCTGAAACGTAGCAATCATGCCTGTCACCGTACCTAGCAGCCCCAACAAAGGAGCTACCGCAGACAGCAGCTTGACAAAGCCATGGCCAGCTTCGAGTTTACCCACCTCCCGTGCCAACGCCTCTGAAATGCGCAGCTCCAAGGCAGCTACATTGTCCTTTAACTGGGGCTGATATACAGACACTACTCGGCCGACAGGGTTAGCCAGGCTCAGCTTGTCAATCTGCTTGATTTGTTGTGAGACCCGTCTGGCAACCTCGGAGAGATACAAAAGCCGCCATGCCGCCACCAGTACACCAAGACATCCCAAACCAACAATTATGTATCCGACGATCCCGCCTTGACCCAGCCGTTCAACTACGGATGGTTGTTGAGCGGCATGTTTGAGCAGTAACCCTCGCGTAATATCCACCACAGCAACAGGGCTTGATAAACTAAGTGACTGGATTTGCTCAACTAAAGCCGCTGGTGGTTGCTCGCTCGGCATGTATGCCGCGTTTTGCTCGGCATCATAGACAATAAAACCGGCGCTCCCGGCTAAGGTAAAGTGCCCAAGACGAACCACTTCAAGCTCGGTAACTTCACCACTAGGCAATACCACCTGAGCAGGCTTTTTCTCGATTCGAGCACGCAGGTCAAGTTCCTGACGTAACAAATCCAGGGACTGCTGCATCTCTTGAATAGAAACCAGCTTGCCCTGCCCCAATCCGTCAAACAGCATGAGGCGTTCAGGGTGGTGAATATTGGTCGGAGAGGCGATAATGCTCTCCTTCAAAGACTGAATAAACTCTTTTTGTTGGGAGAAAACCTCGCTCAACTCACCACTTTTTTCTTCCCATTGCTTGTTGAGATAGCTAATTTTTATTTCATTGTCATTGAATCGCTGCTGCAGACTTTTTTCTTCTCTATCTAATTGAGCCAACTCTTTTTTTAGTGCTTGCACACGAGAAGCTTGCTGCTTTGTTTGCTGCAAAAATTGCTGTTCTCGCTGGTGATTGAGTTCTTTTTCCTGCAGCATTTGTTGCTTGACGGTATTGAAGAGCGTTTGCTCAGAAGGCGCTTGCTGTGCCGAAACAAGCGACCAGCAACAGCAACAACTCAATAGCAATAGGATCCGCATTAAACTCATCACCCACCTCCAAGCGTCAGCAGCTTGTCATCCGGCATTGGCAAAGCCAAAAAGCCAGGTACGACCGTTTTGTTTACCACATCCATTGCTTCAATCAGAGCAGGTATATGCTCATTCGCAACAAGCTGCCACTGCTTGTTGGCTTGATTCCACACGCCAGCTTGTTGATGATCAGGCGTAAGGTAGTACCAAGCTAAACGACCTAAGCGTAAAAATTTGGCACTGCGCTGCTCATCCGTATTCGAACTATGGAGCTTTCCACTATAAACCTCCGTGCTATTGGCATATTCAAGCTCAGCTCGCCATGCCTCTATCATTCGCCGATACTTGTCCGCTAATGCGATATCTGCACGCACCATCAGTGACTTGAGTTGCTCAACGCGCGACATACGCTCTTCCAGAAGAAACGGTGTATCATTAATAACCCACTGTTCCAGTTCTGCTATTGCCTCTAGCATCCAGGGAATGAGCGCTTTTTCTGTTGCGGCAATTTGAGCAATTTGTCGCTCTAATGCATGAACTTCCTGCTGCTGGTTTTGTGTCTGTGCTTTCAGGTGCTCGTTAAATACTCGCCCCATCCTGGTTTGCTGAGTCAACTCACGGAATTCCGCTACCAGCTTTTTTTGCTTGTCCGACAACTGATCAATATGTCGCTGAGACGACTGATTCATCTGTTGTCTATCCAGCTGAGTTTGCAGGGTATCAGCTGCAATGGTCCAACCAGATTTGCTACTTGCAATAAGCACAACCAGATAACATAGGTATCGCTTACTCATACAGCCTCCAACAATTTCATCCACAACAATGTCATCTACAACAATGTCATCTACAACAGTATCATCTACAAAAGCAATGCCAGTGGAACCACCGCCATAGCTCCTAAAAAGGCAGCTGCTCCTTTTGCCACTTCAACCAAATCAATCGGCTCACGCTTTTTAACCACCACCGGAACCATATAGCGCTTGGCTTTACCTTCAAAATAGTCCGCGCGATTAATAGTGCTTTTGGTTACGGCATCTACCACCTTGACGCCAATAAAATACCGGTAACCCGGCTGGACATTCAGGGTCATTTTTTGCATTTCGATATTACGACGATGAATTTCTTCGTAATCAGGAATGGTCTCCCAGGCAATAGGAATGTTGGTGTTTCTGGGCCAAACGGTTATTTCATGTGTTCCAGCATCAAGCCACTGACTTTTTTGATAGCGACTTAAACGCTTGCCATCGACCTCAAGAATAAAGGCAGGATAAATATTATTTTTAGTATCAGTTTTATAGTTACCATCATCGCCCCATTCACCAACAGTGTTGGTGATAAGGCCACGCTGGCGAACAACTTTGTCACCTTGATCGGCAGGCATCATGGCGCAACCGGCCATTTGAAGTAAAAGGCAGATGGAAAATATTCTAGTAATTATTGACATAACGGCTCCTGGCTTGGTGTATCTTGTACACCTTCATCATGCCAGAAGCGTTAATACTGGTAGGGCGTAATTAAGGGCGTAAATATCCGCCCTTAGGATCTATCTCTAAATAAAGCCTATAGCATCGATCTCGACCAAGGCATCTTTAGGCAGCTTAGCCACCTCCACCGTAGCACGCGCTGGATACGGCTCACTAAAGGTTTGTGCCATTATCTGGTTTAGCTGACCGAAGTTACCCAAGTCAGTCAAATAAATGGTAATTTTAACCAATCGATTCATATCAAGATTAGCAGCATTAAGGATAGATTGAATATTGTTAAAAATATTCAAACACTGCTCTTCAAACGTATCACCCAACTCATTGGTCTCTGAATCAAGCCCCAGCTGACCCGAAATATAAATTTGACCATTGCTGATGATGGCCTGGCTATAGGGGCCAAGAGCCTCAGGCGCTTTATCTGTATTGACCGCTCTAATCATAACGACCTCATTATTTTATATGACTATATTAAAGAGAAGTATGCCCGACTCACTTCAAGATATTTGCTCGGGTCTGTAAAACGAAAGCGCTTAGTGATTGTGTCGCGATATTTTTATGACCGACTTATTCACACGCAAGCGGCGCATCAATTGAGCCAAATGCCCACGATCGCGAACTCCCAGAATAAATTGGATGGTATTGACTCGCCCATCTCGCTCTTCGATCAATGTATTAATAATATCGGAGTCGCTATCGGCAATAATACCCGCTAAACGCGCCAGAACACCGCGTTGATTAATCACATCAACCCAGATCTCAACGGGAAACTCGCCATCAACATCGTCTTCCCACTGCACTGTCAGAAAGTTTTCACTGCGCTGCCAGTTAACGTTTTTGCAATGGCTGGTATGAATAACAATACCTGTGCCACTGCCAAATACCCCAACCACAGGATCACCAGGAATTGGCCGACAACACTTACCATAAGTAACCAGCATTCCTTCAGTACCACGGATAGCCAACGGACGCGAAAGACGCTTTGGCTCAGGCGCATCGCTATCTTCATGCAGCTTATCCAGCAAGCGTTTGGCAATAACAAACGAGCTCAATGAGCCTAGACCAACATCGATAAGAATATCAGACAGCTTATCCTGCTTGCTGTGTTTGACGATTTCTTCAATGACATCTTCGGGGATGTCTTCAAGCGCCAGATTGTTGCCAAGCGCCTTATTCACCAAGCGTCGTCCCAAATTGAGTGCTTCTTGATCACGCTGGTGCTTAATGTAGTGGCGAATGGCAGAGCGGGCTTTTCCGGTAACGACAAAACCCAGCCAAGTGTGATTAGGTTTAGCGCCCGGGCTGGTGACCACTTCAACGGTTTGCCCTGTAATCAACTGAGCATTCAGCGCGGCAACCCGTTTGTTGATCTTAACGCCAACGCAGCTATTACCCACATCGGTATGCACCGCATAAGCAAAATCAACGGGGGTAGCTCCTTTCGGCAGTTCAAAGATCTGGCCATTTGGGGAAAAAACATATACTTCGTCTGGAAATAAATCAGCCTTAACGTTTTCGATAAACTCCAGCGAGTTACCCGCGCTTTTTTGCAACTCCAAAATACCACGCATCCACTCACGCGCACGCAACTGAACGCTGCTACGGTTGACATCTGTCGATTTATATAACCAATGCGCCGCAACACCGCTGTTAGCCATATGATCCATATCCCGCGTGCGGATCTGAACCTCAATCGGCACGCCATATGGCCCCATCATCGTCGTATGCAACGATTGATAACCATTAACCTTTGGCGTTGCAATATAGTCTTTGAAGCGCTTCGGCACTGGTTTAAACAGATGATGCACCATGCCAAGCACGCGATAACAGGTATCAACATTGTCGACAATAATGCGGAAACCATACACATCCATTACCTCGCTAAAGGAACGATGTTTGTCGCGCATCTTCAGGTAGATGCTATACAAATGCTTTTCACGACCAATCACATCGGCCTCCACCTGCTCACTGCTCAGATGGCTGCCAATGGAGTCCTGAATTTTGGAAATAATTTCTTTGCGATTGCCTCGTGCGCGCTTTACCGACTCGGCCAGAATGCGCGATCGCATGGGATACATAGCGCTAAATCCCAAATCCTCAAGCTCAACACGCAACGTATTGATACCAAGACGCAACGCAATTGGCGCGTAAATGGTCAGCGTTTCCATCGCAATGCGCTGGCGCTTTTCATGTCGCAAGGCATCCAGTGTACGCATGTTGTGTAAGCGATCGGCCAGCTTAACCATGATAACGCGAATATCCTCAACCACCGCCATCATCATCTTGCGGAAGTTTTCAGCCTGGGCCATTTCGCGGTTTTCGAATTTGATTTGAGTTAGCTTGCTAACCCCTTCCACCAAATCAGCCAC
>DFOV01000096.1 GCA_002376965.1 Gammaproteobacteria bacterium UBA3532
ATGCCTGTACTACCCATACGCTCTCGAGCCATCAAACTGTTGAGTACCGTTGCCTGATCAATGTTCTCGTTTTGCTTGGCAGCGATATCAGCGATGATCTCAAGAATTCGCTTTTTACTATTACACTGAACCGCACACTCGGTGCGGTCCAGACTTACGATGGCTTGTATATCCATGCTTAATTAACTACTAATGTTTTTTCAGTTTTTCCTTATGCTTGATTACCTGCCGGTCGAGTTTATCAACCATGCTGTCAATCGCCGCATACATGTCGGTATTTTCTGAGGATGCGAATACTTCAGCGCCACTTAAATGAACGGTCGCTTCGGCTTTTTGATTTAATTTTTCAACGTTCAGGATGACATGCACATTAGAAATGTGATCAAAGTGACGTTCAAGTTTGCTGAACTTCGTATCGACATAATTACGCAAAGAGTCGGTGATTTCGACATGATGACCAGTAAGGTTGATTTGCATATTTCGTCTTCCTTATATTATTAAGCCCGATTAAATAAGGCTTTTGCGTTGGTTCGACGGCGGGATCGACAACGATTCCCGGTACTTTGCTATTGTTCGCCGGGCAACTTTAATGCCTTGTTCGGCCAACAATGAAGCAATCTTGCTATCACTTAGCGGCTTGCTAGGCTTTTCAGCGGCCACTAATTTCTTGATCAATGCACGAATCGCTGTAGATGAACATTCACCACCAGACTCTGTTGCAACGTGGCTTGAGAAGAAATACTTCAATTCGAAGATTCCACGTGGCGTATGCATGTACTTTTGCGTTGTCACTCGCGAAATAGTGGATTCGTGCATATCTACCATTTCTGCGACATCATTTAGCACCATTGGTTTCATCATTTCCGGGCCGTGCTCAAAAAAGCCCATTTGCTGCTGCACAATGCAGTTTGCAACCTTCATTAAGGTTTCGTTACGAGATTCAAGGCTCTTTATGAACCACTTAGCCTCTTGCATGTGTGAGCGGATGAATTGTGAATCGCTACTATTCTTGGCACGGCGACTCATTGCAGCGTATTGTTGATTTACGCTTAACTTAGGCAGACTGTCGGGGTTCAGCTCAACCACCCAACGGCCATTTTTCTTGGTTACTGAGACATCAGGAATAACGTACTCAGGCTCTTTAGTAACTAAAGCACTACCTGGGCGAGGATTCAAGGTTTGCAGTAAACGCATTGCCTCGCGTAGCTGATCTTCTTTCAATCGGCTTTTACGCATAAGCGTACGATAGTCTTTGCTGCTCAGTAAGTCAGAGTACTCTTCAATCAGTTGCTTTGCTTCAGCAAGCCACGGTGTGTCTTCTGAAAACTGGCGCAATTGCACCATCAAACATTCTTGTGGAGAGCGTGAGCCAGAACCAATAGGGTCGAACATCTGAATGCGCTTAAGCACACATTCTATTTCGTCCATTTCAATCGGCTCTTCCATATCATCATCGTTAACCGCTTCTAAAATATCATCAAGGGTAACGGTTAAATAACCTGACTCGTCAATAGAGTCGATGATTGCTGTAGCGATTGCGCGATCGGTATCCGAGAAATGGGTAAGGCGCATTTGCCAAAGAAGGTGCTCTTGAATATCTTCAGTAGTCTCACCTTGGAAGATTTGCTCGTCGTCATTGGATGGACCCGGAGCAGGCGAAGATGAAGCAGAGTAGTATTCGTCCCATGTGCTGTCGATTGGCAGCTCATCGGGAAGATCGTTTTTCTCAAGTGCATCGCCGGCTTCTAATGTGTCACTAGATGCAGAAGCAGTGGCCTCAGAGCCGCTGTCATCGTTGTCGATATTGTTCTTTTCTAGTTGCGGCTCGTCGTTACCTTCTTCAACTTCTAATAGCGGATTAGAATCGAGCGCTTCTTGGATCTCTTGTTGAAGATCAAGTGTAGAAAGCTGCAGCAGTTTAATGGCCTGCTGAAGCTGTGGTGTCATGGTAAGTTGTTGGCTAAATTTTAGCTGTAAAGATGGTTTCATCTACGTCTTATTTAAATGCTCTAAATTGAATATACCAGAGCGAAACTGAAAAATGACAATTCGGTTACATTAACTATAGCCTGAATTGTTCGCCTAGGTATACATCCCTTACTTTTTGATTACTTAAAACCTGTTCCGCCGTTCCTTGCGCAATAAGCTCGCCATGACTCACAATGTACGCCTTTTCACAAACATCCAATGTCTCTCGTACGTTATGGTCCGTGATAAGGATTCCAATCCCCCTATCGCGAAGATGTTGTATTATCTTCTTTATATCATTAACTGATATTGGATCAACACCAGCAAATGGTTCGTCTAACAAAATAAATTGCGGTTTTGCTGCCAGAGCGCGGGCAATCTCAACGCGACGGCGTTCGCCCCCTGACAAACTCATCCCCGTACTATTACGTATATGGTTAATATTAAATTCATCAAGTAGCGCATCTGCTTCTTCTTCTTGCTGTTGTGAATTTAAATCTTTACGGGTTTGCAAAATGGCCATGATATTTTCATGCACTGTGAGCTTTCTGAAAATAGAGGCTTCCTGCGGTAGGTAGCCAATTCCGCGGCGTGCACGCTCGTGCATGGGCTGATGAGTTAGCTCATTGTCGTCGATTTCAATCTTGCCTTTATCCAGATTCACTAAACCAACAATCATGTAGAATGTGGTGGTCTTACCAGCGCCATTTGGGCCAAGAAGACCAACAATTTGACCCGTTGAGACAGACAGACTTACATCTCGAACAACCTGTCTTGACTTGTAAGCCTTAGCAAGATTTTTAGCGCTCAAAGTTGCCATTGCTATTCATTGCCCTCGTTGTCTTTTTTGTCTTTCTTAGACGAAGTTTTGCGAATGGTCTCAGGTGTGAATACTGTGGTCACTCGACCCTCACCATCCTTACCTGCGCCGCCAGTCGCTAGCAATTGCTCGGTAATCATATCGAACGTGATGTTGTCACCCTGTACTTTACTGGTGTCTTGTTTCAACTCTGCGTTTCCGGCAAGAGAAATCGTTCGGTTCACCACTTCATAGCGTATTTCATTAGCTTTTGCCGAAACTGGCGTGCCGTCTTCCAATTGCTGGGAATAGCTTGCAGGCTTTCCTCTAGCAATAAATATTTCACGACCACCACCGTCAGTGGCAATTACTTCCACTTCGTCAGCTTCAATAACCAAAGAGCCTTGAGTTATGAGTACGTCGTCTTTGTACAACGCGGTTTTATTTTTACCGTCGATAAACTGGGTGTTCGAGCCTATTTTTATGGGCTGCGAAAAATCATCTTCACTGGCGTGTACCGCACCGCTAGCGATGGCAAGCAATAAACTAGTTGCTAGGGGAATAAGTGGTTTGTACATGATCTAAAAGCTCGTATTCTTGTGTGCGTAAATTCGCGTTAAACCCATTACTTAAAATGACATATTGGGTGCCCAGTATTTCAACGGGTTGGTCAGATGTCATTTGCTTGGTTTCTAAATTAATTTGAATGTACTCGGTCGATATACTTCTGACAAAGTCATCGCCAGTTTGGTTCTCAATATTAACTTGGTTTTCCAGCTGGATTAGCTCGTTATTGTATAGTGTACCTTCATCAGCGGTTACCACCCATGGTGATGACGCGTTTTCTGTATAAAGGGTGTATTTAGGTTGCTGAAACAATACAAAGCCAAGCTGGTCGTAATGCTCCATCGACTCTGCAAATACTTTGTGATTTAACTCACCGTCTTGATTGTACAGCGTAGTGGTTAGATTTTTTGCTTTGTAGGCGGGCTTTAGCGCATCGTTTTCACGATTCCCCTGCGTTTCAGGCTGCTCTTCCATCCACGTAGGGATGTACATCAGCATCGCCAGAATAAATAGCGCCGATATACTTAATCCTAAGCGATTAAAGCCAAACAGGCTCATACACTAGCTCCAAAAATCTCATTTGCTACCCCTTTGGCCTGCAAAATGGTATCCGATATTTCTCGGACCGCGCCAAACCCACCGGGAAGGGTCGTAATCCAGTTTGCTTGTTTTGCTACGTAAGGATGGGCATCGGCAACCGCAATTTTAACCGCAACGTGCTTGTACATACCCGTATCTGGCATGTCATCACCTACCGCAGCCACTTCGTCAGTGTTTAACTCAAGGCGTTTCATCAGGTCGCTAAGCGCGTCTGCTTTATTCTCTTCGCCTTGAATTATATGTGCAACATTCAGTGCCTTCATTCTATTTTCAACAATGGCAGAGCGACGTCCAGTAATAACCGCGACATTCACTCCATTGCTCACTAGCGCTTTTACACCATATCCATCACGGGTATGGAATGCTTTAAGTTCTTCACCGTCGTTACCTAAGTAAATTCGGCCATCTGAGAACACACCATCAACGTCGCATACCAGCAACTTTATCTTGGCTAGTTTTGCGAAAAGCGAGTCATTTATTTCCGTGTACAAGGTGGTTGTCATTTAAAGCACTCCTGCTTTTAGTAGCATATGCATGTTAAAAGCCCCAACAGGTTTGCGCTTATCGTCAGTAACCATTAACGCACTAATTTTATGGGTTTCCATCAAATTCAGGGCTTCTACAGCCAGCTGACCTGCGGTGGTAGTCTTGCCGCCTTTAGTCATTACTTCTTCTACTGTCGCACTGTGTACGTCTACGCGGGCATCGAGAATTCGTCGTAGGTCGCCATCCGTAAAGACGCCTGTCAGCGTACCGTCTGCCGCTATCACGCCTGTCATACCCAATCCCTTTTTAGATATTTCCAGCAGTGCGTCAGCAACAGAAGCACTGGCATGGACAAGGGGGATATCACTGCCGCTTTGCATGATATCGCTAACTTTAAGCAGAAGTTTTCTGCCTAAACTACCGCCTGGGTGCGAAAGCGCAAAGTCATCTGAGGTGAAACCTTTTTGGTCGAGCAGTGCTACCGCAAGCGCATCACCCATAACCAGTGTGGCGGTTGTGCTTGACGTAGGAGCAAGACCTAGCGAACACGCTTCTTTTTCAACGCTGATATCAAGTACGACATCTGCGTGTTGCCCCAATGAACTGGAAGCACTGTTGGTCATGGCGACCACCTGTATGCCTAAGCGCTTAACTACGGGCAATAAGTTAACTAGCTCGTTAGTCTCGCCAGAATTAGAGATGGCGAGTAAGACATCGCCTTTGCTTAGCATGCCCAAGTCGCCATGGTTGGCTTCACCAGGGTGCATGAAAAATGCAGGAGTACCTGTACTGGCAAGCGTAGCGGCAATTTTATTTCCGATATGCCCAGACTTTCCCATACCACTCACGACAACTTTACCCTTGCAGGCAAAGAGAATATTACAGGCAGCGATAAATTCATTGTTTAAGCGCTCTGCCAGATTAGCAATAGCCTGTGTTTCAATTTCAATAACGCGCTTCGCTGAGTCGATATAGTTCATCTGAGTTTGTGTATTCATGATTATCCGAATAGCCAGAATTGATAGCCGATAAAGCAAGCCAGAAGTATGAATCCATTTGTTCTTGATATTGTACGTTTGCCGATTAAATCGAAGCTGAACAAGAACAATAATAATGTTAAACCAAGCATTACGTACATATCTCGGTTGTAAACGTCAGGGTCCAGGATACCAGGCGCGATTAACCCGGGCATGCCAAGTACGGCAAGCAGGTTGAAGATATTTGAGCCGATGATATTACCCAGTGCTAAATCGTCTTCACCTTTCAGTACACCCGCAACACTTGCTGCTAGTTCAGGTAGACTTGTACCAAACGCAATAATCGTTAGTCCGATAACCAAATCCGAAATGCCCATGTATCTGGCAATTTCTACTGCTGAGTTCACCAAAAAGTGAGCACTTAATGGCAGTATTACAAGGCCTACACCAATCCAAATGAGGGCTGACGTATTTGAAACGCCTTTGGGGATTTCATCTGCGGTTTCCGCAACCAGAGGGTCTTCTTTATCTACCTGTAGCGACAACCACGCCATCATTGCCAGTACGAAAATGAACAGGCCTAGTAGGATAATGCCTTCATAAGACTTAAGTTCACCGTCAAACATAAAGCCAATGGCAATCAATGAGATGATAAGGAGTGCTGGAAGCTCGCGCTTTAATGTTGTTGATGAAACAAGCAATGGTTTCACTAGCGCGGTTATACCTAAAACTAGCGCGATGTTCGTGATGTTAGAACCTAGCGCGTTACCCACGGCGGTGTTCATATTGCCATTTGCGGAGGCTATGGCGGAAACCACAATTTCAGGTGCCGAAGATCCCATAGCGACAATCGTTAGTCCGATCATCATTGGAGAAATGCCGATGTTTTTTGCTAATGCTGAGGCGCCATATACAAACCGGTCAGCGCTCCAACTCAGTACAATCAGCCCAACAAGAAAAATGACAATGTTTAAAAGCACAACAACCTGTAATAGAAAGTATTTCGCTAGATTGTCGCAAAAAGAGTGCCATTTGCCTATGCTCGCAGCGTTTTATTTTCGCCAAATACTGTCAATTGACGTAAATTTCCGCTGAATACGCAAATTAGGTCGCACTTACACACACAAGACGTCATATTCAGTTTCAGTTAAGAAACAACAAAATAGGATGG
>DFOV01000040.1 GCA_002376965.1 Gammaproteobacteria bacterium UBA3532
CGCCATCTCCGGCAACGACACACCTGGCTCTGTCTTCATCAACGACAAAGGCGAAGAAATCTACCGTGATACCAATGCCTGGATGTATATCTGACCAGAGATGTTTCTGACTAAAGAGGGAAAGCTACTCCACCACCTGCACCAACGCCCGTTTGCCCTCAAAGGCAATGGCAATCGGATAGACGGTTTCAATGCCGAGGGCATGGAGTTCGGCGACGTACTGCTTTTTCTCGATTTGCTTGAGGGCTATCTCACAGGCTTGTTCGAGGGTGAGGTTATCTAACTCATCGACGGATTTAAATTCAAACACAAATCCCGCTTGGTTTTTGTCGTGAGGTATCACACTCACATCATAACGCCCATACCCACTTTCGCGGTTGCTTTTGATGGTATGGCTGTTCTGCAATTGCACCAACATGCCTAGCACAAAGGCGTGGTAAAAGCGCTCTGGTTGTTTGCCCTTTACATCGAAGTAACTGAAAGTATCAGCGCAAAAGTGAGAAAAGGCTTTAGCGAAACTGTCAAAATCCGCTTTAAGCAACAGTGACAAAAGGGTTTCCAAGGTTAAGTCGCTAGAAGGTTGCTCATCAAACCACGCCAGGATAGCGTCTTCATAAAAAGAGGCGACTTCTACATTGGGAATGCATAAATCAACAAAGGTGCGCTTACCTATCAATTGCTTGTTTTTATAAGCTAAATAACCAGAAAATAACAAGAAATTCCAAACCGAGTCATCGCTGTTATTAATATCACGAAACACAATATTTTCATTCAATCGCTTGCGAACAACGGCGTTATCATCCATCAACAGATTTTCTAATTCTTGTTTTACCTTCAGGGAAGCACTTGCTATCAAGTCGCGCACCAAGGCGTTGTCTGAGGTGTTAAGCCAGTAGGGTGAGAGTTCACCCTTATTTCGCGCCAAATGAATAATCGACCACGGATTGTAGATGGTGTTTTCGCCAAAGTTATAACCGTTGTACCAAACGCGGATGGCATCGAGCTCATAGGTGAGGTCGTAATCTTTCAGCAGTTGCTCTGTTTCGGTTTCGGTAAAGCCAAAATACGGTGCGTAGAGAGGGCTGGTTAGAGGGCAGACTTCAATGTTATTCAATCCTGAAAAGATGCTCTCTCGCGCAATGCGTAAAATCCCCGTCATCACGCCTTTAAACAGGCTAGGGTTATCTTTAAACGCACCGCTCAGCAGGTTGCGCAAAAATCCCACCAATTCGTCGTAATAACCATAGGTATAGGCGCTGTTGATCGGCATGTCGTATTCGTCGATAAGAATGACGACGGGCTTTTGGTGGTGGCGATGAAGAAGGGTGGATAGCAGCAGAATACTTTGCTCTATCAAGTTTTGCTCAGCGCTCCCATTAAGAATCGCAACAAATTGCTCTCGCTCTGTTTCAACGAATATATCGGTTTCTAACAAACCTGAGTGGGTGATGTATAGTTGTTGGATAAGGTATCGTAATTTATCGATACAGCGTTCAAGTGTTGGGACTTTTACATCTTTAAACGACAAAAATATCACAGGATACTGGCCGCAGTGTTTCATTGCTTCGGCATTGTTTGAAATGGCTAAGCCATCAAATAAATAGCGATAATCCTGATTATTGCTGAAAAAGTAATTCAGCATCGACATATTCAGCGTTTTACCAAAACGACGCGGTCGGGGTAGCAGCGTGATACGGCTACCTTTGATAAGGTCGGCGATCAGGTTCGTTTTATCGACGTAATAAAGCTGCTCATCGATGATAGACTTAAAATCACTGGTGCCAAGGGGGAGCTGTTGATATGCCATAATGGGTCGAGTCCGCTGTACTTCATTTGATCATAGGGAAGTTTAGCGAGGCTGGCAATAGCCGCCGCGATGTGTGATTCGTCTACGACTACCCTCGAAAAAGACGCATTCTTTTACCTGGATCATTGTCTTTTCATTTTAGGATGACAATAATGTGCGAGGTTGCGCAATTCTAGGGAATATCATGACACTTCATATCACCAATGGCGATGCGGCAAGTAGCGCCCTATCTGATGCAGAAATCAAAGGCACCATGCTCAGCTGGGACGATGTACTTCACGACGGCCCTTACACTTCTTTCTACCCCGAGCGTAGCTTTAATGAGATCCGCGCCGACTTTATCGATATGAGCGGATGGGAGTCATACTCCAAGGCATTAAAGCGTTTGAATCAGCGCGACAAACAATTGCAACAAAGTATAGAGGCCAAGGACGATATCGTTATTTGGAATACCCACGAGCTTTTCGACCAACTTCATCTGCTTAATATTTGCCACAACATGTCTCAATGGCAAGCGGACATCAGTCAGGTTTACATTGTCTTTCTCCCTCAATTACTGCCCTCATCCGCTTTATGCCACGATGATCTCCAAGAAGCCTATCAAAATCGCCAACCATTATCAGTTGAGCAAATTCAGTGGAGTCAGCGCATCTGGTTGACCCTATGCTCGCACCAGCATCAAGGCCTGAATCAGCTAAGCCAAATTCCGTTAGCTGGACTGCCATTTATGCAAAACGCTCTGAAGCGCCTAATGCAAGAATTTCCTTGGGCACAAGACGGCCTCTCACTGACAGAGCGCCGTATTCTTGAAGCCATCGACAGTGGCGCGGATACACCAGTTAAGGCGTTTAAATACGTCAGGGAGCGCGAAGCCATTCCTTTTATGGGCGACGTGTCGTTCTTTGACACTATCACTCGACTGACCTC
>DFOV01000429.1 GCA_002376965.1 Gammaproteobacteria bacterium UBA3532
CTTCAAGTAATGACTATGATATCTGAAGGACAAAAGGTTCAGGACATATCTGACAAGCTTTGTCTTAGCTCAAAGACCGTCAATACTTATCGTTACCGCTTATTCGAAAAGCTCAACGTGACCAGCGATGTTGAGCTCACCCATGTCGCAATTCGTCATGGTGTAGTCGATCCACAAAATCTTAGTTAGTCCCACATGTCTGAGCCGTTTGACGGCAAGTCTTATGTAAAGAATGTTCCAACGTCTCCTGGCATCTATCAAATGTTTGATGCCAAGGACGTTTTGCTCTACGTTGGCAAGGCGCGCGATTTAAAAAAGCGGCTGTCTTCCTATTTTCGTGAACAGGTTGATCGCGAGAAGACTCGTCGATTGGTAGAGCAGATCCAGCATATCGAGATCACTGTCACCCAAAGCGAAACAGAGGCTCTGCTTCTAGAAAATGCACTAATAAAGCAGCATCGGCCTCGTTATAATATCCTTCTTCGGGATGACAAAAGCTATCCCTATATCTTCGTTAGCCAGGAAGCCTATCCACGCATTGCCTATCATCGCGGCGAGCAAAAAGAAAAAGGACGTTATTTTGGACCCTATCCAAGTGGTGGGGATGTCCGTAGAAGTCTGCGTTTGATTCAAAAGCTGTTTCCAGTGCGTCAATGCGAAAATGCTTTTTTTCAACACCGTTCCAGACCTTGTCTCCAATACCAGATAAAGCGTTGCACAGCGCCATGTGTTGATCTAATCAGTCATCAGGAGTACGCCAAAGATGTCGCTGATGTTATGGATTTTCTTGATGGAAAAAATGATCAGCTAATTAATAGCATGGCCGCTCGCATGGACGCAGAAGCACAAGCGCTGAATTTTGAAGGAGCGGCTCGCATTCGCGATCAAATCAGTGCTTTGCGAACAGTGCTTGAAAAGCAAGCGGTACATACCGTATCTGCCCAAGATATTGATGTGATGGGAATGACATGCCTGCATGGTATTTGGGGCGTAAATGTCATATTCATTCGCAAAGGCCAGTTACTTGGCGTTAAGAATTACTTTCCCCGCGTACCCAAAGAAACCAGCCAGCAAGAGTTCTGCTCCGAATTTATTTCGCGGTTCTACGCGGGCCAGCACCAAGTGCCTAACGAATTAATATTATCAGCCGATGTTGCTGGATTAGATGAGCTAGCGCATCTACTTTCTGAGCTGGTGGGTCGACGTGTGGCCATACAGGTTGCACCACGAAAAGAGCGGGCGGTTTGGCAAAAGATGGCGCTCAACAACATCGAATTAGCGATTGAACAGCGAGCCGTCGCCAAACAGAGTGGAGAACTGCGTTTTTATCAACTGCAGCAGATGCTCGAAATAAAGGATATACCGCAACGGATCGAATGTTTCGATATTAGTCATCATCAGGGCGCAAACACGATCGCTTCATGTGTTGTATTTAATCGGCATGGCCCAGACAAAAAGAATTACCGACGTTTTACTATACGTGAAGTAACAGGCGGTGATGATTATGCAGCAATGAAACAAGCTATGGGTCGCCGCTACAAGCGACTAAAAGACGAAGATAAATCACTACCGGATATCATTTTAGCTGATGGTGGCAAGGGGCAATTGGCGCAACTACACGCAATTTGTGATGAACTGGAGTTGAAGGATATTATTTTGCTGTCGATTGCCAAAGGGCCACAGAGAAAATCTGGTTTGGAAACTATTTGGCGTTACGGCGAAGCAATCCCTTTAAATACAGACAGCTACCCTGAAGCCTTTCACCTGCTGCAACATGTACGTGATGAAGCGCACCGTTTTGCCATCACTGGACATCGAAAGCAAAAGACCAAAGCAGGGACTCAGTCTGTACTGGAAACCATTGAAGGCATAGGCCCAGCAAAACGAAAAGCACTATTGAATCACTTCGGTGGCATGCAAAAAATAAAGAACGCCAGTATTGACGAGCTCTGTTTGGTTCAGGGTATAAATGCAAGCTTAGCCCAGAAGATATTCGAAGCTTTTCACCGTTGATCCCTTAAAAAAGGGACGATAGATCGAAAAGCCACTGAGCTACTTGATGTTAACTTGGCTTACACGGTAAACTTGGCCCAATCTGAACAGACAGCTTCCACGCCAATTATCACTGATTATCTATGACCATCCCAATGCAACTCACAGTTTTTCGCATACTGCTTATACCCGTATTTGCATTGTTATTTTTGATACCTTGGCACTACGCTCCATTGTTTGCTGCAGCAGTGTTTGGTCTTGCCAGCATTACTGATTGGCTTGATGGTTATTTAGCACGAAAATGGAATCAGGTTACCCCTCTAGGCGCTTTTCTTGATCCTGTTGCCGATAAATTGATGGTTGTTGTTGCGCTAGTGATTTTAGTGGCGCATGAGAAAGATCCCTGGTTATTGCTTGGAACGTTATCCATTATTACCCGCGAAGTATATGTGACTGCTTTAAGGGAATGGATGGCATCAAGAGATGTAAGAGAGCAAGTTGCCGTTGCATTTGTCGGCAAGTGGAAGGCTGCAGTTCAGATGGTTGCTATAAGCGTATTGATATGCAGTGCCACCTGGCCATTTGCCTATTGGCCGGGATTGATGCTACTTTATGTGGCTGCAATTCTAGGGATATGGTCAATGATCGACTACACGCGTTCGGCTTGGCCGCACCTGTCTTTGAAGGCTTAAATAGACCAAAAAGTCGTATGTAAGGTCTTGACAGCTAATGATTAGCAGGTAAAATGCACGGCCTATCTAAGCGGGAATAGCTCAGTTGGTA
>DFOV01000017.1 GCA_002376965.1 Gammaproteobacteria bacterium UBA3532
TCGAGATCTTGCTTGTTTATTAAGCGGCTAACGTTCATTCGCTTGATTCGGTGACTAAGCTGACGATAGCTCTGCATCAAAGCAGTTTGGATCGCCTTTTTTTCCTTATCCACATCTAACACGCGCCAACCTCGACGGGAATCCATCTTTTTATAGTCACGTATATTCCAGTTCCATGCCTTTACTACCGGCTCAAAGATAGCTCGTCGCCACTGCTCATCAGCACTACCTGAACGAGACATTTTGAGGTTGGCTTTCAAATACAAACAACGACGAACAATTCCCAATCGATTATCATTCATCGGCTCTAGGTATGCCTCTACCCGACGGTACATCAGAATATAGGGGTCAACCTCGGCCATCGTCACCGCCGACTGATGGACTATAGACTTAAATTGCAAACTCAATGGTATAACGTCAGGGTATTCACTGCCATACACCTCCATCAGCATCAACTTCATAACTGACTTGTACGGTGAATGAACCGCCTTATAGAGCTGCCAGAAAGCAGCACCTAAAAACTCTTCCGCCGGAATGGTTGGGATGGGCCCGAAATCAACCCAATCCTCGTCCCGAATCAAATGATTCAATGTAAGCTCATCAAGAAAGGCTTGATAGTTCGCTTCATGCTCTTCAGGGACCAGCCACCATATTGGCGGTAAACCAGCGAGCAACAAACCTGTTCGATAAAACTCATCGAGTAATAAAATGTGCTGAGCACTACCACTGCTTTCTTCATCCAGCTGACTTTGCTGTCCCTTCCGAAAACCTTCCGGCTGCATCAGAAAGAAATGGATTTCCAAGCCAATCGCTTCAGCGGCCTTGCTAATGGCCTCGAGCTTAGTGTTCAGCTCAATCAAACGCTCATTATCCAGGTCATCTCGATAGCACACCCAAAAATCGATGTCACTTTTAGCGGTATACCCTACCGTGCCAGGGCTCCCCATTGCATACACTCCTAAAATTTCCCGACGCATATGGGCACCATGACCCGAAAAGCCTCGAACGAACTTCTTTACCGCTCGGTTAGCCGAGTCAGACGGGGTATAGTCGCAAATACCCGAGGGAGTGTTAGCCGACTGAAAGCCTGGTAGCAGAGGATGGTTGGCATGAATGAGCAGGGGAATCAATTCGAAGAAGTCGAGCTGCTTTCCGCGCAAAGAATCAAAAGTCGCCTGCAAGCGCTGATGACTAAGTGACAAAAAACGATTTTTAACCGTTCTTAACCACTTCGCATCATACTTGTCGGCTGACGACGACTTTTTATCGGACTTTTTTGAGAAAAACATGGGCCTTATAGTGCTCAACTCACTGACAGAGTGCTTTTTTAAGCTTAGGACACTTTAAGGGGTTTGAAAAATAGATTTAGTATGAAAATCGACTGGAGCCAGAACAGCTCCAGCCGTTGCTTTTGGATTTAGAGTTTGCGGATGGTCAACAATGGCTCGAACGGATCTTCTGCATTTAATTCAAAAAGATAATCGCCATTTTCTTCCACACGAATAAGGATGTTTGCCGGGTTTGACTCACGCAGTAACTTCGTCGTTTTTTCAATTCGAGCTCTCGGCCTTCTCCCAGCCCCAATGTTCACCACATCCCATTTTGCCGTTGCTATTTTAAACTCATAACTTCCACGACGCAGATACACTTTCAACGCGTAGGTTTTATTCCCTTCATATTTGAATTGGCGAATAGCAGCCCAGGTACCAATGACATCTCCTCGCAAGTATATAGTTGCAGGATAAGGCTCACTATCATCTTCTGGCTCATCGGCCTCCTCTTCCCATACGTCTGCAGTTCTCTTCGGCTGGATTTTCTCCGCCTCTTTTCGTTGGCGCTCTAATTCACGTTGCTTACGCTCCAGCTCTTTGCGTTTAGCTTCTTCCGCGCGCCGCAACTCAACCAATTTGCGCTCTAGCGCTTCTTTTTCTTTGCGCGCTAGTTCAGCCGCTTCTCGTTCTTTGGCAATTCGTTCTTCTTCAAGACGCTTCTGACGCTCTAACTCCTCTTGCGCTCGACGAACTCTTTCTTCTTGCTCGGCAGCCAGTTCATCAGCAAACTCTTGCGCCTCCATATCGGCTGCTATACGAATAAAGCGCTGATCAATTTCATTAGCCACGATAGACTGGAGCTGCTCCACCTTGATGTCATATGGTGCCAAATCTTGCGCTTCAATATAAAAGATAGATTGCTGAACATTCCTTGAACCACCGCTATTAGAACTCGTCAGACTAACGCTTAATTGACCCAACTGTTTTGAATAGGGCCATATCAGGCGGTACGGTGGAGTAAAATCATGATACTCATATCGGCTTAGGCTATCCGAGGAGTCGAGAGTAAAGACCATGTTAAACAACGGCGGCATACCATAGTCCACCTCTATATCTGATTTCGCTATCAGAGTGAACAGACTGTTACCCTTTTCAGTCTCTGAGGGCTTAACCATTGTAAAACCGGGTAGCTCGAATGGCGCCAGCCATTGGTCTCCCTGAAGTACAATCATACTTAGAGGAGCCAGATTTAGTGATAACATCCCATCCTGGGTCAGATACTCATCCCCTGGAAAAGGATACAGACTATGATAGGACTGAGTGCGGGTAGGGATTTGAATCGCTTTTGGCTGCTCATTAAAGTTAAAAACAACTAGGTAATCCCGAGGCTTATTGGGATCTAGGCGAGAAAAGCCATAAACACGCTCACCGATATGGCCATATCGGTTTATATGAATACCATCGCCAAATACAGGGTGTCGCTCATAAAGTTGGCTTAACCGTGCAATTGACTGAAATATCGGGTTTTTATAGCTAAACTTTCGATTGCCAAAGTTCTCATCGCCAGCATATATAAGAGGGACGCCTCGGCCAAGAAAAGCTAAACCATAGAGTAATTGAAGTTTGGCACTTTGTGTTTCAAGAGACTCGGCCAGCGAGCTGGTCAACAGCGAAGACAGGTCACTATCAAAATGTGGGGCAACTATCAGGTTTTGAGATTGATTGCCGTAATAATCATCTGCTTCATATAAAAAACTAAGCCGTAAGCTGTCTTCCTCACCAAATACAACTTTCTGGGAAACCACTTTAAAATTGCTGTCTATCCAATGACGATTGAGCATTTGACAGCGGCGATAGATTTCATGGGAAAACTGGCATAGCTGGTCTTTCGTCAGCTGCGTTGAAACATCACCGATATTAACCGCAGAAGTCGCACCATTTGCCCCCTCAATGAGAACTGTTATCTGGCCTTCAAAGGCGGCCTGAACCAAACGAACAAACTCGGTATCTGTGCCATATTGAGGGTCAACACTCGGAGAAAAGTTGATGTGGTAATCACGATGACCGGTTTCTTTAAAAATATTAGGCAACCATAGGGTGTTGATCCCCAAAGCTCGGATTTGTCCTAGCTGTTGCTCGAGCTGGTAAAGATGTGAACCCGATGTCGCATCATATGCGACTTTTCGCCACTTCTCAGGCGGGATATAGTAAATCACAGGGCTGTTAGTGTCTTCCGCTTCAGCTGACATCGCTAAAGTGCAGCCAAGAACCCCTAACCCCCATACAATGATCAACCCTAAACAGCGCAATATTGGCATACGAACAGTCCCAAAACCTCGCATAACAAATCCCATAATTTTATTGATATTGATTGACCTAGGCGCTTTTTTTAGTCAAGTCAGCGAACAAGGCTATCCCCAAGGATACGTCGACTTATGAATTCTAGCACGTAAATTATGTGTTGGCTTGCCGAATTGAAAACCACGCCCTTTTTTGAACTAATTTAGTGATTTTTAGACTAAATTTACCGAAACATTTTAATTCATCGTTAAATTGTCATAATCTAGTCATAGTATGTACTTTTTATTTTTTATCCCTGAATTACGGACGCGAAATGAACGTTGAGCAGTATTTTGTCGAGAAAGAGCTAAGCTGGTTATCTTTTAATGAGCGGGTGTTACAAGAAGCAGGCGATCGTAGTGTCCCCATCGTTGAACGTATCCGCTTTCTGGGCATTTACTCAAATAATATGGACGAGTTCTTTCGTGTCCGCGTTGCCGACGTCAAACGCCGCGTTGTATATAACAAGAAGAATACCAATACTGACGACAATCCCGAAAAATTATTAACCGATATTCAAAGCAAAGTCATGCGGCTACAACGCCGATTTCACAGTATCTACCGTGAAATACTGGTCGGATTGCGAAAAAAGCACATTTACCTGGTCAGTGAACAACAATTGGAGCCAGAAGGTTCAGCTTTTGTTGAATCATATTTTCGCTCTACCGTATTACCGATTTTGGCTCCAGTTCTGCTCCACGAAAACAAGTCGCTACCACTGTTAAAAGACCATGCCATCTACCTGGCGGTTAAATTGACAAAACAGCGAAAAGATCGGGTTAACTCTCATTTTGCCTTAATCGAAGTCCCTTGCGAAGAATTACCGCGCTTTGTTCTGATTCCATCTGCAGACACCAAGCGCAAAACCTTAATCATCCTGGACAACGTTATCCGCCATTGCCTGTCGGATGTTTTCAAGGGCATTATCAGTCACGATACTGTCGAAGCCTACACAGTTAAGTTGACTCGTGATGCGGAGCTGGAGCTGGGTGATGGTATCTCTCAAAGCTACCTTGATCAGATGAGCGCTGGCCTGCGCAATCGACACTTTGGTAAGCCTGTTCGTTTCGTTTACGACCAGGAAATGCCTGATGATATGCTCGACTTTTTTATGCGCAAACTGGAGCTGTCTAACTACGACAGTCTGATACCCGGTGAGCGTTATCATAACTTTAAAGATTTTATCGGATTTCCCAATCTTGGACGGGCAACGCTTGAAAATAAGCCGTTGCCACCGATGCGTTCAAATCAGTTTGATAATTATCCAAGCATATTTAAGGCTATTCGACACAACGATATATTGCTCCACTACCCCTATCACCGATTTGACTACATGACTGACTTTTTATGGCAAGCCGCTATCGATCCTAAAGTCACGTCGATTATGTTGTCGATTTACCGTGTTGCCAGTAATTCAAAGATCGTTCATTCGCTGGTAAATGCCGCCCGAAACCATAAAAAGGTTACTGTAGTAGTAGAGTTACAAGCCCGTTTTGATGAAAAAGCCAATATAAAGTGGGCACGCAAACTCACCGATGAAGGGGTCAAAGTTGAATTTGGTGTTCCAGGCCTGAAAGTCCACTCAAAGCTGTGCCTGGTGAAATGTATTGAAAACAACCAGGAAGTTTCTTATGCCCATATTGGTACCGGCAACTTTCACGAAAAAACGGCTAAGATCTACACCGACTTCTCGCTATTTACCTACAACCAAGCCATTACCCAGGAAGTAGAGAAAGTCTTCGACTTTATCCATGCTAGTTACCAACGCTATGAATTTCGACATCTTGTCGTCTCACCGCTTGATTGCCGAGAGCGCATCAATGCCATGTTGATTCGCGAGATTGAAAATGCTAAGGCCGGTAAAGATGCCTGGTGTATATTTAAAGTCAATAACTTGGTAGATAAAGCCTTAGCCGCCCTGATTTATCGAGCTAGCCAAGCAGGGGTAAAAGTTAACTTAATTGTTCGAGGCATGTGCTGTATTCAGCCGGGGATAAAAGGCCTAAGCGATAACATCAGAGCTATCAGCATAGTTGATCGCTTCCTAGAACATCCACGCATCATGGCCTTTTGTAATGATGGTGATGAGGAAGTCTATATATCTTCAGCAGATCTGATGACACGTAATATAGAACATCGCGTTGAAGTTGGCGTACCAATATATGACGAAACGCTGAAAAAGCGCGTTCTCGATATACTGCACCTACAACTGGCAGACAACACCAAAGCCCGTATCATCGATCCCGAGCAGAAAAATGACTATGTTAAAAAAGGACGCCGCCGCAAAATCCGCTCTCAGTTTGCAATATACGACTATGTGCGTAACTGGGAAGAAGAAATTAAGCTAACACCCAGCCCTGCAGCTGAACTTAGCGACAACTAGCAGGTCGTATACCTGTAGTAGAATCACCGCTTAATGAGGACTTAAGTATGCGACTTCCTGTTTTATTTTTCGTTATCTCTACCCTGTTTTTCGGAGCTTCCGTCGCTATAGCTGACACAGAGCTTTGGAGTAAAGAGCAGCTGCTAAGCGAGAAAAACAGTGGCAACAAGATGCTCATTCTTGATGTGCGAAGTCCCGGAGAGTATGAACGAGGCCATGTTCCTGGAGCAATTAACATTCCGCATAACCAGGTTGAGAACCGACTCCCAGAAATCATTGAATACAAAGACCAAACAGTCGTCGTTTATTGCCGCAGTGGCCGGCGAGCAGGCATGGCGGAGTCGGTACTCGAAGCATCTGGTTTTACTCAACTGAAACATCTCGAAGGCGATTGGCTCGGATGGGAAGCGAGTAAACAACCCTCCGATCTTTAACACAGGCTTCATTCAGCGCCCCTTTATTGGTAACATAGCCGCCTGCCAGGCCACTGACTTGAGTGGCCATGATTTTATCGCTTCGAGCCAGATTACCATGCCGAAAAGCCATACCGATACGCTATTTGCTACGCCACTGGACAGCGCCCAAGACTTTTTATTTGATGAAAAAGTCGCCGCAGTTTTTCCGGATATGATTAAACGCTCTGTCCCCGGATATCCAACAATCATCAATATGATAGGCGCTATGGCGCACCGCTATGCTCAACCCGATTCACACCTTTATGACCTGGGCTGTTCATTAGGTGCTGGCATCCTGGCAATGGCTCAGAATCTCAAGGCCCCCAATACCACCATCATCGGCGTTGATAACTCCCAGGCGATGCTCGACAAATGCCAACACTATTTAGATATAAATAGTAAAAGCTTGGATAAGAATAATAAAAGCCTCGATACTAGCAATATCCAGCTACGCTGCGAAGATATTGATAATACTGATTTATCTCAAGCATCTGTCGTCGTTCTTAATTTTACATTGCAATTTATACCGCGCGAAAAACGCCAAAGTATTGTTCAGCGTATTGCTGATGCCATGCTCCCTGGCGGAGTTCTCGTCTTATCTGAAAAAGTAACCTTTTCAGACAGCCATGTCGACGAGCTATTTGTCAGCCTGCACCACGAGTTCAAAAAAGCTAATGGTTACAGTGATCTGGAGATTAGCCAAAAGCGTTCTGCGCTAGAAAACGTGCTGCTCCCCGAAACTGTTGTCACCCACCAGGACAGACTTAAAACCGCAGGCTTTTCCACTGCCGATATATGGTTTCACTGCTTCAACTTTGCCTCTTTTCTGGCCATTAAGTAACACTACCTATGTTAGATTACAGCGATACTTTTGACTGGTTTTCCAACACGCCTCTGCGCAGCTGGCTCGACACCTTACCCCAACACATTAAAATGGCCCTTTCAGTCGAGCGCTGGGGCGATCTGCCTGACTGGCACACAGCCTATCAAGCACTACCTAAGATTAGACCCAGCGCGCTTAAGTTGAACCAGAGCGCAGTGACCATTGGCGGCTCATCCGACTGCGCCGAAACCGAACGCCAGTTAATAGAACAATTACTACGCCAGTTTCACCCCTGGCGCAAAGGCCCCTATCGTATTCATGATATACACATTGATACCGAATGGCGTTCAGACTGGAAATGGGACCGCGTTCAGCCCTATATCAGCCCGCTGACGAACCGGCGCATTTTGGATGTTGGCTGCGGAAGCGGTTACCACTGCTGGCGCATGCTTGGGGAAGGAGCACGCCAAGTAGTTGGGATCGACCCATCACCGAAGTTCGTGTACCAATTTGCCGCCATAAAGCACTTTGCAGGACAACACCCAATCACGGTGTTACCTGTTGGCATTGAGCAGGTTCCCGAAGATAATTTTGATGTGTTTGATACGGTACTTTCCATGGGGGTTCTTTATCACCGCCGCTCACCCATCGATCACCTCTACCAGCTCAAACAGCTTATTAGCTCCGGTGGTGAGCTTATATTGGAAACCCTGGTGGTTGACGGCCCCTTAGGAATGTCCCTGATGCCAAAAGGGCGTTACGCTAAAATGCGCAATGTCTGGTTTATTCCATCAGTCCTCACTCTGGAACACTGGCTGAAACGTTGTGGATTTAAAAATGTTCGTACCGTTGATGTATCGAAAACGGAGCTAACCGAGCAGCGCCGCACCGATTGGATGCGTTTTGAATCGTTGAAAGATTTTCTCGATCCCGATGATCAGAACAAGACCATTGAAGGCTACCCTGCACCGGTTCGAGCTGTTGTTATTGCTAATAAATAGTGACCCAAATAATTAGCAATCCTTCAGCTTAAAGCTCTTTCACACACTAAAAATATAGCGGCTCTAAGGCCTAATCAGGCGTGGTGAGCAAGTTGAGCCGCGAATGAATCCTTAATAATATTTCCGACCAGCCATAGCGGCTCTAGCTGATTTTTCTCAATAGCTACAGCGGCAGCGTAAAAAGCTTTCGGGTCAGGCCCGCGCTTTTTCTGATTATGCTCAGCCCACAAGCCTAAATAAACAAGGCGCTTAAACCACTTGCGCCCCACTTCTCCAGAAAAATCTGCCAATAGCTTATCTTCAAATACCGATGACGGATTTTTACTGCTGACCACACACTCTTCGAAGAACTCAACCAGCTCATCACTATGCTCAAACCAGCCAACAGCAAAGGCATTGCTCTTTTGATGCCACTGCCCGGTTTTATGCCAAGCCGACAATAGCCATTCTGGATCCTGCAGTTCGATATAATGCTCGCAGCGCTCCTCTAAGACCTTCTTAAAATCGAGGGCTTGAGGATTCCAGGATTCTATGCCTGTCATTTCAAAGATCTGCAAGACCTCAGGAGAGACCACTTGCCCACTATGGGCATTATATTGCAGAAAATGACCTAAAGCGGCTTCAACAAGTGCCTGATCAACTTCTAGCGTATAGATCTCATTCTTAACTCGACGAACTAAACTGTCGATTTCTTTGCGAGTAGAAGGAGGAGTCATCCATGTATCCAAAACTCCAAAGTGTTCTTTTAGAACGGCACCAAACAAGCGAAATCG
>DFOV01000387.1 GCA_002376965.1 Gammaproteobacteria bacterium UBA3532
TGATAAAGAAACCAATGCCAATGCGGAAAGAACTTGCCACTTCAGTGCTAAAAAAGCCAGTCGTTATATTAGCTCGTAAGGTGGCTTTGGGGTTTGTCGCTTGGTTGGTAACTATACTTTTTGTCGCTCCATCGTACGGGCAGCGGATCTATTATGCTGAACTGGGTGATGCCAATTGGGTTGGGTCTGGAAATCGGCTTGGTTGCCGAATCGAGCAAGATATCCCTCGTTTTGGCAAAGCTATTTTTGAGCATTTATCTGGTAAGCAACATCACCTGAATTTTCGTCTAGAAACACCGTTGCCGAGCCCTGCAAAGGGAACCAAAAGAGTCACCAAGTCTCAACCTCCCGCATGGCGCCCAGGCGAGTCCACCCAAACGCTATTCAATTACGTGGTTAGTAAAGATAAGCTCTCTTTGATTTGGGATACCGCACAGGCTAATGTGCTACTAAGCGAATTGGAAACAGGGATGGAACCGACTATATACTATCGTCCCGATCGTGGATCAGATGATGGTTATCAAGTAAGGGTATCGGCAGTCAATTTCGCGCCGCTTTACCCGACCTTTAATGAGTGTCAGACCAGCTTATTGGACTTTACATTAGACGAAATAAAGCTAACCGTATTGCGCTACTATATAGAAAGTAGCAGGTTTTCGAAGCGCACCAAACAAAAGCTCGAAAGAGTTCGGCTGTATTTGGCTGAAGATACAGACTTCAAAGAGGTTATTGTTGAAGGGCATGCGGATTCAAAAAGTAGCCGCTGGTACAATATGCAACTCGGTAAGCGCCGAGCAGAGCGAGTCAAAGAATTTCTTATCGAGTCTGGTTTGCCTGAGTCATTGATCACAGTAAAAGTTTATGGTGAATCCAAGCCCATAGCATCGAATAGAAAAGAGGCCGGTCGTGCCTTGAATCGCCGTGTTGTCATTCGATTTATAAAGTAAAATAAAGAATAACAGCCCCTAGCCCTTTATAACTGACTGCTGTTGTGATTAAATCCATCCCATTCGTTTAGCGTAGATAATTACGCCTATTTCATTCGATCATTCTCGGAGTGTTTCATGTCTGATATTAAAAAAGTCGTCCTGGCTTATTCTGGCGGCCTGGATACATCGGTTATTGCTAAGTGGTTACAAGAAAATTACGACTGTGAGGTAGTGACATTCACTGCAGACATCGGCCAGGGAGAAGAAGTTGAAGCGGCTCGGGCTAAGGCTGAGGCATTAGGCATTAAAGAAATATTTATCGAAGATTTGCGAGAAGAGTTTGTACGTGATTTCGTCTTCCCCATGTTTCGGGCTAATGCCATCTATGAAGGCGAATATCTATTGGGTACTTCGATTGCTCGACCATTAATCGCAAAACGCCTCGTTGAGATAGCTAATGAAACCGGTGCCGAAGCCATTTCGCACGGTGCTACTGGTAAAGGAAATGATCAGGTACGCTTTGAGTTAGGGGCCTATGGATTACGCCCTGATATTAAAGTGATCGCACCGTGGCGTGAGTGGGATTTGAACTCTCGTGAAGTCTTGTTGGACTATGCTGACAAAAATGGCATCGCCATAGAAAACAAGCGCGGCAAGCGCTCACCATACTCAATGGATGCCAACTTACTGCATATTTCATACGAAGGCGGCTTGCTTGAAGATACATGGACTGAACACGAAGAAGATATGTGGCGTTGGAGTGTATCTCCTGAAAACGCACCAGACGAAGCGCAATATATCGACCTAACCTATGACAAAGGGGATGTGGTTGCTATTGATGGTGTTGAAATGACGCCTGCTGAAGTGTTGACCAAGCTTAATGAAATTGGTGGAGCACATGGGATTGGTCGCATCGATATCGTTGAAAACCGTTATGTTGGAATGAAGTCTCGCGGTTGTTACGAAACACCGGGCGGAACTATATTACTGAAAGGCCATCGCGCAATAGAGTCTATTACGCTAGATCGAGAAGCTGCTCACCTTAAAGATGAGATCATGCCTAAGTATGCCAAGTTGATCTATAACGGGTATTGGTTCTCTCCTGAGCGCGAAATGCTTCAAGCGCTTATTGATAAGTCTCAGGAAAATGTCAGTGGTGTTGTCCGTCTTAAACTTTATAAGGGCAGCATCATGGTTATTGGTAGAAAGTCTGACAACAGCCTGTTCGATGAAAAGGTATCGACCTTCGAGGATGATGCTGGCGCTTATGATCAAAAAGATGCTGAAGGCTTCATTCGTCTGAATGCTTTACGTTTGCGTTTGGCTGCGCGTAAAAAGGCGTAGTTATGCAAGTATTACACACTATGCTGCGGGTCGGTGATCTGCAGCGTTCTATCGATTTTTATACCCGAATAATGGGGATGGAGCTGATACGTCAATCAGATAACCCACAATATAAATATACATTGGCATTTGTCGGTTATGGAGATGAGACGCAGGGAGCAGTGATTGAGCTGACCTACAACTGGGGCGTTGATTCCTATGATTTGGGGGATGCCTTTGGGCATATTGCAATCGGCGTAGATGATATTTATGCGACCTGCGACTCCATAAAAGCGGCCGGCGGTATTGTTTCACGCGATCCTGGCCCGGTTAAAGGCGGCACTACGGAAATTGCATTTGTTAAAGATCCAGATGGATATGCTATTGAGTTGATTCAACTCGGATCGAAATAGCATTAACCTTTAAATCGGAGCTTGAATGTATTTCAGGTTTAAAACCCACAAAAAAGGCGTC
>DFOV01000406.1 GCA_002376965.1 Gammaproteobacteria bacterium UBA3532
TACCGAATTTCAGCCATTACCGAGGCGCGGGAGCATGGTGTTAAACTTAATATGCTGGTTCCCAGTGAATATGGCGTTAACTTTTATGGCGATACGCTGTTTACCACCAAAACCTTTGCCACTACCCATCCGGATATTGTTGGACGCTTTTTAGAAGCAACGTTAAAGGGCTGGCACTATGCGCTTCAGCATAAAGTTGCCACCGCCACTCAGATTACTGACAGGCTTCCCCGCCATGGCTTCAGCTATGAAGATCTGCTGGGTTATAACCTGGCCTTCGCCGATATCATTGATGAGTTGATTAAATATCCAGAATCCCCCATAGGCCACAACAACCCTGGGCGCTGGCAAAACATTTATGCCACCCTGCATGAGCTAGGGCTCATGGCAACTGACGTACACTGGGATGAGTTATTTTTCGCACCTAAAGAGCAACAGCAGCAACAAAAGCAGTGGGTTCTTTTGAGCCTTGGTATCGGCTTTGCCAGCTTGCTTCTTATATCTTTACTGTGGTGGTGGAAGGTAAGAGCCATTGCTGCCATTACCCTGATTTTATTCAGCACTTCGACCTGCCTCTATCTGGAACACAAGCTAAAACGCGAAGCAGAAGCCGAACAGCACAAGGCAACGCTCGAAGAGCTGGCCAGCATTCGTACCCGTATCGAAGGCATCATGAATCAAACCTTTTCCATTTTGAAAGGCTTATCTTCATACATCGCCCTTCGTCCGGAGCTATCAATGGAAGATTTTGAGTTGTATGCTCAACCCATTGTGAACAGCGACCGACGCATTCGTTATCTTAGCGCTGCTCCCGACATGGTGGTTGAATACATATACCCACTCACCAACAACCAGCAATCCCTGGGCCTCACCTTACGCAAACTACATGAGCAGAATACTCAGGCGATGCAGATGAAAAAGTCTGAAGCTTTGACCGTCGCAGGCCCCGAAAGCCTTATACAGGGTGGTTCCGCTTTTGTTGGACGCTATCCCGTCTATATAAAATCCGAATTCAGAGACACCTTTTGGGGTATGGTGAGCGCACCTATCGATGTCAATCAAGTCTATGAAGAAGCTGGATTATTTTCGCTAAGCCAGCCACTGGAAATCGCCATTCGCGGTAAAGATAGCCTGGGCAGCAGTGGTGAAATTTTTTACGGTCAACCAGAAACATTTTCTCACCCTCAGGCCATTCAATTGCCAGTGACTGTTGGCAGCGGCCAATGGCTGATTGCTGGCTATCCGAGAGTGGCTCCGCATCAAAATAGCTCGTTAATTTGGAGCATGCGTCTGGCGTTTATATTTTTTACCGGTATGACGCTATTTTTGTTTGAAACTCGGTGGCGTCAACAGCAAGGCAAAGAACAGTTCCGCCAGCAGCTGCTCCGCAATGAGCAGCTGCTGGCGGAAGTTGGCAACCTGGCGAATGTGGGTGGCTGGGAAGTCGATAGCAATGGATTTGTTGTCAATGCCAATGGCTTTGTCCAAGAGCTGCTGGATATCAACCTTAACGTTGATGGTAGCAGCACCTCAAACACGCTGGTTCAGCATGTCGCTGAGCAGCTATCCAGTGAAGCAGCCGAGCGCATAGACGAAAACCTGACACGCTGCCTGCACAACGGCGAAGCTTTTGAATTAGAAGTGGCTCTAAAAGCCAAACCGCAAAACCGTTGGTTTCAAATCATAGGGCGTCCCAAGAAGCACGACGAAGCCATCGTCGGAGCTTATGGTACGGTTCAAGACATTACCGAGCAGAAACGCGCCTCTGAGACCATCCACTTTCAGGCGAATTATGATGCGCTGACCAGCCTGCCAAATCGCTTTTTATTTAGAGACTGTTTCAGGCGTGCGCTGGCCCGTGCTGGGCGCTACGAATACAAGGTAGCACTGATCTTCCTTGATTTAGATAATTTTAAAACCGTTAATGAAAGCGAGGGACATAGCGCAGGCGATCAGGTGCTCCTCAAAGCAACGGAAAGAATCAAATCTACCATTCGCCGTTCCGATACCATTGGCCGACTAAGTGGTGACGAGTTTGCGATAATTATTTCCAACATTCACCGTAGCTATCAGGTCTATCAAATTGCGGATCAACTATTAGCCGCGCTGGCTAAGCCTTATCAAATCAACGGACGCCAGATGTTATGCACGGCCTCAATAGGCATCGCGCTGTATCCATCTGACGGGCAAGATGTCGAAACCCTGCTGCGCAATGCTGATCAGGCAATGTATCAAGCCAAGCGCATTGGAAAAGATAACTGGCAATTTTTTACCCCAGAACTGCAACGTCTGTCAGAACACCGCCATCGCATTCGAACCCGCCTGGCCGAAGCCATACAAACTCGCTCCTTACAGGTCTATTATCAGCCAGTAGTCGATAAGGATGGACTACCTATTGGGGTCGAAGCTTTGGTGCGCTGGATTTACGATGGAGAGGTTCACACGCCTTCCCAGTTCCTGAGCATTGCGGAAGACAGTGGACTGATCAATCAAATAGACTGTTATGTTGCCGAAAAGTCATTAGAAGAAATTGGGGCTTTATTGGTGAGCCAGGTAAGCCCTCTCAGGCTACACCTGAATGTTTCACCTAAGATGTTTCAAGGACGTAACCCACGCTTTAACCAGTGGTTAGAGACGGTGCTAAGCGGTGCCAAGAAAGTCCCCATAACCATTGAGCTAAACGAGTCGCTGTTGGCAGAAGACAATAACGTTTTGGAAGAAGCCTTAGAGCAGTTGGATGAGGAAGGAATTCAGATTGCGATTGATGATTTCGGCAGCGGCTACTCATCCATGAGCTATATTCAGCGTTTTCCCATATCGGCCCTCAAAATAGATAGCTCACTGATCGACAACATGCTAAACAGCGAACGACATAAAGTACTGGTTGAAGTGATTCTTTCGATGGCCGAAAAGCTTAACTTCGATGTTATAGCCGAGGGAGTAGCAAGCAAAGAACAACAGGCACTGCTAGCGGAACTGGGAGGAACCCATATTCAAGGCTACATGGCAGGCGAACCGATGCCTGCCGATGCGCTACGCAAGTTTTTAAAGTAAGAGGACGCGCTAACGGATATCAAATTAACGGTATCGAAAGACCTCAGTTTTCTTAATATCCGACATAGGTATCGGGTATACCACTTTCCCTGTTCTTACGATGCGCTCCAGATGAACCCCAGAGTCATCAATAAAGCGTATTTTACCAACCGTTGCTTTGCCATCACGCTCGGTGATCTTTACAGACTTTCCAATATACTGATGAATACGACTTAACTTGAATGCGACATAGCCACCAGAGCGGCGGTTATAGCTCTTAGTCTCTTCTTCATTGACAAAGCGCTTGGCACTCTCCCATCGGCTTGAATCAACCCTCTTGTAGATGGGTTGGCTGATAATTACGCCATTGACCAACAGGCTCATCCCTAGCATATTAGCCACATCTTCTGCTTCATACAGGCTCATCGCCTGAAGACGATCCAGATCAAATGGCTCTTGTGGGGTGAAACCCAGGTAAATATCACCAGGGCTTTCTAAAAAGCGTTTGTATTCGTTAATAAGCTGTTCTTTGGGCTCGAAACCACGACTCCCAAAATAGTTAGTCACCTCGATGCCATGCGCCTCAACAAAATCTTCCATGCCGTTTTCATGTTGATTCGCACAATAGGCGTTGCGTTTGGCTACATATCCCTCGTCTACATAGCGCAGATCCAGCTTGGCCAATCGCGGGGTTTGAGCCGCCTGAACGGCATCAAAGCCTTCCACTTTTAACTCAGCCTTGCCGTCAAAGGTATAGGCATCATGAAACTTATTCCGGAAGTCCAATAACACTTTGTTGCCGTCATGATCCAGCGCGGCATCAAATACGACATCCATTTTCAGCTTGGAATATCCCATTTCTACCAGCTCGTCATTGCTTAAGAATTCAATATCACCACAGCCTAGGCCATCAATCGGAAATCCTATAAACGAGCTCTTTATTTGCTGCTCAATGGTATCCAGATAATCTGCGGTTAAGTCTAGTTCAAAGGCTATAAGCTCAACCCCAAAATGTTCGGGAAGTTTTTGTTCTTTTATCCGTGATGAACCTTCCAGCAAAGCCCAGGGATCATCAAACTTGAGAGACAGCTTTTGCATATAGAAGCTATCTGGCATCATCATCGGCTTTATCGATAGTCCCTCTACCCCCATTTCCCCCGACGGATCGGCAATGATTCCTTGGTATTGAATGTTTGCCATTGGCCCAACTTTCTCAATAAAATCATCGATAGCCCATTTGACTTTAAAATAAAAAATCAACTGGGTGGATAAAACGACAATAATTGGCGTAGCAAGAATGAGTAACAGCTTTCGATTCATCGGGCTTATCCTTAATGGTCCGGAGAGGGCATTCTAACCGACTCGAACCGTAAGATACACCCGAACACATTGAAGCTGCTCGGGTATAGATCTCAAAGGTGGAAGTTAAGACGCATCGCTAAAGAATGTGTTGTAATACATTTCCAGGCTGGACTGATTGAGGAAGCCTTCGTCGGCGTTAGCGTCCCCCACCTTGTAGCCTGCAAATAGCGTGGCTTTCTTGATGGCGATATCAACACTATCGCCCGCTCCCAGAGCGTGCACAAACCCGGAAAGCAAGGCATCACCAGCCCCAACAGAGCTGACAACATCTCGAATCGCTCGGGCTTCAATGTAGGTGATCTTACCGTTTTTGCTGTTGCGAACCATAGCTCCTTCACTGCCCATCCCCATTACGACTATGTCGATATCATGAGCTTGTGCCAGCGCGTGAACAAAATCTTCGCGATTACCTGGCACACATTCATGGCTAAGGAAGACAACATCAGCATGCTCAAGAAAATCACGGTTGTAGTCGTCATGGATGTCACTCAGGGTGTGCACATCAGTAATAATAGTTTTATTTTTTTCTTTCAGCAGCGGCAGTAAACCGCGTAAATAATTATTGTTGCCGACTACCGCGTAGTCACACATGGGTATCAAATCGTAAATCAACTCAACAGGATAAGACCAGTCCTGGCTGGTTTTTAGGTCACAATGAATTTGACGCTTCCCATTTTCATCGTACAAAATTACCGACTGCGGCGTTTCAGCCACACCATCAATAACGTGGCCGGACGAAATATGCGCCTGCTCTAAGGCAATTCGCACCTGAGTTGCTGCCAGATCTTGACCAACGACAGACAGCAGCTTCACTTTATTACCAAGTGTCGTCAGGGCTTTAGTTATATTGTAACCGCAACCAGAAACAGTGCTTTTAATCCCATTAAACGGATAGTGAACAGGCCCATAATTGAGCGGAAACCCCTCGATCTTGACCGAGGTTTCAATATTAATCAGTCCGGCGACAATGACTTTTGCCATGTTTACCTCTCTAAATATTCGCTGGCGCCTATTCCCTAAAGACTATACCCATGATAATGGCAGTGTCCAATATTTGAATATAGCCGAGAATAACGGCATCATATGAGAAAAGTAGCACAAAATCAGGAAAGTATGACCTTAAAAAGACCAAAGGCAGTTATTTTTGATATGGACGGGCTAATGCTCGATACAGAAATCATCTATCGCGGAGTATGGGGACGTGCTGGCAAGACCGTCGGGATAGAGATAACTGACGAGTTCTATCTCGGTTCTATCGGCAAACGCCGTGAAGACAACCAGCGCCGTTTAGTAGAAGTATTTGGACCAGAATTTGATGGCGACACTTTTTGGCGCTTGCGTGATGAGTACTGGATTGAAGAAAGTCAAAAAGGTATACCGCACAAGCCTGGATTACTGGAGTTACTGAATTATTTGCAGCAGTCTGAGATCAACATTGGACTGTCTACATCTAACAACCGCCCCCACGCACTGCGTAGCTTGACCCTTGCTGATATAGCCCCTTATTTTGCACATATCACCAGCGGAGATGATGTCGACAATGGCAAACCCGCTCCTGACGTATTCTTGGCTACCGCAGAAAAATTGGGCGTATCACCCAGCGATTGCTGGGTGTTGGAAGACTCCGAGGCAGGTATTGCTGGGGCGTATGCTGCTGGAATGACGCCAATTATGATCCCGGATATGAAACCACCAACCGCAGACGTCAAAATGCAGGCCGCCAGCATTTTACCTAGCTTGCATCATGTGCTTGAGATGCTGGTGTAGACGCACCTATCTGATACCAATCAATATGCCGTGTTGCGAACATCACCACGGCTAGTGCCCCAAACACCAATAAACTACCCATAAGCAACGCGTAGTCTTCGGACTGCAATGTAGAAAATAAATACGCATAGATAGCTCCCAATCCACCTCCGAGCAATATCGTATTCTTATTACCTTTTAGATAGCAACGCATATAGCCAACAATCAACCCAATACAGGCCAGAGCAGCAATCCAATAGCTCAAGCTGAAAGCAATATGCTCAGACAAAGCAACCAACACCATAAAAAAGGCGGTTAACGCGAAACCAACCAGAAGATACTGAAAAGGATGGATGCGGGTTCGCTGCGTCACTTCAAAAACAAAGAACCCCGCGAAGGTTAACAAAATAAATAAAATGCCGTATTTTACCGAACGTTCAGATAGCGAATAAATGTTCACCGGTTCGACCAGCGAAACCCCAAAGGTTTCGTAGCTCAAAGCATCACAGTTGCCTTC
>DFOV01000072.1 GCA_002376965.1 Gammaproteobacteria bacterium UBA3532
GATGCGCAAGGTCGCAAGATGTCCAAGTCTGAGCGCAATGTGGTCGCGCCGTCTGAAATTACCAAATCTATGGGGGCTGACATACTTCGTTTGTACGTCGCGTCGACGGATTATCGTGGGGAAATGACGGTTTCTAAAGAAATCTTCAAGCGTATCGCAGACAGCTATCGACGTATTAGAAATACCTCTCGTTTCTTGTTAGCAAACCTTAATGGATTTAATCCTGAAACAGATATTGTTGCCGATGAAGAGCTTGTGGCACTTGATCGCTGGGCCATAAATAAGGCGCGTACACTGCAAAAAGAAATTATCGAAGCATACGATAACTACCAGTTTCATGTTGTGTATCAGAAACTACAACATTTCTGCTCTATTGATCTCGGTAGTTTCTATTTAGATGTCATCAAAGATCGCCAGTATACGGCGAAAACCGGATGCAATGCTCACCGTTCCTGCCAAACAGCTGTTTACCATATTGTGGAAGCAATGGCTCGTTGGATGGCACCGATTTTATCGTTTACAGCCGATGAGATCTGGCCTGAAATTCCAGGAGAGCGCGATGACATCGTCTTTACATCAAAGTGGTATGAGCTTCCAGAGCTCTCGGAAGATAGTCTTGGTAATGCATACTGGGATGCTCTTTTGCCAATTCGCGACCAAGTAAATCGTGTTCTCGAGCAGAAACGTAAGGATAAAACCCTTGGGGCTTCGCTCGAAGCCGAAGTTACTCTTTATGCAGATAAGGCGACCAGCGAGCTGCTAGCTAAGTTAGAAAATGAACTACGTTTTGTACTCATTACCTCACAGGCTGTCATTAAACCGCTTGAGGAAGCATCCGCTGATGCAGTGGACACCGAGCTGGATGGAGTAAAGGTGCTGGTCAAAGTATCCGAGCATGAAAAATGCGAGCGCTGTTGGCACCGTATCGAAAGCGTAGGAAGTGATGAAAATCATCCAAGCCTGTGCGGTCGTTGCGTAACCAATATCGATGGTGACGGCGAAGTAAGGAAGTATGCGTAATGGCTGAACAAAAGTCTCTAGGCGCGTTATACACGTTATGGATAGCAGTCGTGGTGTTTATAGTCGATCAGGCGACAAAGCTCTGGTCGGAGGCCGTATTAAAGGTTGAAGGTACTGTTATAGAAGTCGTGCCATTTTTTAACCTTAGACTGGCTTACAACAAAGGTGCGGCTTTTAGTTTTCTCGCTGATGCAGGTGGTTGGCAAAAGTGGTTTTTTGCGCTGATTGCGTTAGGCGTCAGCGTTATGCTTATTTTCTGGCTTAAAAAGCTACAGTCCAACCAAAAACTACTGATGCTTGCCTACAACCTCATTCTTGCGGGTGCATTAGGAAACCTGTTTGATCGGCTGGCTTATGGTCATGTGATTGACTTTTTAGACTTTTACTACGGCACCTATCATTGGCCCGCTTTTAATATTGCGGATGTTGGTATTTGTGTTGGAGCAGGGTTGCTGATCTTGGATGTTTTAATTTCGGATAGTTCATCAACTGAAGGGGAGGTGAAGCATGGCAATTCGTGAAGGCGACACCATTATATTTCACTTCTCATTATACCTTGAAGACGGTTCAGCTGCTGATAGCAGCAAGGTCGATAACAAGCCAGTAAAATCGATATTTGGTAATGGTGATTTTTCGGATGCGTTTTATAGAGAAATCGAAGCATGTCAACCCGGTCATAGTGTTGAGTTCGAATTAGAAGCGGATGATGCTTTTGGCCAGCCTAATCCCGACAGCATTCACTATATGGACAGGAGTAAATTTGATCCTGAGTTAACCCTTGACCCCGGCGTCATTATTGCCTTCCAAAATATGGCTGGCCAGCAAACACCGGGCATCATTCGCAGCATTGAAGGCGACTCGGTTAAAGTTGACTTTAACCACCCATTGGCTGGCCACAAGGTCAAATTTAAGATAGAAATGCTCGAAATTCACGCAGCAGAGAGAACGTAATATGGAATTAATGCTGGCAAATCCACGTGGTTTTTGTGCCGGGGTCGATCGTGCTATCGATATCGTCAATCGTGCGCTGGATATATTCGGAGCACCGGTCTATGTGAGACATGAAGTGGTTCATAATCGCTATGTCGTTGATGGGCTTCGTGACAAAGGGGCCATTTTTGTGGATGAGCTGGATGAGGTTCCAGACGACTGTATTGTGATTTTCAGTGCGCATGGTGTTTCCCAAGCCGTACAAAGCGAAGCAAAGCGGCGAGGATTAAAAGTATTCGATGCGACTTGTCCTCTAGTGACCAAAGTTCACATGGAGGTATCCAGAGCCAGCCGCCAGGGCGCTGAGTGCGTGCTTATTGGCCATCATGGTCACCCTGAAGTGGAAGGCACTATGGGACAATATGACAATGCCGAAGGTGGAATGTATCTGGTCGAAACACCACAAGATGTAGATAACCTGCTGCCAGTGGTAAAAAACCCACAAAACTTCTCATATGTCACTCAAACAACGTTGTCCGTTGATGATACCGCCGAAATCATTGACCGGTTGCGTCAGGTATTTTCAGATATCGAAGGCCCAAAGAAAGACGATATATGCTATGCGACGCAAAATCGTCAGGATGCGGTGAAGTCACTAGCCGAGCAATGCGAGGTTGTGCTAGTGGTCGGTTCAGTCAACTCATCCAACTCAAATCGCTTGCGCGAGCTGGCAGAAAAACGCGCTGCCAAGGCTTATCTCATTGATGGAGCTGAAGATATTCGACCCGAATGGTTTAGCGGTGCAAAAAGGGTTGGCATTACCGCCGGTGCTTCAGCGCCTGAGATTTTGGTGCAAAATGTTGTTGAAAGGTTAAATTCTTTGGGGGGGCAGCTCCCAGAAGAGCAACAAGGAATAGAAGAAAATATCGTTTTTGTATTGCCACCTGACTTACGTTAGATGATTCTGATACCTACTGGCGTAAATGTCTTACATTCAAATAAGTGTTTACGCCATTGGTCATATTTATTCTCTCCATTAGTATTGCCATAGTAACGAATTACTCATTACTAACACAGGAATTCAAGACTAAGGAGAGTCAATATGGAAAAGTCGTTATCGTTTAACAGATCTCAGCAAGGTGTAACATTAATAGAGCTGGCTATCGTTGTGGCAATTCTGGCCATTGTTAGCAGTGTAGCTGTCCCAGCTTTTTCACATTTCTTCGAGCGTCAGCGCATATCAAATCAGGTTAACACCATATATTCGACACTGATGCTGGCTCAGTCAGAAGCCTACAAAATGAATACTACGGTTAGACTTTGTCCTTCCAGTCTTTCAGTCGATACCGATCTAGCTGACATACAGTGCGCGACGTCTATTGCTAATAAAGTCGATTGGTCGAAGGGCTGGATTTTATGGGCAGATAAAGATCTTGGAGGTTATAAAGACGTAGATGGAGAAGCGGAAATACTTAGAGTCTTTCAGGCAGAAGAAGGAGTGGAGGTCATCTGGAATAACAACGTTCAACCACAATATAAAGCAAATGGCTTAGGAGCGCAGGCCGGTTCATTTTTCATCTGCTCTGAAAGTGGGCTTTACGATAAGAGGTTAGTGGTGAATGTCGTTGGCAGGCCTTATGTTGTCGATCATCCAGATGGGTGTACTAACGACTGAAGCATTAGATTGTTGATGTTTGCGAAAAAAAGGTCGCCGGTTGTCAATCCAATCAAGCCGCTTATCTATACTGCATTGTGTATTGATCATTTAGGTATCATCATGAAACTGTGGTAGAGCTAGCCGGAGAAGTTGCCTTGTATAACTATAGAAAGTTTAACCATATTAAACCCCTAATGAGAAGCGACGGATTTTCGTTGGTCGAGCTGATGGTCGTCATCGCCATTGTTGCTATCGTCGCGTCAGTGGCCACCCCATCGTTTAGATCTGCCTTTGAACGAAAGCATGGTAGTGAAATGACCCAGTCAATCGGCTCCATGCTGATGGAAGCGCAGATGCATGCTACAAAAACCGCTCGAGATACATACGTTTGCCCCGTAGATATCGACAATGTCAAAGACGACTACTCAGATATAGACTGTTTAGCAGTAGATGAATGGAAGAAAGGGCTTATGGTTTGGCAAGATTCTGATAACAATGGTTCGTTCTCGTTTGAAAACGACAAAATAATCAAAGTCTCTCAATCAATCGACTCTGACGGTTTAACAGTTACTTTCACCAAAAAAGGTGATGCAACGTACCCTGGCTACGCAGCAAATGGTTTGGGTGTTAATAATCAGCCGGTTGGAGATTTTCTACTGTGTGATGATTCTGGCAACTATAAAGCGAAAATTGTTGCTGGCATCGGTCAGCCTTATACTATTGAAGAGGGGGTTACATGCGCACCTTAAATAGAACAAAACTTTCTAATATACGGGGGTTTGCTCTCATCGAAGCGCTTATATCGCTACTAATACTAGCGGTTGGCTTGCTCGGTATTGCGGGCTTGCAGTCGGCTTCTATTCAGTCAAACCACAGCTCTTTCTTACGCTCAACTGCCATGATGCTGGCTTATGAGTTGAATGATCGGATCAGAGCGACCTATTTTGTAGAAGATAACGCTACATTACGTGGTGACATTCCTTCTTATTTCTCCCTCACTAAAAATGACTCACCTGGCTCCAAACCAGACTGCATAGCCAACCCATGCATGGCAAAAGAGTTGGCAGAGTTTGAGCTATACCAGTGGTTAGAGCGCGTTGAAACAATACTCCCTTTAGGTGACGCAACCGTTACCGTCGAAGATGCACCAGGTAATGATTATGGTAACACTAAACCCAAACAGATCACTGTCGTGATCTTTTATAAAGAAGTGAGGGAGCTTGATCAAAATTCAGACGATCCCGATATCGGGGCCGAAGATGTGGCGTTGGAAGTGGTGACCGTATTATGAGCATGCATACAGGTTTAAGATATTCAAATGGGCTTAAGTCTCCAATAGGGTTTAAGTACGCCAAAGGCGTGACCTTGATAGAGCTGATGGTCGGGCTAGGACTAGGGCTCTTTATTATGCTCGGTGTTACACATATATACGCTAATTCATCTGCCGCGATGGGGATGCAAAAGCAGATTGCCAGGGTGCAAGAGCACGGGCGACTGTCTGCAGAACACCTAAGTTACGAATTGCGCAATGCTGGCGGCGGTGGGTGTGCAATGCCCCAGATGAAAGTAGCTAATACAGTGGAATACTCTGATAGTGGGAAGCCGTTAACAGCTGATTTTGCTTTTGGACTAACGGGTTATGAGCAAGGTGATGACAATCACCCGTCACCGGACGATACCTATGCGGCAAAGACCGATGCTTTTAGAATAAGTGGCATGGACGTTAATGGCTCACTGACTGTGACCGATCACAACGTTAATGCGGCAACAATTCACACGAACCAAAATAGTGGGTACCCTGTCGGAACCCTTATGGCTATTGTTTCTGATGACTGTACCCAGATGGCTATTTTTGTTCAGACCCACAAGACGGGAGTTAATGTTAATCATGGCACAGGAACAACTAATGCCCCATTCAAAAACTGCACTAAAGATATTGTCGGTAAAGCGACATATTGGCAAGCTGGTGATGGTGCTTATTATGATTGTTCTGTTGGGCCAAGCACAACTTTTGGTGGCCAGGCTCCTGCAAGCCCATTCGTGGGGGGATCGGTCGCCGAGTTTACCAGTTACTCTTACTATATTCGCGAATCAGCGACTTTGGCCGGCGTTCCGGCTTTATACAGAGCTTCAGCTGCTGGCGTTGAGCAGGAAATCGTTATCGGTGTTGAAGACATGCAGCTGACCTATGGCTGGGTGCCAAACGCTGGTGTTTCTGCTGTGCAGTTTTCTGATGCCAGCCTTATCCCCACTGACAGCTGGCCCAATGTATATAGTGTCAAGCTTGAACTGCTAGTCAGAGCAACCGAATCGTCTGGAACTGTACCAGATTATGAGTTGCAGTATAACGGTCAGACCCTGAAGTTTACTGATGGTATTTTGCGCAAGTCAGTCAGTCAGGTTGTTCATATTCGAAATCGAATTAAGTCGCGTTAAGGAGTCTGCTAATGCACATGATAAGAGTAAAAAGCCAAAAAGGCAGCACTTTGGTGGTTAGTATGATTTTGCTGGCTTTGATAACCATTGTGGGTATTTCATCGGTTAATATCTCCCAGTTCGAAGAGAGCATGACAGCTAATTACCGCCAACGCCAGATAGCATTCCAAATAGCTGAAGCTGGGCTATCTATGGCTGAAAGTATTGTCGACCACAAACTTAAAGAAATCCTTAAAGATAAAGCTAAGGGCGTTGATGATCTTGAATCGTCATTTTTCTTGGAGTGTGACGGAGGCTATTGCCTAACTAGAAACCGAAAATCGGATGGTGTTGCTGGCCATGACTGTGAAAGACCTGCAGGCAGCATTCAGAAACCTTGGGAACAAGGCAATGTGTGGACCGACGACACCAAAGTGTATTCATTGTCTGTCGGATTAAATGGAATAGACTACCCTGTCAGGGTTTTATATGAATGGCGCTGCTTTGTGCCAAAGAACCTGGCAAACCATCCAGATATTAGTAACCCTGAATACCACAATATGGTGCACTGGGCACCGAACATTCGTACCACGGTATTAGCTATTGGGCCGAGCGACTCTATGGTTATGCTGCAATCATCCAAAAAAATTGAAGTTGACATTTGATAACTCAAAAGAGGTGTTGGGTCATGTATATTAGGACAGCTCAAAAAGCATTATTTCTGGTCTCTGGACTTCTGGCTGCACAGCTGTATGCAGCTGATGCGACCAACTATCAGCAGGAGCCCGAAACCCTGACAGTAACCGAAGATCCTTTCGTCATGTTGGCCTTGGGGGTCGATCACCAGTTGTTTTACAAAGCGTATCCAGACTACACCGATCTGGATGGTGATGGCGTACTGGATACTGAGTATACCAACCAGTTCAAATACGAGGGGTATTTTGATCCTGAATGGTGTTATGAATACTCATCAGATAAATTCAGCCCCAAAGAAAAAGCCGTTAATTACACCTGTACGGGTGCATGGAGCGGTAATCTGCTGAACTGGGCATCAATGAGTCGGCTGGATATATTGCGCCATGTCTTATACGGTGGTAAACGTGCAGTTGATGACGTAGGGGAAACAACCCTGATAAGGGCTTCGGTACCATCGGATGGCCATGCTTTTGCCAAGGTATTGAGCCAGGATGTCAGCAGCTATGCGCCATTTACCAGCGTGTCTAGCATTACTTTATGTAATGCATCTCGTGAAGATGGCACTCCGGTGTTTCGAGTAAGTGAAGGTTCCTATCGTCGTTGGTCTTCTTCCGAACGCGCCCAATGTATCTGGCGTGAAGATGGAAATGACGACGATGCTAACACCGATGATGACAGTCAAAATAACCGTCCGCCAAAGAATGATACAAATATAAATTCATTAGGTGAATTGGAGTATGTGGTAGAGGTTGATGTTTGTATCAACGGTAAGGATAATTTCTCTGAGCGCTGCCAGGAATACGCTACTGACCAGTACAAGCCTACCGGCTTATTGCAGTTTTACAGCGATCTTAACGACTTCAAATTTGGCTTAATCACCGGTAGCTATGGCAAGCACCTTTCAGGTGGCTTGTTACGCAAAAATATTAGCCCTACCAATGACGAGTACGATGCCAACGGTATTTTGACATTATCAGATGGTGTTGTTGCACATATTGACGCCATAGCGATCAATACTTGGACCGCTGGGGTTGATACTGACAAGCCCGATAAGTCTGGTTCCAGTAAGCATGTTGATTGTGATAGTGCTAACATCACAGTCGATAAAATCAAGAAAGGAGATTCGGACACCCGTTATTGCAGCCAGTGGGGTAACCCCATCGCCGAAATATTTGCTGAGGCACTGCGCTATTTTGCAGGACAAACCACTCCCGATCCAGACTACAGTACAAATGGCGACGTTGGTTCGCCACAGGCAGTCGCTCTTGATGCAACTATGAACGAGAATCTGTCTTGGAAAGATCCTTTCGCGGATATTGATAACAACAAGGATTTATATTGTGCGAGATGCAATATCATTGTTATTAGCACGGGCGTGAACTCATTTGATGGTGATGAACTGGACAGTTCCGTTGGCAGTGGGCAGGGAGTTGATGACCTTCCTGACTTGAGCTTTGCCACATTAAAAAGCAATTTCACCGATGAGATCGGTGATATCGAAGCGAAACTGCTATCAGGTAGCGACTTTAACTCAACATCCTTTATTCTTGGTGGCAAGCCAGACAGCGCTTGTACGTTAAAAGATGGCACCGTGCCGAACTTAGATAACGTTGCCAACCTGTCTGATGTTCAAGGTGTTTGCCCCGAGCTTCCTCAACTGGAAGGTAGTTATCATTTGGCTGGGCTGGCTTATTATGCAAGAACCACCGATTTGCGCCAAAGTGATAAATACCCAACCAGCCAGTTTGTTAAAACTTTTGGTGTTGAGCTGGCAGAAAGCCTACCGTCTTTCACCTTCGATGTTAATGGCAATCCTGTAACCCTTAATCCAGTATGCCAATCCAAACCTACCGACTACAAAGACGACACGGATGATCATGAGAATGATAATGGCTGGGGTATGTGCAGCCTTATCGATCTTGAAGTGGTAAAAATGAGTGTTGTTGACGATGAAGTGGTTGAGGTCGAGCTACGCATCTATTGGGAAGACTCGCTTTGGGGTAATGACTATGATCTGGATGGCGCACAGCGACTAAACATGACAATTGATCGAGTTAGTAATAAGGTGACGGTTACTACAGGTGCAGACTATGTTGCGGCTCATAACCATATGCGATTCAGCTATACACTGACTGGCGTGCATGATATCGGCCTAAGCTTTATCAATGGACAAGTCTATCCCGAATATGTTGTCGCTGAGGGAGCTTTCAACAAGGATGGAAAGCAAGACCCACAAGACTTTAACGTGTTAGATACACCGAAATACAGGCCCGATCTTCAGCCAGATGATGAAAAAGCGGAATTTACCGTTAGCAATCAAAAAGCTATGACCTTAGATAAGCCTTTGGTTTATGCTGCCAAATATGGTGGTTTCGATGATAAGAATGACAACGGATTAGTTGACGACCATGAGTGGGACAGCAAAAATAATTTAACTGGGGAAATTGGTTCCGATGGTATTCCTGATGGTTATATCTTCGGCAGAAACCCTAGCTTCTTGCGTGAGCAAATCGGTCAAATACTGCGCACGATAAAAAATGAAGTAGCATCAGGTACTAACGCGGCAGTGGTAGCCAATAACAGCCGTGGTCTGGGCGCAATTTATCAGGCGATATATAACCCCAGCATTGTAAGAGGAATCACCGAAGTTTCGTGGAGTGGGCTGGTTCATTCTTTCTTGGTTGATGAAAATGGCTGGCCACGTCAGGACACTAATCAAAACAATGCTTTTGATGAAAGTGAAGACCACTATGTGTTCATTGGTAACCCTTGCTACCCTGAAAAAGGCAATGAAGAAACCCTTGTTTATACGCTACCACCTTCAACAGATGGTGTTGATGGAGATCAACCGAATTGTACTTCTGACGTCTGGCTTTCTGTTGTTGGAGTTCAAATACCAGAGGCAAAACCATTGTGGAGCACTCTGGATTATTTATCGCTGTTGCCAGGCGATAGCAATTTGAATAAAAGTCAACGCAGTTGGTCAACACCAGCCAATGCATCATCAGGTAAAGGGCAACGAGCCATTTATACTCATCTTGATCATAATGCCGATGGCAAAGCCGACGATGGTGAAATCGTTGATTTTGTCGCTGGTAGTTTTGATGATGAAAATGAATATCGCTATCTTAATGTAGAAAACAATAGCGATGCTGCTGATGTGGTGAATTTTATTCGTGGCTTGGAAATTGATGGCTTTAGAAATCGCACCATAGACTGGTCTAGCAGTATTGCTGGTGAAGAAACCCTGCGTATGGGGGATATCATCCACTCAACGCCAGCCATTGTTGGTGCGCCGAAAGAACGTTATCAGCTGCGCTATAACGATACGACCTATCAAGCCTTTATCAATCAATATGAGAATCGTCGCCAAATGATATATTTCGGGGGCAACGACGGTATGATTCATGCCGTCAATGGGGGATTTTGGGATAATGATGCTAAAAAATTCATTCTTAGCACGGGGAATGGCGAAGCCGAGCATGACCTGGGGGCTGAAGTGTGGTCATATATTCCAACCAACCTGTTACCGCACCTTAAGTGGCTGACGGATGAAAACTATAAGCATATCTATTATATGGATGGTGAACCTATGGTGGTTGATGCCAAGGTTTTTGCTGATGATGCGGATCACCCAGGCGGCTGGGGTACGCTATTAATCATGGGGATGCGCCTAGGTGGAGGTGAGATTACGGTTGATATGACCCCGAGTGCTGATGGCGGAGATCGAACCTTTAAGTCGTCTTATGTCATACTGGATATTACCAACCCAGAGAAAGAGCCAGAACTTTTTGCTGAGATAGCCTTAGATGGCTTAGGACATACATCTTCCAGACCAGCATTGGTACATGCTCGATCACGGGAGGCTATGCAGTGGGATACTGGCACCTTCGATAATGAGTGGGGCTTGGTTTTAGCCTCTGGTCCTAAGGGTAAAGAAGCCATTGCCAACGGCCATAGTGATCAGGAAGCGCGCCTGTATTTTTATAACTTGGTGAAAAAAGCTTTTGTGCGAGATCCATCGACACTTGAGCCTGTTTATCAGGTAGTAACCCATACAAGCCTGCCGACCGGTCAAGTCACTGATTTACATGCAACGGACTGGAATAATAATTACTATATTGATGAGATTTATTTCGGTGTTAATCATATTGATTACTCATCTGATGTATTTAACGGAGTACTCTATAATTTCAGAATGAACTGGCAGGATTGGCTCGATGGTGGAAAAGTTCCTGGTGAGCTGAATGATGTCATTGATATGGAAACACCCATTGCCGCAGAGCCATACACTTCTGTCGATAATCAAGGGTATTCATGGGTATTTACCGGAACAGGGCGGTTGTTTATCGGTAAAGACCGTGACGAACGGCATCAGGAATATTTTGCAGGCATTAAATTAACAGATGATTTGCCGGTCGATAAAGATGACCTGATGCAAACCAATGGAATTGCAGTATATTCTGATGGTGAGCTCAAGCCCTCGGCCACTGTGGCTAATGAAACGGTCGACACTGAGCAAGATTTGATAGATGTGATGCAAGAGAAAGGTAAAGGATGGATCACTGAGTTGAGCAACCCCTTCGATGATAGTCAATTAACCAGGAACTTAAGCACGGCCGCACGGACCTTTAATTTACTGCTATATACTGACTTTTATCCTGAGGAAGAAGGCAATGGGACCTGCTTTATGGGAGGTGAGAGCTGGCTTCATGCAGTTGATTTAAGAACAGGCTTGGCACCATCCTTCTTTCCTTTTGCAAGCCAGGGAATTCCTGACCCAAACAATGCTGAAGAGTCTATCAGCTACATGAAGCTAGGACGAGGTATAGCGTCGGCGCCTATTATTTACGGCACAGGGCAAAGCTCAAGGCCGAAAGTGTTTGTACAAAAATCAGATGCGGCTTTAAGACGAGAAGTTCTACAGGTTAAACAACAAAAGCCGTTACGTTCTTCTTGGAGAGAGTTTCAGGATATACCGGTATATATCAACAACGATAATGAGTTGACACCGCTGACTGAATATACACTCTTCCCTGGAGAAGACACCTCTACTGGCGGAAATAACGGCGGAAATAACGGCGGAAATAACGGCGGAAATAACGGCGGAAATAACGGCGGAAATAACGGCGGTAATAACGGCAATGGCGGAGGCAAGAAATGATATCAAAATCCGGTAACAGTCGTGTTGAAGGCTTCACCCTGATAGAGTTGATGATTGTTATTGCAATCATCTCTATTCTTGCTGGCGTCGCAATTCCATCCTACAACAACAGTGTTCGCCGCGGACAACGCAGTGATGCTCATGTTGGGATAGAGCAGGCCGAGTCTCAGGTGCGAAAGGCATATACTGTATCTAACAGTTATAGTGATATTGCTACGTTTGCATCGCCAGAAGGTTATTACGATATTGAGGTTGATGCAGGTGACTGCGCCACGGCCGGTGTTGGAGGCACCGGTCCGAAGGTGTGTAGCAGTTTTGTTATCACGGCTGTTCCATCAAGTGACTCGCCGCAGAAGAAAGACACGGACTGTCTAGAAATGACCATGGATAGCCTAGGCAGAAAAAAACCAACCGAATGTTGGTAAGTACATTTTACAAATAAACTGGCGCCATTTGGCGCCAGTAATATCCTCGATGCGCACGCTCGCGCCACACATCCATTTGATGCTTTATCCCTTTTTCGTTCAGAATGCGACTTAGGTGAAAGTTGTTATCCTTGAACGGATCATCTTCGCCAATAGTAAAATACATTTCCATGTTTCTTAAGGCATCTAATCGGCCACCGCAATTTTCGCT
>DFOV01000143.1 GCA_002376965.1 Gammaproteobacteria bacterium UBA3532
GATCACGGTGCGTGTGTCCTGCTTGCTCGCGAGGACTATGGTTTGCAAGGTCAGCTAAAGTCTGATTGTGGAAGCGTTGTTCCTCTTATTGATCCAATCAAGCATTTGGAAGGTGTTCGTTTTGTGCGTGACCCAACTCGTGGAGGGTTGTCAGTATTACTCCATGACGTTGCTAATGAAACAGGCTTCGATATCGAGTTAATTGAAAATAATATTCCGGTGCGACCTGAAGTGGCAAGCGTGTGTGAAATATTAGGCTTTGATCCGTTTGTTTTAGCGTGTGAGGGACGCATTGTTGCTGTTGTTGCCCCTGACATAAGCGGTAAGGTGCTAGAACACTGGCGGAGCATTCGAAACGGGGAGCAGGCCGAACACATTGGTGTAATAGTAAAAAACACCGAATCAAAAGGGCGCGTGACCATTGTTACGCCAATGGGAGGAAGACGTTTCATGAATGAACTCGAAGATGAGCCGCTTCCAAGGATCTGCTGAAAGAATAGGTGTTGACCTGTGAGCAACACATAGGTTTACCCTAGTAACGTGAGAGTAGAACATAGGATTAAAGGCGTGCTTAACCGCATATCTATGTTGATAAAAGAGGAGCGTTAAAATGCGCGTTAAACAAATTGCAGATGCACTAGAGATTAGCGCGGACAGCGTACGGTATTACACGCGCATTGGTTTTTTGGTGCCAAGTAAATCGCACAATGGTTACAAGTATTACAGGCCCGCTGATGTGACACGACTACGGTTTATTTTAAGCGCGCGTTCATTAGGTTTCTCTATCAATGATATTAAGGAAATTCTGTTCACGTCATCACAAACCAACGCGCCATGCCCGACGGTTCGGCGCCTTATTGAACAAAGGTTGAAAGAAACTGAACAGCGGTATCAGGACATGCATGAGCTAAGACTGCGCATGCGAAAAGCAATCTCAGAATGGGAAAATACACCGGATCAGCATCCAACGGCCGATACGATTTGCCATTTGATTGAAGGTTTCACATCACTTAAATCATAACATTATTTAGAGAGGGAGTGGCTCATGAATTCAAAAACGGACGATGCGAAAATTCATTCGTGTTGTGGCGGTGACAAAAAAGTATCAACCGCTAGTAAGGCGGTCGAGAGTGAAACACATACTGAGCAAGTCTCTGCGTCTTCGGGTGAGCTACAACTCAATATCCAAGGTGCAAGTTGCGCCAGTTGTGTGACTAAAATTGAAGCGGCCTTAAAACAGGTCTCGGGTGTCACCAATGCTGAGATGAATTTTGCTGAACGCTCGGTGTTGGTGATGGGCAGTTCATCCTCCCACGCATTGATTAAGGCGGTAGAGCAAGCTGGGTATAACGCAACATTAGCGAATACGGATTCAGATGAGGCTGCCATTGAAGAAAAGGAACAGGCGGACTGGGCATATTATAAAAAACTAATGCGAGACATGGTCATTGCATTATCTCTGGGTGTGCCACTGATGCTTTATGGCTTGGTGACGGGGGAAATGAGCGTCAACACGACCACTGAGCGGATCGTGTGGTTGATTGTAGGGATCATGACATTGGGTGTTATGGTGTTTTCTGGTCGGCATTTTTATGTAGGTGCTTGGAACTCCTTTAAAAATCACGCCGCGAACATGGATACTTTGATTGCATTGGGGACAGGAACAGCCTGGTTGTACTCTATGGTCGTTGTGTTTTTCCCCGGATATGTGCCTGAAATGGCGCGGCATGTCTATTTTGAAGCAACAGCCATGATAATTGGTCTCATTAATTTAGGCTTAGCGCTTGAGATAAAAGCACGCGGTAAAACGTCCGAGGCAATTAAACGACTGATTGGTTTACAAGCCAAAACAGCTCGCGTCATTCGTGATGGGCATGATATAGATATTCCGATTGAAGATGTTCTGCTAAATGATCTTATCCGGGTTCGCCCTGGGGAGCGCATCTCTGTTGATGGCTTAGTTGTCGAGGGCCAGACAAGTATTGATGAATCAATGCTAACGGGTGAACCCATGCCCATAGAAAAACGAAAAGACGATGAGGTCGTTGCCGGCACGATAAACAAATCAGGCTCTATCGTCTTTCGAGCAGAGCGCGTGGGAAAAGATACCGCGCTTGCTCAAATTATTAACATGGTAAAACGCGCACAAAATTCTAAACCGCCTATTGGTCGATTAGCTGATATGATTTCCGCCTATTTTGTACCGGTCGTCATGATCATTGCCGTGATCAGTGCGCTGGCCTGGCTGAATTATGGCCCATCTCCTGAAGTAGCTTTTGCAATCGTTTCTGCGACCACAGTACTGATTATTGCCTGCCCTTGCGCCTTGGGTTTGGCCACACCGATGTCGGTGATGGTCGGTGTGGGAAAGGCGGCTGAAGCGGGGGTTCTTATCCGAAACGGCGAAGCGCTGCAATCTGCATCAAAAATAACCACTATGGTTCTAGATAAAACAGGCACTATTACTGAGGGGGCCCCTAAAGTAACAGATGTCGTTATAGTTTCAGATCATAGTCACAACGATGTGCTTTCTTTGGCGGCTAGCCTTGAGTCTGGTTCTGAGCATCCACTTGCCATGGCGATCGTTGAATCTGCAAAGGAGCAAGGTGTGCCGATCCATTCCGTTACTGATTTTCAGTCCATTGCGGGGAAGGGGGTTGAAGCCATGCTAAATTCTCAACGCCTGCTATTTGGAAATGAAAAATTGATGATAGACCAAGGGATCGAGCTTCATCATTACATCGACAAAGCGCAGAGGTTAGCAGCGGATGCAAAGACCCCTATGTATTTTGCTATTGATTCTACATTAGTTGCCGTAATTGCCGTCGCTGACCCAATAAAATCTGACTCAATAGATGCGATAAAGCGGCTACAGCATAACGGGATACGAGTTGTGATGTTAACCGGGGATAATCGACTGACCGCAAAAGCCGTCGCCCGAAAAGCGGGGATTGCAGATTACGTTGCCGAAGTGATGCCGGAAGATAAGGCAAACAAAATACTTGAGCTTCAACGTGAAGGCGAAATTGTGGGTATGACCGGTGATGGCATAAATGACGCACCGGCCCTTGCTCATGCCAACGTCGGCTTTGCGATTGGGACTGGGACTGATGTAGCGATAGAAAGTGCGGATATAACGTTGATGCGCGGCTCCCTACATGGGTTAGCGGATGCAATTGCCGTGAGCAAAGCAACACTGCGTAACATCAAGCAAAACCTCTTTGGCGCATTTATTTATAATGTCGCCGGAATACCATTTGCGGCAGGCGTCTTTTATCCATTCTTAGGGATACTGCTTAACCCAGTCATTGCTGGTGCAGCGATGGCATTCTCATCACTAACGGTGGTGACCAATGCTAACCGATTACGTCTATTTAAAGCGAAAGAGCACTAGGAGTACACAATGATGATATGGATTAATTTAGCAGGGCTTATCCTGATTGGGCTTATTGTTTGGTGGTTTTGGCTTTACAAAGCACAATCAACCCAGATAAAAGACGGCAGTATCAAAGTCCTTGTAAAAGACGGCGTGTATCAGCCTGCCAATATCACGGTGCCGGCGCATCAGTCCGTTAAGCTTATGTTCGTCAGAGAAGATGCAACGCCCTGTGCAGAAACGTTATTGATCCCGGAGTTGGATATCAATGAAACATTAGCGCTTAACAAGCGAGTGACGGTCACTATTCCTGCTTCCAGTGCCGGCGTTTACCCATTTCATTGTCAGATGCAAATGTATCGTGGCACGTTGGTGATCAAGTGATTAAACGCTTTTTATTAACGTAAAAGATACCAAAGCGAGGTGTATTATGAGTAAACAAAAAGTCCCCTTTTGGCGCACCCCCAGTGGTTGGTCTGCCATAGGCCTTATTACCGCCGCGAGCTACTTCTTGCTGGTTGAGCATGGTGAGCATGTGTTTCCGTATTTACCTTACTTGATCTTGTTGTTGTGCCTTGTCATGCACATTTTTATGCACGGCAGTCATGGCAAAGGACATGAAACACATGAGCACACCGAAAAAACATTTAAAGAACAAACCGAGGACAATGAGCAATATCGAAAAGGCTATATCGAAGGGTTAGAGCAGGCCCGTAAAGGAAAACATAAAACGGAGAATAATAATGCACGGTGATTCTGATTATGGGCTCTGGGCACTAGTCATTATAAACTCAGCCATTTTTATCTTTTTTGCGTTTAGTTTTATCAAGCCGAAGTCGAAAACAGATTGGCGAAGCCTAGGTGTATTTTCCGCTTTTATCGTGGCCTTATTTACCGAAATGTATGGTTTCCCCCTGACAATATATTTTTTGTCAGGGTGGTTAGCGGAAAGTTATCCAGGGGTAGACTTTTTAGCGCATGAAAATGGTCACTTGTGGCATACTTTGCTAGGGCTATCCGGCGATGCTCACTGGGATATTTTACACATCTTAAGTAATGTCATCATCATTTTAGGTTTCTTTTTACTATCCGCTTCTTGGAGTGTCCTACACCACGCGCAAAAATCGCATAGTTTAGCCACTACTGGATGGTACGCTCGCTGCCGGCATCCTCAATATGTTGCATTTATACTGATCATGTTTGGCTTTTTGTTGCAATGGCCAACACTGCCAACCTTACTTATGTTTCCAATTCTTATTGTCGTTTATGCTCGACTCGCCACGCGAGAAGAGCAGCAAGCTGAATCCGAGTTTGGTGATAGCTACAGACACTATAAACAAACGACGCCAGGTTGGTTTCCCCGTATGGGTATTTCAAACGTTTCAAGCACTAATTAAGGATTACAAAATGAACAAAGTACTACTGTCATTACTGTTTGTTGGAGGGGTGTTACCCGCGACATTTGCTGCTGCTCAAACGTCGATGAGTGCGGATGATATGCTTCGAAGTAATGAGCTTGTCATGGATGCACTAATGCAACGCATACAACGGATCAACGACGTCTCTGATAGGCAAACTCTCATCGTTGAGCATATGAAAATGATGGAAATTTATTTAACGAATATTGAGAAGAGACTCCAAAGTGAAACAGACCTGCAACACAAAGCACATCTGGAAGAAACGTACACAAATGGCCTTCAACGAAGTCTCGTTCTTATCGACAGCGGTTTAGCAGGGGGCGACTTTGTAGTCATGGGAAATTCGGTAGACGAACTTTTGTTTTATCTTGAACAAAGAATGTCAATTTTACAATCGTTAATGAAGCAGCAGCTCGGTGCCAATAGTGTTTTAAATAATTAAAGAAATGACGAACATAAACAAGTTAACAATCGATTTATAGGAGGAAAAGATGAGCGATCTAGATCACAGAGTCGGTGTATCAGAGGCGAATTTAGTCGTACGGCATTTAAAGTTGGTTGGTATTACCGAAGATAACATAGAAGCAATTATTGCTGGCATTGATGGGACCTTTGGAATCGATGCAGTTTCATTTGAGGACGCCAAAAGTACCCTGCATATAGGCTACGATGCAACCCACTGCAATTTAGATGGCATTGAGACAATCATTCGTGACAACGGGGCAGACATTTCGGACGACTTTTGGACAAAAATGAAAGAAGGCTATTACCAATTCGTTGACGAAAACATTCGTGAAAATGCAAAACACAAACCCTGGAGTTGCCACCGTGTTCCTCCTGGGCAAACCCATAAAAAGTAATTGGTTCAATAGCAACGATCAGACTTACGTTACGCCTGATCGTACAGCCATAACAAACAAAAACAGGACAACACAGTGGTACATAGTAAAAACGAAGCGGACAGAATTAAGTTACTTAACTTGGGAATAATTGAAAGAAACCCAGCTGAGCATGAAATCCATCAAGCGGTACAAGAATTCACAGGTTCCGTTATGCCTAACGCAAAATATTCACTGGAAAAAGCATTAAAAGCGTTTTCTTCAAGCAAAGACGAATAGAAGCGTGGCAAGTTTTAGCCGCTGGAAGGGGCAATTTTTCTATTACCGGCACATGGGTAAATAAAGTGTTAGTGAGTACTTCAATAGGGGCTTTGGTAGCTGTTTTAATAATAGGATTGGCGAAGTTAAATAAATTCGATAAAGACCGAAGTTTTTATCCAACGCTCACTGTTGTGATCGCGAGTTACTATCCATTGTTTGGAGTGTTAGAAAGTCGATTTATATGGCATGAGTTGTGTGATTCATAGACATCATTTCACTTTTCTCAATTGCAGGTCGCGTTGATAATTTGATAGCTGAATGCGCTCGTCCTCAGTTATATAATCCTCGTGAACCTCTTCTCAAAGTGGGGCTTGTTCAAGTCTTTCACAGACAATATCCATTGGCGTTTTTCCCTTTAACTAACCATGTGCCCGTTGCCAGTTGTAGTAATGCTGCCATTCGGGCAATGTTTCGTTTTTTAGTTCGTCTAGATTCAAGTTTACTGTTGAATAAAACTCTTCTTTGTCGGTTCTTTGCGACCTTTCAACCTTACCATTCAGGTGAGGAGAACCAGGCTTGTTAGGACGAAATTTGATGCCATAATCCATCAGCTTTCGCTGAACTTTCTCTGCGAAGAATTCTGTACCACGGTCGGTTTGTATTCGCTGTATTGGAAATGGCATTTCCTCGATTACCTTATCGATAAAAATAAGGGTGTTTGCTGCCGACCTCCGGTTAAACACATCCAGTACGCGATATCTAGAGCAGTCATCAATAGCAGTATATTGGTAAATTCCAGGAGCGATTTTGCATGTATCCATCTGCACTCGATCACCTGGAATAGGTCTTTGGTAACGGATGAAGTCTTTTTTCTTCCGTTGAAATACTATTGGTTTAACGTCATGTCTGGTCAGCACCTTATGTATGGAAGCAAGCGATAATTGAACACTATGCTCGCGAAGAAGTTCATTTTGGATTCTCCGCGCACCAAGCTTCCTGTCTTTTCTCAGGCTTAGAATCCATTCCTCTATCTGATGGTTTATTTTAGTATTTGGCGAGGTATGAGGGCGTTTAGAAACGTCCTGAAGACCGTCTAGACCATTTTCTTTGTATCGTTTTAACCATTTACGAAGAGTGGGTCTGGATATACCACACCTGCGGCAAACCAGACCTGCATTTTTAGTTTCTTCGTAAAGCTCAATCCACTTGAGTCGCTGTCTAATTTCTTTGTTCTTAGAGTCGTATTATGTTGAAACGATCTCTATGAATCACACACATAAACGTCCTTGTTGTCTTAAATATTCTGACTACTGTTTTCGAAGACCGTAATTAAAGATTCATCCAAATAGGGACCGATCTCGCTAAAATCGTAA
>DFOV01000430.1 GCA_002376965.1 Gammaproteobacteria bacterium UBA3532
AAAGGCGGCAGCGATGACGCGGAAGAAGAGACTGCTGAGTAATTTACTCTGTGTCTGCAGCAATAAAATTGATTGTCGGCCTTGGCAACCCAGGGCCACAATACGAAACCACGCGCCACAATGCTGGCGCGTGGCTGGTTGAAGAACTGGCGAAACAGTACCAGGCTACTCTCAAACCGGAATCAAAGTTTCATGGTCTTGCTGGCAGAGGACTGATCGCTGGACAAGATATTCGCCTCCTTATCCCTACAACCTTTATGAACCGAAGCGGTCAGGCTATTGCCGCTCTAGCTCAGTTTTATAAGGTTACTCCTGAAGAAATACTGGTTGCTCATGACGAACTGGACCTCCAACCAGGACAGGTTCGCCTGAAGCAAGGTGGTGGCCATGGTGGACATAATGGTTTGAGAGACACCATCAGCCAGCTGGGGAACAATAAGAATTTCTACCGCCTTCGCATAGGTATCGGACACCCAGGCGACAAGAAGCTGGTAACAGGTTTTGTGCTTGGCAAAGCACCTGCATCCGAGCAAAACCTGATTGATGAGGCTATTGATGCGTCATGCCGCCAAATTGGTGCTATAGTCACCGGCGACCACGCGCCAGCCATGAACGAATTACACAGACTGAACAGGACATGATATGGGCTTTAATTGCGGCATCGTAGGATTACCTAACGTAGGTAAATCCACGCTATTTAATGCATTAACCAAAGCAGGAATCGACGCGGCCAACTTCCCTTTTTGTACCATCGAACCCAATACCGGCATAGTTCCCATGCCAGACAAACGGCTCGATGCGTTGGCAGAAATAGTCAACCCACAAAAAGTTCTGCCAACAACAATGGAGTTTGTTGATATTGCAGGCCTGGTTGCAGGGGCATCTAAAGGAGAGGGACTAGGCAATAAATTTCTAGCCAATATCCGTGAGACTGACGCTATCGCTCACGTGGTTCGTTGTTTCGAAAACGAAAACATAGTTCATGTCGCAGGAAAAGTTCATCCGCAAGATGACATTGATGTCATTAACACTGAACTGGCTTTGGCTGATCTTGACAGTATTGAGAAAGCGATTCTACGCAATGCCAAGCAACTAAAAGCGGGCACTAAAGAAGCCAAGGCGTTAGCTCCGGTTTTGGAAAAATGCAAAATACACCTTGATGAGAGCCAGCCAATACGCAGTCTCGATTTATCAAAAGAAGAGCTTGCCCTACTTAAGCCTTTCAGTTTATTGACCCTGAAGCCAACCATGTATATTGCTAATGTCAATGAGGATGGATTTGAAGGCAACCCCTATCTAACACAGGTGGAGCAAATCGCGCAAAAAGAAGGTGCCGTGGTTGTGCCGGTTTGTGGTGCAATAGAAGCAGAAATCGCCGAATTGGATGACGAAGAGAAAGTTGAGTTCCTCGAAGAAATGGGTTTAGAAGAGCCTGGACTTAATCGCGTTATTCGCGCTGGCTATAACCTATTAAACCTGCAAACCTACTTTACCGCCGGAGTAAAAGAGGTACGAGCCTGGACCATCCCTGTTGGCGCAACCGCCCCACAGGCGGCAGGAAAGATCCACACCGACTTCGAAAAAGGTTTTATTCGCGCAGAAGTCATTGGCTATGAAGATTATGTTGAACTGCAAGGCGAGCAAGGTGCAAAAGATGCCGGGAAATGGCGTTTGGAAGGAAAAGATTTCATCGTAAAAGATGGTGATGTTATTCACTTCCGATTTAATGTATAAAGTTATTGACAGTGTATTGATATTATTAAATAATACGCGCCTCAATAAGTGGCTATGTAGCTCAGCTGGTTAGAGCACATCACTCATAATGATGGGGTCGCAGGTTCGAGTCCCGCCATAGCCACCATCCTTTTTCAAAAATCCCGCTCAATCAGCGGGATTTTTTTTGCCTGCACATTTGTATAAACATATGATCATTCGCAGATACGACGAACTAAGCGCAGAAGCCACTCGCCATAACGACAAGATACTAAAACAGGTCTATTTGAAGCCGGACCAACTACCACCGCTGTACCAGCTCGCCCGTGCCATAATCCCAGCAGGCGAACGTGTCGAAGCCCATCAACACGCAAGTGCTTCTGAAGTTTTTGTTATCCTTAGCGGCCAAGCTACCTTTATTATTAACCAGCAGTCATTTGAGCTCATCGCTGGTGATTGTGCCGTTGCTGAACCAGGAGACATACACGAAATAATTAATACTGGCCCAGAAGATATGGAGATGCTATTTTTTATACAGCCTGGTTAGGGATGATACTCGCCACGTTCGATTAAGGATTCCTTGGAGTAAAGATGGATATTCGCACCGAAAACCTCACCATATTATTTGTTGATATAGCAGGCTTCACTGCTACTACCAGCCGACAATCTCGTGTCCAGAATGCCAAGCTGCTAGAAACCTTTGATAAAACCTTGGTTCCTATTATCAAAGGCTTTAAAGGAAAGGTCATTAAAAGCATCGGCGACGCCCTTTTGCTCACATTTCGCTCTCCAACGGATGCCATGCTTTGTGCGATGGCTTTGCAAGATGCCATGCACGACCACAATATCCATGCTGCGGATAGCGAAGGCATCCATATTCGCGTTGCAGCCCATCTAGGCGAAGTACGCATCGCCAACAAAGATATATTTGGTGAACCGGTCAATGTAGCGGCGCGTATCGAGGGAGTGGCTCCGGCAAATGAAATATACCTGAGCGAAGCGGTCTACATGGCAATGAATAAGGCAGAGGTCCCAGCCAAAGAAGTGGGGTTTAAAGAGCTATCGGGGATCCCTCAACCCATTCGTTTGTACAATATTCCACGCTTTTCTACATCACGTTTGATTCCGGAGGCTAATACCAGCGAAGATGCGGAGCAAGAGCAGGTTTTCCCATATGGTGGGATGCATTACCAACTCCCCCAGGGCGGTCACGAATACCTGTCAGTTCAACCGCAAGGTATTGGTAAATATGCAGTATTAGCTCTACTATTAGTTGGGCTAGGTGCCGGGGCTTTCTATCTCTATCCGAAGCTATACACACCAGCCCTCAGTTCCGACACGCCTCTGAGTGCAAAGCCTGGCCCCGACTTCACTCAAGCTAGCCAGTCAACAGATATTGCTGCTCCCCCAGAAAGTATTCAGTCATCTCCAAACCAGGAGCTATCCCAGGAGACAGAGCAAAACCAAGACACAAGGCCAGCTCAGGACAAAGAGATCCACACAGAAAATACTCTCGAGGCTCCAGAACAAGAAAAAGCCGCTTTAACCACCCAAGCCACCCATGCCACCCATGCCACCAAAGTGGTGGAACAGGCCCCTGTAATACAACCAGTGCAAACCGTCAAGCCAAGCACTGTCACACCAAGCACTATCAAACAAAAACAGGACAAAGTTGTTAATACGCCCGCCCCCACGCCAAAACCTGTTGCTGTTTCCACACCGCCGAAGGCCACCCCAAAACCAGCACCGAAGCCTGCAAAACCTCGCATTAGTAATGTCAGGGAAGCAAAGTTAGCTTATAAAGCCGATAAGATAGACAAAAAAACTTACAAAGAATTAGTGCGTGATATGCGAGAGGTTTACGACAAAGAGATAGCCACTCTTAAAGAGGCATATCGCAATAACGAAATCAGTAAAGCCGAATACAAGAGAAAGGTAGCCGCAGCGAAAAAGCGATATAAAGGCTCGCGCTAAATACCGCTTTTACAGGGCTCAGACGGCTTATTTCAATAACTTGTTTATATTTTCGATACGCCTATCATTCGAAGGGTGAGAGCTTAAAAAGCCGCCACCTGAACCATATTTGGACTGTAAGGTTTGAATGGCTCGTTTCATCGCGCCAGGATCTTTTCCTTGCCTCCTGAGCAACTTAACAGCAAACGCATCGGAATCAAGCTCGTCCTGTTGCGAAAACTGTGCTTTCACTGCAGCATTAGCAACCTGCCCCAATTGACCGCTGGTCAAAGCCCCGATAGTGCCACCAGATGCAGCAGCGGCGTTAAATACAGTGTCGGCTAATAAGGTTTCCCGCATCTGTTTGTAGGTATGTTTTAGTTTAACATGCCCAATCTCATGCCCAATAACCGCTAGCACCTGATCGTCTGGCATGGCATCGAGCAAACCCGAATGCACCCGCACCGTACCATCAGCCATAGCAAATGCATTGATAGAGTCTTCCACATAAACTTTGAAATTAAGCTGTAAACCAGCATAGTTGCGAAGAGGATTGGTCAATCGCTTTAAACGTTTGGTGTACTGCGAGTTTGCAGCAGCAACTTTATGTTTGGTGTCATACTCTTTTGCTGCAAGGCTCGACATTTGCTTCACCTGCCCCTCATCAAGCATAGTTGCTTGTACAACACCAGCACCAACCTGTACCCCTGCAGCCAAGGCTCTGTTGGTATCGAAGCTTCCATCGCTGGCACAGCCGCTAAGCGACGCCACCGCCGCAACTAATACCACGCTACCTAACTTCTTCATTTATATCCCCTTCTGTTTTAATACAATTCATTTAATCTTCGGCTCCAGACACTGTTGATGTCCTTGCCCTCAAGAAAATCATAGTCTGTGCCATTATAGCGCGAACGTCATTATTCGGCACAATAACGTCTATACTCAGCATAAGAAAGTATCACTGGAATAAACAGTGCCTGCTGCTTTATACTGCGAAAACAATAGGCTGATTGTTTTTCATTGATATCAGGGAGTTATTTTGGGTCAACACATCTTAGTCACCGGAGCAACCGGATTTCTTGGAAATCACTTGGTAAAGCGCCTGCTGATGGATGGTCACC
>DFOV01000036.1 GCA_002376965.1 Gammaproteobacteria bacterium UBA3532
CCACCAGTCACTTTGATCATCGGCACTTCGTATTTATCGGCGGCGTCGGCCAGAGCTCGTAGCTCATCTGAAGTACACATACCACCAAACATACGTGGCACGACAGTATAGGTATTGTCTTTCTGGATGTTGGCGTGCATTCGCTCATTGGTAAAGCGCGATTGCTGATCGTCTTCTGCCTCGGCAGGCCAGGTCGAAATAAGGTAATAATTGACTGCCGGTCGACAAATATGACAGCCATCCGGCGTGTTCCAGCCAAGAGTATCGTACACTTCACGGATCGAGGTCAGGTGTTTATCACGTATGCTGTCCCGCACTTCCTCGTGGGTTTTATCCGTGCAGGCGCATACTGACTTTACCTTTGCGCCCTCTTCAAATTCATCTCCAAGGGTAACCTTTAATACTTGTTCAACTAATCCAGTACAAGAACCACAGGAGGCCGAAGCTTTGGTATGTGCTCGAACTTCATCAACGCTTTTGAGACCGTTTTCATTGATTGCGTTAACAACCGTACCTTTACAAACACCGTTACAGCCACAAATTTCGGCATCATCAGCCATGTTGGCAACCATTTCAGTCTCATCCATTTGGCCGCCGCCCACAAAGGCTTGGCCAAAGACGATGGTATCGCGGTATTCAGAGACATCAGTTTCGTCTTTTAGTAGTTGGAAGTACCAATTGCCATCTTTCACATCGCCATAAAGTACAGAACCAATCAACTTACCGTCTTTCAGTACTACTTTTTTATAGATGCCCCGGTTGGGATCTTGGAACACTATCGATTCTTTGTCATCGCCGTCGATAAAATCACCGGCTGAAAAGACATCAATACCGGTAACTTTCAGCTTGGTAGAAGTTACACTGCCGGTATATGCTGCTTGGGTATCGCCACAAAGTTGCTTAGCAAGCACCTTGGCTTGTTCCCATAGTGGAGCAACCAAGCCGAATATTTCGCCACGATGCTGAACACACTCGCCAACGGCAAAAATACTTTCGTCAGAAGTTTGCATCGCATCTGAAACAATAACACCGCGTTCGGTATCGAGTTCGGACTTGGCCGCTAGTTCGGTGTTGGGCCGAATACCAACAGCCATGACAACTAAATCAGCCGGGATCTCATCTCCACCCTGAAAACGGATTTTACATACACGGCCATTTTCGTCACTAATCAGCTCTTCGGTTAAGCGGCTCATCTCGAACTTAAGCTTCCGCTCTTCAAGTGCTTTTCTTAACAGCTCAGCTGAAGGCTCATCAAGCTGGCGATTCATTAAGGTGTCCAGGTTGTGAACCACGGTAACGTCCATGCCATGCTTTAATAAACCGTTTGCAGCCTCAAGCCCTAGAAGTCCACCACCAATAACCACAGCATGTTTATGCGTTTTGGCTGTTTCAATCATGGTGTTAACATCATGAATGTCACGGAAGGTGATGACGCCTTCAAGGTTTTTGCCGGGCAGAGGAAGGATGAAAGGGCTAGACCCTGTACCAAGAATAATTTTGTCGTAAGCTCGGGTTACACCATCTTCAGATGTTACAGTCTTTGCTTCACGGTCGATAGATACAACTTTTTGACCAGCGATTAGCTCGACATTGTTTTCTTTGTACCAATCTAAATCGTTAATCATGATCTCTTCGATGGTTTTTTCACCACCGAGTACTGGAGATAACATGATGCGATTGTAGTTACCGTGAGGCTCTTCACCAAATACGGTAATATCATATTTGTTTGGGTCAATTGCCAGTAGCTCTTCTACTGCGCGCATACCGGCCATGCCGTTTCCAATGAGTATGAGTTTCTCTTTCATTTGCCATGCCTTATCATTCGTTAAGCTTCATACCATGAAAAGCAAATTGAGTGCCAAGAAAGAATTAAATTTATATATGTATAAAATACAATATGTTAGGGGTGGTGTGTGGATATATTCTTTAAGAATTGCTAGCCTGATATGTACATATAGTTTGCATCGCACCGTTATTGTGCACTGAAATGTAACATGCTGGGGGGACGGGCTACAGAGCGAAGCGCGCCAAAAAGGCGCACTACGAAGAGGGATAGCCACGAAACATATCCTTACTGAAAGAGATATTTCGTAGCAGTGGGTTGGTCAGGTGAACTCCTAACTTTGTTCGTTAATATCAACGTATAAAATCAGCACTTGGCCTGGGTGGATGTACTTGCCTAGCCGAGAAGTATTCCAGCGTTTTACATCTGCAACTTTAACATTGAATTTATTGGATATAGTCGAAAGCGAGTCGCCTTTACGTACTTTATATTTTACCTTAGTTATACTTTTTCCCTGCTGCGCTTTCTTCCATACAACTAGCTTTTGGCCAAGTTTAAGCGTATCTCCAGGGGCCATACTATTCCATCGCGCCAAGTCGGCATAGCGTACCTTGTATAGCTTTCCTATGTCCCACAATGTGTCCCCAGCAGCGACCACGTGTTCTATGCGTGTTTTTCCTTTTCCTGATGATTGCTTAGCGACAAGGCGTTGCGCGTCGGTGAGAGGGTAGTCTTCTAGAGACTTAGCTGCGACCGGTATCATGAGATATTGACCAACGCGTATAAACGCCCCTTTGATATTATTAGTCGATGCAATTAAATCTGGTTTTGTATCATATTTCTTAGCAATTTTTATAAGGCTGTCGCCAGATCTTACTCGGTAACGAACCCATTTCATGCGTTTACTGTCGGGTAAGCTAGCAAGTTGCGTAATGTACCTTTGTTCGAGCTGAAGCGGCACGACAACCGCACCATTGTTACCTGGTGGCGTTGCCCAGCGTTTGAAGCCGGGGTTTAAGCGCTGAATTGTTTCAACCGGCAATCCACCTAAATCCGCCAATAAAGAGATATCGATTTGTCCCTTAGTATCGATAACAGCCAGTCGGCTGCCGTAGGCCACCTCAGCCAATGGCAGCTGATGCTCTGATAGCTCATTAAAAAGTTGCGACAAAGCCAGCAATTTAGGGACATAGTGGCGCGTTTCCTCTGGAAGCTTTAACGAAAAGAAATCAGTAGGGTATCCCTTTGCGGCATTCTTTTTGATGGCTCTTCGCAGTGTACCTTCACCTGCATTGTAAGCTGCTAACGCATGTAACCAGTCACCATCAAAATATCGATGCAGGTACTTCAGGTATTTAATTGCTGCATCTGTTGACGCAATGACATCACGTCGACCATCGTACCACCAGTTATTATCCAGCTTGAATCGCTCTGCTGTCATCGGAATAAACTGCCACAACCCTGCGGCACGCCCATGAGAGTATGCGAAAGGGTTGTAAGCGCTCTCAATGACAGGAAGTAGGGCGAGATCGACTGGCATATCTTCTTGCTCAAGCCGTTCAACGATATAGCCCACATATGGCGCTGCGCGCTTTGAGATTTTGTGAAAGTATCTTGGGTGTTCTAGATACCAGTTTTTGTGCATAGTAATGCGGACTTTGGAATGAACATGCAATTCGGTGTTCTTGGAAATATGTTCCCAGATAGATACCGAGCTATCAGCTTTCTTTTCTTGCAAAGCTAATTCAGAAAGCTCACATTCTTCCGGTTCTAGAAAAACGTCGAGCATTGAATCGTCTTCGGCTTGGCTTAGCAGGGATTCTTCCTGTTGCCATACATTTTCTTCTTCTGGAGCGACAGTCTCTGTTGATAGAGTGCTGGCATCGTTATCTTCTTTTATAAACTGGGAATTAATTGTATTACAGCCGCTGATTAGTAATACTAGCGACACGGGTATTAGGGTTCGAAACACCTACATTCTCCACTGATTGATGGCCCATTGATTATTATTAATAACTATATTGGGGCGTATTCTAGAGTCTGTTTACTCTAAATAATCGTTTACTCTGAAAAGTTGTTTTCTGAATAAAATGACTTTTTATCTTCATACATCCGTTGATCTGCGACGTTTACAAGCTCACAGATATCGTATTCTTCAGTCGTAGCATAGCCGATACTTAGAGCAATATTAATGCTATCAGTTCCGTTGGCACTATTCTCGTTAACAAGCAGGGCTCTAGCCTGTACTAACTGACGAATACGTTTAGCTAGATGTTTACAACTTTCGTTATGGCCTGGCGCGAGTAGAACAAAGAATTCGTCACCACCCATTCGGTAAACTTGATCTGATTTGCGAATTGCCTGTTTGAGAACGTCGGCTACGAAAATGATAACGCGATCGCCTAACATATGGCCGTGAGTATCGTTGAGCTTTTTCAATCCATTCACATCAATGATCAGCAATCCAAGGTTTTCACCGGCATAGCGTGATGTGCGGTAGGTTGCCCGTTCGAAGTCGCGTTCAAAAGCTAATCGATTATTCACATTGGTTAGTGAATCGGTAGTAGCCTGACTCTCCAAACGAATGGTCAACAACCTATTTTCGATAGCCGAGCTAAGCTGCTTAGCAAATAGTAACAATACTTCATTATTTAGGTTAACTGTTGACGAAGTTTTAATAACAAAATAGCCCAATAGGTGGGTATCAGTGCCGCGTAGAGGGAATACATGGTAAAGAAATAGAGTGCTTTCCTCATTGGCACGTTCTAAACGCATCGCAGATACATCCTGAAACATGCGATTTTGTAACTGCTCATTTAGCCAAGAAATTTCACTCTGAGAAATACCTACCATATAGGCATTCTTATCAATGGATTGAATATCCGTCGCCAGAATGACACAAAAAAGCATATCTTCAAAAAGTGCAGACAAGTGTATCAGCGTGTTATCTATGAACTCATCAATATCGCTTCGATTCTGCATCGAGATGCTGGTTTCAACCAAAGAATGGAATATCAGGTTATTCTTTTCTAGCTCTTCTAGCGAGTGACGCAGCTCAGTCGTGCGGGAAACGACCTGCTCCTCTAGTTGCTTATTCACTGTCGCCAATTCGTGCCTCGCTTTGGATAGCTCTATATGGTAGCCAATGCGTGTGATAAGTTCTGTTTTCTGCACTGGCTTGGTTAGATAATCATCAGCCCCAAGATCATAAGCGAGTTGAACATCTTCATCATTTTGTTTTGCAGTTAGGAATATCACCGGAACATTGCTATATGCGGGTAATTCCTTGAGCATTTTGCATAACTCAAAACCGTTAATTTCGGGCATCATAATATCAAGCAGTACGATATCGGCTCTATTGCTAGCTGCAAACTTCAAGGCCTCCTTACCATTAATACATGGAATCATGCGATAGTCGGTATCATGGAAGTAGTTTTTAATGACGTTGTGATTTATGGGTTCGTCATCAACGACTAGCACGATGGCTTTATCGGTGGATGCTGGTTCAGGGTCGTTATCGAATACCTGGAGTAGAGTGGTGGGCGTAGCATACTCCATCACTTCTACATCTCGGATGTCAGAAGGTTTGAGATCTTTTGATGCTTGAGCAAAGACTAATCGGAAACAAGTGCCGGGGCCGGATGTTTCAATTAACTTTATTTCACCGCCATGCAGCTCAACCAGTGTGCGAGTAATGGATAGCCCAAGGCCGGTACCTTCAATTTTGTGGTCAATATCGGCGTTTTGATAAAAAGGCTGAAAGATGGCGTCGGGTGAGTTTTCTTTTATACCGCGCCCAGTATCAGATATTTCAATGGCGATGGTGTCGTCTTTACCCGCCCGCGCCTCGATTTTGACTTCACCTTCATCAGTGAATTTTATTGCGTTATGTACCAGATGATGGAGTATTTGATGCAGGCGCTGTTCGTCTGCCGCTAACTTGGGCAAGTTAGGGTGAACGGCATTAACCAGCCTTACCGGCTTGTTCTGAGCAAGGTGCCTGAGCTGTTTGAATACCAAATCAACATTGGACCGCAAGTCAATAGCTTTAAAATTCAAGGTTACATCGCTGTTTTTTAACTTGGTTAGATCAAGAATATCATTCACAAGCGCTAACAGACGTTGCCCACTTTGCTCAATAAAAGCAATGTTGCGCTTACCGGTAGTCGTTAGATCTCCTGAAGCGCCATCCAACATAGATGATGACAGCCCAACAATACCGTGAAGCGGCGTTTTCAATTCGTGAGATGTTGCAGCCAGGAAATCATCTTTAAGTTTGTCAATGCGCTGCAGATCTTGGTTTTTTTGCGATAGCTCGGTTAGCTGGGTGTCAACGGTAGAGGCCAGGTGGGAGAGGGCGTCTTCGACTAACTGGAATTCTTGGAACGTTGCGTGTTTTGGCCTTACTTTATAGTTACCCTGACTGTAATCAATGGCCAGCTTATATAGTGTGTCTATTGGCTTGGTTAAGCGACGTGAAACGACCATAATCGTCATGGCCAAGATGATTATCAATGTCGCTACTATGCTGAAAATTTGATAAACAGCGGCACGTACGGGCTCATACATGACCGACTCAGTTTCCGACAATGTCACCATGATATTCAGAACATCTTTTGCTCGACTATCACCTAAAACCAAATTTATCGAAGCGCTAAGCGGTGTTCCTTGCTTTTTATCGTGCCCAGGGTTTATCAATAGTTCAAGAGACTGTGTTGGACTGAGGTGGCCTTTTTCAATCTGATAAAAATTTTCTAAAGGGAGAACCGTAACCAACGCTCCGGACGGTGTGAAATTTTGAGAGGTGCGATAATCATTCAATACCAGTGGCGTTATAATTGCTAGCCCTTCAGAAGCCGAAAACTGTGGTTGGATTCCAAGATTTTCCAATGTTTCACTGATTATTGGTGATTTCTCTAAATGCAGAACAGCGAAGTCTTCGGTTGAGCTAAATGTTGAAGTTATATCCGGCAATAAGTCTGCGATGCTTTGGATATACAAATCAGCCACTTCTGGTGGATGAGCATCCATGACAAAGTTGAACTCATCAAGCAGGAATGCAGCCGTAGCAAGTGGCGAGTCATCTACAATCAGTTCAAGTTTTTTTAGTGCCCGATGACTAAAAAAGGTGTTGTTGGCAGCCATGACAACATCGTTGTCGTTTGATGAATCTTTGAGCTTTTTCGTGACAAGGGTTAGCTGGTGCTCTATCGTCGAGGCGATTTGTTGAGAGCGCAAGCTTAGCTTTTGATAGTTTTCAGACTCGACACGCTGTGAAATTTCACGAAGGAGGAGAACAGATACAACGATAACCGGTAAAAGCACACCGAGTAAGAATAATATAGTGAGAGTATTTCTGAAACTACGAAACATCGAGTATGCTATTCCTGATAGTCGCCGTTGCGCTTCGCATCCCTTATCGCCTGTTGTTGCATCATCATTGTTGCTTTTTCAACTGTGTAAATACCACGTAGAAATCGTGTTACGCCTTTAACCATTGCTTCCCAGGCATATGACATACCCGGCTCTACGGGCATTTCCCGAGATAGTGAAAGCTGGGCCAGGGAGGCACTAAGATTTTTATCAGCGTTCTTAATGACCTCTTTATAAACATCCTCACGAACCGGAAGTAAACCGGCTTCGCTAAACCAAGAGCGCTGCACGTGTTTAGAATGCATATAGGATATAAATTTTTCTAGCGCTTGCCGCTTTGGCCCTTCTAATCCACTGCCCGGGAAAACCAAAACGTATGTAGAGTACATTGATACCATGGGCTTATTCCCAACGGACGGCAAAATTGCCACTCCGAAATCATTTCCAAGCGACTTTTCAAAATCCTTATAGGCCCAATCTCCCGATATGCTATATGCCGATTCGCCGCGCTTAAAACCATCGTGGACACATATACTATCACAGTCCTTTGGGATGATGCCTGCATTCAGCAGATAGCGATAAAAAACCAGTGATTGTTTCATTGATGAAGAGTTGAGATCGATTTTAGAGCCATCCATCGGCCAGCCGCCAAATGCTCCGAGGAAAGGTACAAACCAATACATTTCGTTTATATTCAAGGCGAGGGCGTTCTTGGCACCACGCTTTGTTAATACGCTGCGCGAATCTACAAGCTCATCCCAGTTTTTGGCGGGCTCGTCGACGTATTTTTTATTGTAATAGAGCATCAAATGGTTACCCCAAAAGACGGGGACGCCATAGAGCTTACCCTCGATGGATGCAGCGCTTTGTATCTTCTCAGGTACGTAATTATGAATAAGGCTTGGTGATAGAGGACTTAGTTTTAAGTGCCTATGTACGCCTAGAAAATCGGCAGGTACAAGGGCAACATCTGGAAAATCACCTTCATAAGCATGAAGAAGTAGTGTGGTTTTGTAGTCTTGATTATGGATCCAATTAACCTCGACTTCGATATCAGTCGCCAGGCTAAACTCTTCTGCTAATGTTTGTACATATTCTTTCTCATTTTGGCTATTCCAAAACACCAGCTTTGCCTGGAGGAGGGGCGGAACCAATATAAGTAAAAAACAGAGTAGGGGTCTATACATTCAACTACTTATCATATTTTGCCAGCTCCGATGAATTAAAACACAATACCCTTATCTTTTCTAGGAATAGCCGCTGGATGATCATTTTTGCATACCTAGTGATGCGATTGATTCGCTTACCCAGTAGAGTGCTTTTAAATACAGCATGCGAAGTTGAACAGAGGAAATATCAAGACCATCCAAGGCCTGCCAATTTGACGCTTGATAGTTGATGACAGCTTGAAGCACTTCCCCAAGCTCTCCAGCCCCACACAGCAGTGCCATGCTTAGAGATTCATCAACCGGGAGTTGTTCTAATAATGACTCCATGGGTTGATCCATCAAATTATCGAGTGTCGAAAACAGTCCAACTGTAAAGTAACTTTCAATATTTGTTCGCCCGAGCTCCGTTGCAACCAGCTCACAAAGCTTCGCTCTCAACATGGTTTGCACCATTAGTTCGTATGGCTTGTCATCAATGTTGGACAGAACAAGAAGCGAAATCCATTTTTTTACATCTTTCAAACCCAGAAAAACGATAGCATCTTTTACTGATGAGATATCGCGTGTTCTTGAATAAGCCGGGCTATTAATTAAATCAATCAGTTTGTAGGAAAGACGCGAGTCCTGCGCAAAAATCTGCTCAAGTTTATCAACCGAACAGTCTGGATTTTGAAGTTCAGTAAGGAGCTTAACCAGAACTAGGCGGTTATAGCCAGAGGCGCCGCTTGAGGCTTTTTCAACCTTTGACACAATAAGGTCACCAGAGAACAAGTCAAAACCACAATCGCCAAAATTCTGAAGTTGAGATTGCTCTTTAATATGGTCGGCAATGATCGTTAATTTTTTACCATGCAGCTTGTTAATGATTTGTTTAAGACGGTCACTTTGATAGTGTTCAGGCGATAAAACAGCATAGTCACAATATTTCAATAGGTGCAGAGTGGTTGAGTTTGGCCGACATAAACCTAATGCAAAGTGTCTCTCTACACACTCTATGACAACCGCTTCGGGGAAATTTCCCTCAAGGAGAAGCCGAACATAGTTGCTATCCAAAATAGTTAACAGTTCTTCGTCGATTTGAGATGCTCTGATTTTGACAAATGTTGGCGCGTCACCAAGTTTGTCAAAGTCGATTGAGGATAAAACATCAAATACTACTTGGGTCGATGCACCTGATAGGTTATTAAAGTCCAAAACATAGCCGTGAAGGGTTAGTGATGCGTCAACTAACGGTTGACGGCTAAACATTAAGTCTGACATGGCCTACTTACGCTCGCGATGCAAATAAACAATATTTAATTGATATATAAGTCATTTTTTAACAAATGAGAATAGCTTGTATCAAAACAATATGACACAAAATCCGTTACTCCAGACTTTTGAAGAACCTGAGTATCAGTGAAAAACTGACCCGTTGGGCGGTCTTGATCATGAAGCAGTGCAATCACGGCGTCTCCCATAATTTCAGGTTTCCTGCAGTATGGAAATAAAGCTTTATCGGCAACAACATGCTCGATAGCAGCTGTCGCAATCAACTTTTCTGGCCACAACCCATTTACATAAACTGGTATGTCGGCCAACTCTTGCGCAAGACCCGTGGTAAGTATACTTAAGCCGTATTTAGTCAATGAATAAGCGGTTGTACCTGGCATCCATTTGCGGTAATCATGTGTCGAAGGAGCGATATTTACTATATGAGCACCAGTTGAAAATGAGCGATGAAGCATGTGCACTAACGCATAGGGAGCCTGAACGTTGATTTCGTTCATTAACCGAAACCGTTTAGGCGTTACCTTATCAAAGGTCCCCAGCATTACAGAGCCAGCATTATTTATCAGGCCATCAATAGCAATACCTCGGGCCTGTATAGCGTCGACGAAACCCTGAAGTTTTTCAAGATCGCGAATATCCAAGGCGAATATTTCTTTGGTTCCGTTACCGAGAGATTGAATATCTTGAAGTGTTTGCTGCAGCGACCCAGATAGTTTTGGGTGTTGGTCCAACGTTTTGGCAATAAGAAACAGGTTGGCATTTCTTTTAGCTAATGAAGCGGCAATTGCTGCGCCGATACCGCGGCTAGCGCCGGTGATGATAAAATTCTTATTATCCAAGTCCATAACGACTCCAAAAAGGTTTTACTTGAGCTTAGACGCAATATGAGAGTTAATCCATAGGCCGCTGGGATTAATTCATATCTGAAATCTACGAGAAAAGTTGTTCGGTTAAGGGAAGAGTGCTTAATGATATAAAAGGGCAATTGTTTGCTTAGGTTGTATAGATGACAAGGCATTCAATTTACTTGATTTAACATAATATATATTATGCGCATATAAATGTAAGTATTAGACTTGCGTATGACGCCTTATATTGTATTATTTTCTAATACCATAGCTAATTATGAGATACTGATATGCGATTGCCGTTTTATACCTTGGACGTTTTCACGTCAACGCAATTTGAAGGCGCTCAAATTGCCGTCGTTCCCCATGCAGATGAGCTTAACGACAAGCAGATGCAAAAAATCGCGACCGAGTTTAATTTACATTCAACGGTGTTTGTTCTTAAACCATTAGATCATCGTAACCAATGCCGTTTACGTATTTTCTCTACCATTTCAGAATTAACCTTTGGCGGACATCCGACTGTCGCCGCAGCTAATCTTCTGGCCCAAATTGGGGCTTTGGGTAATGACTGTGTGGGTAAAAGCTTTATCTTTGAGGAACGTATTGGTGATGTCAAAGTGAACATTCACGCTGGGCCACCAGATAAACAGTATGCCCAAATCAGCTTGTCTACCAGCCCTGTGTATGATCGTTTCATTCCACCAATTAGAGATATTGCAGAGTTTTTGGATATCGACGAGGCATCTATCGTTAATGACGGATTTGCTCCTATGACGGTAACCTGTGATCGGCCATATTTCATAGTTCCTGTCGATAGTTTTGAAACGCTATGTGCGGCAACTTTCAAACGTAACCGCTGGTCAAAGTCTATTGCGACGACACTAGCTCCAGATGTTCTGGTGATTTGCCGAAGTAATGAGTCTGAGGCATCCGACTATCACGGGCGCTTATTTGGCCCAAACCTCTCGGTTTCTGATGATCCGCCACTTGGCTCAGCTACACCAGCACTAGCTGGTTATCTTACTGCTTCCGGAGAGTTTAAAGATGGAATCAACCCCTTTGTATTGGAGCGCGGAGCCGTTAAGAATCGTCGAAGCATCATTAATGCTGAAGCTTTTGTGCAAGATGGTTCAATGTTGAACATTCGAGTAGGCGGTCCGGCAGTGCTCGTAACTGAAGGAGTTATGCATTTAAATGATGCAGCATAGCCAGTGATACAATACAACTTTACCGGATGATACGGCAGTTTTAGCTAATGACACGGCATAGTTTATGCAGCTATAACAACCACCTTTGACTTAAATCAAAGTTGCTCACGGGGTAAATCTTCTATCATCGGGGTGTCGAACCTAATTAAGATGATGCCCGTGAGTGATACTTTTTTTGATAGTGAAAAATTCGAGCGCCTAATAAACAAGTATAATTTGAGTGGACCTCGTTATACTTCCTACCCAACGGCTGTTCAGTTTGATCCGCATACGTTGCCTGACTCACGTATAAAGAAAGATGAATCCGGTTTATCTCTATATTTTCATATCCCGTTTTGCTCTCATCTTTGCTATTACTGCGCTTGTAATAAAATAGTGACTAAGGTTAAGGATAAAGCAAACACATACCTTCACTATCTTAAAAAAGAAATTCGTCTTCGTGCTGAGAATCAGTCGGGTAAGCCGCTAGTTAAGCAACTGCACTTTGGTGGCGGTACTCCAACCTTCTTATCTGCCGCTCAACTACGAAACCTGCTTGATTATCTAAAGCAATACTACTTGCTAGACTCCAAGCTAGGCGAGTATTCAATTGAGATCGACCCGAGAGAATGCAACGAAGACTATCTATCCGAACTCTATGACATGGGCTTTAACCGGCTAAGTTTCGGTATTCAGGACTTTGAAAAGAAAGTTCAAATGGCCGTCCACCGCGTACAGCCGTACGATAAAGTTGAGCCGTTGATTACACACGCGAAGGCGCTCGGGTTTAGGTCACTTAATTTCGATTTGATTTATGGACTGCCATACCAAACAGTCAACAGTTTCACCAAAACACTTGAAACTGTGGTGTCGTTGTCGCCGGATCGGTTATCGATATTTAACTATGCTCATTTGCCCCACCTGTTTTCGCCACAGAAGCGAATAAGTATTGATACCCTCCCCTTACCCAGCGAAAAAATTGCAATTCTAAGTGCTACGACCAATTACCTGCTTGAGCATGGTTATGTATTTATTGGTATGGACCATTTCGCCAAACCGGATGACAGCCTTGTAACAAGCTTAAATGAAGGCAAGCTACACCGAAATTTTCAGGGTTATACCACCCATCCAGGTTCAGCATTGATCGGCTACGGTGTATCAAGTATCAGCCAATACGCGACGGGCTATAGTCAAAATTACAAGACACTCGATGCCTATTATTCGGCATTGGATGACAACAAGCTACCTACTTGGCGCGGATGCAATGTGAGCCGTGAAGATGACTTGAGAAAGGACATTATTATGTCACTTATATGCAACTTCCATTTAAGTTTCGAGGATATCAATCAAAAGTATCACATTAAGTTTAATCAAAAGTTTCAACCAGAATTGCTAGAACTTAAAGAGTTTGAGTCAGAGGGACTAATCCGCATCGGTGAAAATAGCATAGACGTAACGTCTTTGGGACGCTTTTTTATACGCAACATTTGTATGGTATTCGATGCGTATTTGCCGCACGCGCACGAGAAAACGTATTCAAAAGTTATATGAGGTATTTACCATGGCGTTAGCAAAACAAATAAATCCACTTCCTAATGTCAGTTGTCAGCGATGTGCGATCAAGCCCTTATGTTTGCCTGTTAGCCTTGCTGAATCTGAGATTGAGTATCTTGATGGCATTATTCATCGAAACCGCCCATTGCGAAAAGATAACCACCTTTTCAGGGCAGGTGATCCGCTAACATCGTTATACGCTATTCGGTCTGGCAGTATAAAATCCTATACCATCTCTATGGATGGTGAAGAGCAAGTTACAGGGTTCCATCTCGCTGGTGAGGTCATTGGCCTTGATGCTGTACACAACGGAAACCATCCGAGTTTCGCTATCGCTCTTGAGACGACAACAGTATGCGAAATTCCATTTGAACAATTAGAAGAGCTATCAAGTTTTATACCAGGACTGCGAAAGCAGTTATTACGGGTAATGTCTCGTGAGATCTATGATGATCAGAGCCTGATGCTGCTTCTAAATAAACGCAATGCTGAGTCGCGCATCGCTGCATTCTTAGTTAGCTTATCTAGTCGATGTTCTAGACGAGGGTTCTCCCCTACTGAATTTAAACTGCCTATGACGCGTGCAGATGCAGGAAATTACCTTGGATTAACTATAGAAACTGTAAGCCGAATTTTAAGCCGATTTAATAAGCAAGGAATGATTCAAATTCAAGGTAAATACCTAAAAATCTTAGATTTAGAGTCGCTGCAAATGCTAGCAGGTGGAAGTTGCGACTTTTGTGCGATATAAGCCCAGCTCTAAAGTCCTTAAGGCTTGACAGTAAGCGATAACAATTTATATTAGAGGTTTGTGTTTATGAGGTAGTACGCAAATATGGCATTGTTGCAATATGATCGAAACGAGGCTGGTGCTTATGTCGATCATCTTTCAAAAGTTAATGAAAGGAACTCTGTTGTTGCAACGGAAGATGTCAGAAATAAGAATGGTGTTCTACTTGTCGCTAAAGGCATGCGAATTTCCGCTAGCACTGCATCGAAGCTTATAAAACATAAGCTATCTAAGCCGATCGAATATTCGGTAAACGTTGAAAATCACGTCAATAGTAAACGCATATTCGATAGCGTTTTAGCTTTTAACGCTAACCATAGCGATTTAAAAGCGCTGTTTGAGAGCCTCAACCTAGGTAGAGGTTTTGAGTCTGACCTGGGATTTTTGCAGCAATACCCTGTTGTTATGCAAAAGCTTACCGTTTTAAAGGAGCGGTTGCCCCGAGACTATGATAAAGCGTTGTTTTGTTGCTGGTTTGGCTATGCGATAGCAAAACGCTTAAACAGCGCCGACGCCTCTCCAATTGCGACTGCCGTAACAGGATTATTGCATGATGTCGGCATGCTTCACATTGATCCCAATATCCTTAATAAGGAAGGCGAGCTAAGCCCTGAAGAATGGCGTACGATTCAGAGTCACACGCTCATTGGCGAACTCTTTCTCAAAGAGATTACATCATTACCTCATGTTGTTCCTAAAGCTGTTGCTCAGCATCATGAACGATGTGATGGCGGTGGGTATCCCCGTGGACTCTTTGGCAATAAGATGACGCTTGTTGGTCAAATTGTCGCTTTATGTGATAGCTTATACGCCATACGTTTCAACCCCAAAAACCAACACCAGTCGCTAAAAGAGCTAATATCGGTTGTGCAAATTAATCTGGGATTGCACTTTAAAGAGATCGAACAAGCTGCGATTTCCTTGATTCGTGAAGCAGAGCTCCCTACCCCGCCACCTAATACTTCAGTGGAAAAGATTGTTCCTTATCTTAAAAAGATGGTGAAGCTTCTTTCCGCCTGGTCTTGGGCAATGCCTATAATCAGCTCGACCATTCCATTAGAAACAAAAAGCAAAGCATTGCGCTCTGCCCGTATTTTATCGGGTCGACTAAGTGAGATCATCGAACAATCAGGAATGGTAACAGAAGGGATAGAGAGATGGATCCATATTGTTGGTGAGTCTCCTGCAGAGGCCAGCGTTGAAGAGATGCAAGATCTTTCTAACATGTATCGAGAGTTTAATTGGCGTTGCCGTGAGCTGAAAAGGAACTTAATCCTTGGCCTCAAAGATGCAGCTTCCCAGGATCTTGAACTCGATCTTAAAAAGAAGTTGGTGAAATGCGCAACGATTCTAAGTCATGACGAGGCTTAAGTTCTATTTATACCCGAGCAGGTTTAAGGTGCTTGGGTATATTAGAAGTGTCTGAAGAATATTTTCTTATACCCTATAAGAGGGTCGGCAACGATTCCTTAAATAAACAGCCACAAGATTAATTAATGATCAACCCGGTGTCTTTGTCTGGTATTGGGATTGGTATGTTAAACTCGATGTTGGGGACTTCCCGGTCCATATTCATTGAGTACGTTCCAAAACGATTGATATTGCCCCTGCGAAAAGGTGATGTCCCGGCAAGCACTTCGGGGTCAATCGGATAGCCCTCTTCTGCCAACTCCCCAAGCGCCTTTGTCATTGTCACCACGTTGTAAAGAATAATCATGTTGGCGACAAGATGATTATATTTGATGATTTTTTGCTGTTCGTGCCGAACGTTCTCCGCGATCAAGCCATCATTGCCAAACATCACCCACTGCAAGAAATCGTTAAATTCCTCACTTTTGCACGTCGCGGCCTGGATCATTTCCCTGATTTCAGCCTCCGCAATGTATTGCAGCAGGAAAACGGTCCGAACGACTCGACCGAGCTCTCGCAAAGCCAGGTAAAGCTTGTTTTTTCTGGAATAGGTTCCCAATCGTCGCAGAATGGTCGATGCGTTGATTCTTCCGGCTTTCACTGATAACGCAATGCGTAGCATATCGGGCAGACACGATTCGATCAGCTCCCACTTTATGGTGTCCTTGAACAAGGTATCGATATGCTTAAAGTGATCCTCTTTGCTGATCCGGTAGAGCTTCAGATGTTTAATGCCTCTAATCCTGGGCATCAGCTTGATGCCCAGCAGGTAAGCGAGCCCGAACACCGCTTCACTCTGGGATTGGGTATCTCCATGTATGGTATCGGGCTGAATGTCTGACTGATTTTTCAATAATCCATCGAGGATATACACGGCCTCATAAACACCACAGGGAATGAAGTGGCTGAATAACGCAATATAGGTATCAGACAAATGATAGTAGCCGAGGCCACCGGTACCCAAATACCGCAAATGGTGTTCACTCAAAAGATTTTGCTCGTAAAGATCCCATTTGGTGCCGTCGGCTGACGCCGTCTTGCCGGTACCCCAAATCTTCGGTAGGGAGAATCGATTGTAGGCATTGATGACCTTGGTAATGGCCTCATCGATCTTCTCCTCTGTCGAATGACGCAGGTTCAACCACGCAATCTGGCGACGGTTAATGCCCTCAATGGAACGGGAGGTTTGTGTGGGCCCCAGGTTGCAGCCGAAACAAAATAAGGTAACGATAAAGCGACGCTGATGATCGGTGAGTTTGGTTTCATGCCCCGATAATGGCTTGAAACCCTTGCTTAATCCCAGCCATTTTTCCATATCAATTAATACGTCGAGGATGCTGGTTTCCGACAGCCGGTCATCCAATGCACGATTGATTCTTTCCAGTGCGGCGGGAATGGGTTTGCGTTTAACGCGCTGAATGACCAACTCACCTTTTTCAATTCTGACCTGATCATTGCCCGGAAATTTTTTATCGGTTTCATTCGATGACTTTCTCAACCAACGTTTAAGTTCGGCAATAAGCGCTTTGGGGTCGGTAATGATGCCGGCCAGTTCACCGTACTCGGCGATCTGTTCGTGATACTCCTCCCAGCTCACCAACTGGTCTCTAAAATCGCCATATTTATCACTGCCCATGATCACCACGTCGCCAGACTTCAACTCCTGGGCCAGCGTTGTTAACAAGCAGAGTTCGAAATATTTTCGATGCACTTCCGTGTTGTTTCTGTTGCGGGTCGTTTTTCCAGTGACCAGTTTTAACCATTTATCGGGTATCCACGACAGATCAAGCGGCTCGCCCTTGGCATTCACGGCATCCAGAGTCGGCTTACGACTACGACGATGCCCCATGATTAAGGCCAGAGCATCGAGCGTCGATTGATCCTGAGTCGTCGATTGTAAATCCATGTGGGCAACGCAATCGAACAACAGAGCCCGCTTGCTCCGGTAGAGTGACAGCATAAAGGGCAGATAATTATTGTTGGCATAGGCCAACTGCTCGTCACAGCGCTTTTTAAGTTCGTCGGGTTCTCCCTGAAATGCCTGGGCAATCGCGTCGAGGCGCTCTATCTCGGTACCGGGAATCTGATACGCCTGGATAACATCCCGTAATGCCGCGATTAGAGCGTCAACCTGCTGAGTTTGTGAGAGCTGATGCTGTTTAAGGGCTTCATTGGCGTGATTGATCAGATTCTGGACGATACGGATAAAAATGTCGGCAATGTCATCAGAGGCTTTTCCTGTCTGGGCGCGAATGAAAAGTGCCGCCAAGGCATAGCGCTTATGCTCGGCCAACTCATTCATGTTGGCGACGTTGAGGGCTCTAGCTTCAATGACAAAGCGCTTGAGCTTGGGCGCGGGTAGCATCAGGTCTTTCGGCAGACAATCGTCAAAGGTTCTCAACCAGCGGAGGTGGTCTACAAACTCTTTCACGTTGCTGACCGTCGGCTTTCGTGGCTCCTGCTTGATGAGGTCCCAAAGGCTCTTGGATTGGCTCGTTTTCGTAGTGGGCGTCAGAACCTCTTGAATACGGGTTTTGGCGCTTTCAGACAGGTCATGGTATACAGCCTCGAACAACTCACGATTGACCTGTGCTCTCGCTGCTTTTGCCTCACGCACGAAGGTACCAAATGCTGGCAGTTCGTACCGGGCCTTTGCCATCGACTCCAGGCCCACGTTGATGATATCCGGGATCTCGTCTTTGGTGGTGGCCGCCTCACGCAAAGCAGACTTGAGAAACTCAAGAGTGGTGTCGCTAACCGGGGTAATACCCAGGAAGTCTCGGATCGACTTGAGATGCCGCTGACGAGTGCCGGAAGTATCGTAATTTTCCAGAGGAGCGGCCTGACTTTTGAGTTCCAGGCACGTCATCAGATGGTTCAGTATTGCCTCCGGCACTTCAGCAATGGGAACAAAATAGCCCAGACGCTGAAAGGTCTTTAGTAACACCATGAATCCCAAGCGAGCGGTAGGCTGGCGAGTCTGGGATCGAACCAGCTCAAGCTCTTCCTGGTTCGGCGTATAGACGGTAACCAGATCCTCAGGTGTCGGCTGAGACTTTAACCGCGGATAAGCGGTTTCATGTAAGGCGGTCATGATTATTCTAGATTTTTATAACGTCGGTTGCATTCCACAGAATTCGATACTATACACCACTATCACGCATATACGCCATATGGTATCATTAGCCATATGAAAGCAGAATTACTCTTCAGGGACAAGTACGTCTACCGGGACGGCGCCATCCGCGAAATGGTGATCTGGCGACTACCGGCTCCCGACGCGGAGCGACCACATGGGTTGAAATACCGGCTCTATTACGGCCAGTCCGGCCACTGCCTGGTCCGCTATGACAATGAGCGCGGCAAAGGGGATCACCGGCATTACGGAGACGCTGGAGGACAAGAGCACGAAGAGAATTACACCTGGATCTCCGTACAACAACTTATCGCCGACTTTAAAGCCGACATCGAACGACTGCGAGGTGAACAACATGACTAAACAGCATATCCATATTGGCACTGAAAATCCTGACAAAGGGTTTGATCGCTTTGTGGATGCCTGGCAACGGGCAGAACGCGGCGAGAAAATCGATACAGAGGTTCACTTGAATTTCGAAGACCTCTCCATGCTTCTGGCGGTGATCACCCCTCGACGTCTGGAGGTGCTGAGGACGCTCCGCCAACAGGGCCCGATGAGTGTACGGGCGCTGGCAACCACATTGGCGCGTGACTACAAGAATGTTCATGCCGATACCCGCGCCCTGGAGGAAGCGGGTTTGTTGAAGCGGACGGAAACCGGCGCCTTGCAGGCCCCTTGGGATGTCATCGATGCCCACTTGAACCTGGTGGCATGATGGTTTGCGTTGTATACAATTGGATACTGTCTAATGCGGCAACCGTTAATGTCGAGACCCTCTGCTTCAGCTCCCACCTAAATGCAGGAGAAGCTGCTGTGGTGATTAATGCACGCTGTAGAACGGTCTACTCGGAAAAGACTGGAGAAACTTTTCTATAATATGATAGTCTTTAGCAGCTAGTGTTTTGAACCTGACAGCATAAGGGCTCCACATTCCACATGAACATCCGCCATTACTTAACTTGTCTACTGGCCTTACTGATTGCCCTGCAATCTGTGGCTGCCATGGCGGACGTTCACCAGCTTCATCAATCCGGGACGGAGCACCTGGAATTCGACCATTCGCATCAATCCACTGCCACTGATACCCACAACGACAATCTGCTCGCCAAGCAGACACCCGATCAGCCCGGACAGTCTGTATATGACTGCCACCAT
>DFOV01000340.1:0-2860 GCA_002376965.1 Gammaproteobacteria bacterium UBA3532
CCCGGCCATGCGTATTACCGTCTCTCGAATTCAGTAAAAATAGTGTTACCCACCTCAAAGCATGTAACGCTATTATGGTGTTGCATGCTTTGAATTTTTGGAGACAGGTTTTGCCATTAAACCGACGACTACCGCGCATTTTTAGTCGCTTATTTCTTTCTTTTGCTGTGCTATTGGTGATTGTGATGGGCGCGGTTCTGGTGCTATTTGAGTACTCTGTTAATGCTCATCATGAGGAGTCGACCCAGTTGTTGCACCAGGAACTGGCGCAGTATATTGTCGACCATAATCTGCCGCTGCTAAAGCAAGGAGAGATGGAACCAGCTGCAGTCAAGTCGCTATTTAGCGCACTCATGATGACCAGTCCGGCGACAGAACTTTATATCTTAGATCCTGATGGCAAGGTGGTTAGTTACGATGCCGAGCCAGGGGTAGTAAAGCGTTTATACGTTGATATGGCACCCTTGCAGCAATACCTGTCCGGTACGGCTCAATTTCCGGTGAAAGGAGATGATCCGCGTTCACTGGGCGAGCAAAAAATATTTTCCGTCGCCCCCATCGCTAATAAGCAGGGCCAGGCGGAGGGATATTTATATATCATTCTCGGTGGTCAAGAGTACGACTCGATCGTCAGTCGGCTGCAAAACAGTCATATTGCCCGTTCAACGTTGATTGGACTTGCTGCCGTGCTGTTATTGTCATTGATCGGGGCATTCATCACGTCCCATCTTATATCGCGTCCGATTACCCTATTGACCCAGCAAATTAGCCAATTCAAAGAGCAAGCGAACACCTTACCGGACGGCCCTGACTTTCACGAACCGACAACCCGAGAGTTGCATGAGTTGACCACGGCGTTTGACAGCATGGCCCAGCGTATCAGTGAGCAGCTACAACAAATGCAACATACCGATGTATTGCGTCGTCAACTGATAGCCCATGTGTCACACGACTTACGCACGCCCCTCGCCAGTGTCACGGGTTATCTGGAAACCTGGACGCTCAAACATCGTAGCCTGTCTGAAGAGGAAGGCGAAACCTTGGTCAAAACGGCGTTGCGCCAATGTCATAAACTGGAGTCGATGATATCTGAGTTGTTTGAATTGGCTCGGTTGGATGCCGGTGACGTGCGGTTGGAACAGGAGAAATTCAGTGTCGCAGAGCTGGCATCTGATGTGATTCAAAAGCTTAATGTTCTGGCAGAGAAAAAGTCTATCGCCCTGGATTCGGAGGTGGCAACATCGCTGCCATCTGTGGTTGGTGATATTGGACGCATCGAACGCGCCATGACTAACCTGTTGGAAAATAGTTTGCGCTATACCCCGCCAGGGGGAACGGTCACCTTATGTATTAAAAATGTACTGAGTGACAAAAATGTATCAGGCAAAGAGCATCCTCGTATTCGTATTGCGGTAAAAGACACCGGCCCAGGCATCCCCAGTGAGGATATTCCCTATTTGTTTGAGCCCTATTTTCGTAGTAACCAGCACCTGGGAACCGATAAGAACAGCACCGGCCTCGGCCTCGCGATCACCAAGCGTATTGTCGAGTTGCATCAGTCCCACATAGAGATTGAAAGCACGCCGGGCGAGGGCGCGATGTTTTGGTTTGAGTTGCAGGCAGCGTGACGTTTGATAATTATCAACTAGACTTAATCGTTAAGGGCAACGAATGAGGTCTCCGTGGAAGATTCTACCAGTCAGTCTCGCATAGAACTGCTCGCTGCATATGGCATAATGGATACGCCAGAAGAGCAGGCATTTGATGATATAACCCAGATAGCAGCGACGATTTGCCAGACAGAAATCAGCCTGGTTTCTTTATTGGATGATAAGCGCCAGTGGTTTAAATCCCATCATGGTATAGATGCCTGCCAGACGCCTATTGAACAGGCATTCTGTGCACATGCGATAAGAGCCTGTGATTTGTTAATTGTTGAAGATGCGCAGCAAGATGAGCGTTTCAGGCATAATCCGCTGGTGACAGGAGAGCCATTTATTCGTTTTTATGCTGGTTCACCGCTGGTCACTCCTCAAGGTGTTGCTATTGGGACCTTATGTGTAATTGATCGTGAACCCAAGCAGCTGGATAATGCGCAAAAAGAAATGTTGGCGGCGCTGGGGCGTCAGGTGGTCGACCAGCTGGAACTGCGTCTATACGTTCAAAAGTTAACCGCGGCTCTGGTTGAGAAAGATACGGCGTTAAAAGAAGTTCAGGAGCTGCGAGCGATCCTTCCCATTTGTTCTTATTGCCTTAAAATACGCGATGATGGTGATTTCTGGCATCAGGTTGATCACTACTTGCAGCATCATGCGGGCATCGAGTTTTCTCATGGCATTTGCCCTGAGTGCTTGGAAGGCGAAAAGTCAAAAGCACGGGAAGAATGAATAAACCTATGGCGAAATGGCTAGTATCGATTGGGGCTGTGCTGAGCTTTTTTGTGGCCAGCTTTGCGGCGGCCCACGGCATATCGGAAGAAGACAAAGCGCGCATACTTAATGCTGGCTACTCTGAATTCGTTGAACTGGGTGCATCGCATATGCTCACCGGCTACGACCATCTGCTGTTTCTTTTTGGTGTTATTTTCTTTTTGACCCGAATTCGAGACATTGTCAAACTGATCACTGCCTTTACCCTAGGCCATTCTATCCCGCTGATTTTTGCCACGCTTTACCAGATCCAGGCTAACTACTATTTGATTGATGCGGTGATAGCCCTGACGGTTTGTTACAAAGCCTTTGATAACCTGGACGGCTTCAAGCGCTATCTTGATATGAAATCACCCAATATACTGTGGATGGTTTTTGGCTTCGGCCTGATTCATGGCTTTGGGTTATCAACGCGTTTGCAGCAGCTGCCA
>DFOV01000340.1:3180-4471 GCA_002376965.1 Gammaproteobacteria bacterium UBA3532
GCTGCCATTTCAATCGCTACCTATCGAAGAAGATAAGTAACCTGCAAAAAATAGCAATTTAATAAAAAATTCCCTAAACAATCTCAAAATCTGCCGATAATAATCTTGCGGCGCCACTAAATCCTATAGCATTTGAGTTTAGAGGAAATGTTTCGATGATTACTATCTATACCAAAGACCAATGTCAATATTGCCACGCCGCAAAGAACCTTCTTGCTCGCAAGGGGTTGAAATACAAAGAAATTGATATTGGCAGTGATTGGCAGAACTTTGGCGACATGCTGAAAAGAACCAGCCGCCAATCCGTGCCGCAAATCCTGTGGGATGACCATCATATCGGTGGCTATGAAGAGCTATATCAGAGCTTGTATCAAGCGGTTTAGCCTGGACAGTTTGATTGTAAAAGATTATAAAATCCTTCTTTCAAGTAAAATCATTGATAACTGGGCAAAAAATAATATTTTTTCCGGATTGCACTAAACTAATTGTACTGGTTTCCAGGTAAAGTCAGCGGTTCACAAAGCTGACTTTTTGTGGGGAAATGGCTGAAATAACTCGAGCAATCATGTCGTGTAATGGAGCGAGCCTGCAGAAGCGAAGAGCTTTGTTAAGGGGCTGGTGACACCATTTGCTCCCTTCTCTAGGACGTGTGTATAGATTTGCGTAGTACTCACGTCACTATGTCCCAACTGTTCTTGCACCGTTCGGATATCTGCGCCACTTTGTAGCAAGTGAGTAGCAAATGAATGGCGCAACGTGTGAGTCGTTACCTCTTTTGATATACCTGCTTGCTTTGCCGCTCGCTTGACGGCCTTTTGCAAGCAGGTTTCATCTTTATGGTGGCGGCGTATTTCACCTGTAGCAGGATCGGCACTGAGTTGGATAGATGGGAAAAGATAATGCCAGGGCAAGCTCTTATTGGCCGATTTGTATTTCTTCTCTAGCGCCGTTGGCATCCATACGCCAGAATATTCGGGTTTCTTAACATCTTGTCTCAAATAATCTTCTACGATATTGATCTGACGTTGGAGGCTTGGCTTCAATTCTGGTGCCAGGGTAACGATTCGGTGCTTCCGTCCTTTACCGTTCCAAATTCTGATACAGCAATAGTCGAAATCTATATCCTTAACTCGTAATCGCATAGTCTCCATCAGGCGTAAACCACTGCCATAGCAAAGGCTAGCCATAAGAAAATACTGTGGGTTGATCGAGCTCAAGAGGCGCTCTACCTCTTCAGGTGTCAGCACTACAGGCAACTTGCGCTGCTTGCTGCTGCGGATAATGCGCAAAT
>DFOV01000145.1 GCA_002376965.1 Gammaproteobacteria bacterium UBA3532
TTAAAGCTTATCAGCGATTGAAGCTTGTAGCTCTGCAGTATCTGCTGCGAATCGGCGAATACCATCGGCTAGCTTTTCAGTGGCCATGGCGTTTTCATTCAGATCCCAACGGAAGGCCGTTTCGTTAAGCGGTTTTAAATGCGGCGCATTATCGACATTGTCAGGCGACAAGCGGCGAGGTAGCTCACCCTCACTGTTTTGTAGTTCGTTCAGTAGCTCAGGGCTGATAGTCAGGCGATCGCAGCCTGACAAGTATTCAATTTCACCAATATTACGGAAGCTTGCGCCCATTACAATGGTTTTATATTCGTGCTTTTTCATGTATTTATAGATTTCGGATACAGAGAGTACACCTGGATCTTCATGCGGAGCATAATCGCACTTGTTGGCGTTTTTGTACCAGTCGAGGATGCGACCAACGAAAGGAGAAATAAGTGTGGCGCCTACTTCGGCACAGGCGGTTGCCTGGCACAGACCGAAAATCAAGGTCATATTACATTTGATGCCTTGTTGCTCGAGCACTTCCGCTGCTTTGATACCTTCCCAAGTGCTGGCGATTTTGATCAATACACGTGAAGTGTCTGCACCTGCAGCAGAATACATTTCAATGATTTCTTCAGCATTGCGAATGGTGGCTTCTTTGTCGAATGAAAAGTGTGGGTCTGTTTCGGTTGAAACATAGCCAGGAACGCGTTTCAACAGCTCACAGCCGAAGTTAACATGAAGCTTGCTCACAACGGAGCTAAGCTTGTCTTCTTTTGATCCTGGCTGACTTTGTGCCCAGGCAATCGCATCTTCAATTAGAGGCTGGTATGTCGGAATCTTGGCCGCTTTAAGAATCAGGCTTGGGTTGGTCGTTGCATCTTCTGGTTGATATTGGGCGATGGCGTCAAAATCTCCGGTATCGGCAACGACGGTGGTCATCTTCTTCAATTGGCTTAATTTGTCGGTCATTACTATTCCCACATGGCTGAATCGTTTGCAATTAGCCGCCATTCTAACGCAGCGTTCGATTTGAAACCAGAGTAAGTTGCTTTGGCCGAGTCGCTAGTTGCGAGGAGAGCGATCAAGCTTGATTTGTTCGAGATCTTGTTGGTTTCTATCGGCGGCTGTTTCCTGACGAATATTCGCTATTTGTCCGTTTATAATCGCATTGTCCATAGACTCTACAACAAAGCTGGCACCTTGTTGCAGTTCTGGTATTGCGTGGGCTTCAGGCTGGACTACCCGAAGCAGGGCTGTACCGATCTCGCCGGGCCGAATAGCCTGTTGTGAGACTTGCATCACCTCTGTGGTGACTTTGGTTTCATTCTCAAATATCAATACGATTTTTGAGAAACGCATCAGCCGCATGCCCCGCCAATCGATGTCGGTGTGATTGTGTGTGAGATCAACATCTAATAGGATAGTTTCGGTAGGATGGGTCATGGTTCTGGCCTGTAATATACGTTGATAAGTTGATATCGTTTTATTATAGCTCTTTTACGGGTATGACTACTGAATGGGTCATGGAGAAAAATTATGGTGTTTGATTGTTTTCGTGTCGCGGCCGCTGGCGAAGGCGTAGGGAAGCTGCAACAAATGGAGCTGGACGAGCTCAGTGATGGTGATACCGTTATTCGGGTGAACTATTCATCCATCAACTATAAAGATGCACTTGCGGCAACCGGGAAAGGCAAGATTTTGCGCCAGTTTCCGTTAAATGTTGGAATTGACCTCTGTGGTGAAGTGGTAGAAAGCCCCCATTTTAAGCAAGGTCAGCGTGTTTTCGCGACTGGGGGTGGTGTTGGTGAAGTGCTTGATGGTGGCATGAGTCGCTACGCGCGCTTGCCTGCTGAAAAGGTGTTGGCATCCCCTTCTTTAATGACTGATCTTGATTTAATGACATTGGGCACAGCGGGGTTTACTGTTGGCCTATGCTTATGGCGTCTGGAACAGCTGAACATTAAGCCTGAGCAGGGGCCGGTGCTGGTTACTGGGGCCACGGGAGGCGTAGGTAGTATTGCGGTTCAATGCCTGAGCAAGCTCGGATACGCGGTGATTGCGCTAACAGGGAAACTTGAGCAAAGTGAGTGGCTCAAGCGATTGGGAGCGACAGAAGTAGTAGATGCAACGCGTTTGGCTTTAGGTGAGCGCCCATTAGAAAATGCGCGTTTCGCTGCAGCGATAGATAGTGTTGGTGGTTCACTGCTAGCCCAGGTTCTGGCACACATTCAGCCCTACGGCGCAGCCATTTCCGTGGGCTTGGCGGGCGGGCATGCCTTTCAATCGACGGTGATGCCCTTTATTTTGCGAGGGGTTTCGCTATTGGGAGTTACTGCGGCCAATACGCCAAAAGCATTGCGTGATGATGTGTGGCAGAAAATGGCAGGAGTGTGGAAGCCGGATAATATTGAGGCGATAAGGCGCGATATTGTTCCATTGGGGGAGGTTGCGCCACGCTTTGACGAACTATTAAATCGAACTAATAGCGGAAGAATCGTAGTGGATTGTCGGTAACTTTGATTAATTGACTCTAACGAAGATTGATAGCAATTAATTCAGGGAGGAGAAAGCCTATTCGGCTTTCTCGCCCGCAACCATATAGGCTTCGAAGCTCTCTCCTGTTAACTGCTTAATTTGGCTAAATAAATACCAAATAGCAATCAGCAGAATAGCCATGCTTGGTACCACAATGACGGGATAGCTCCAGGCGGTCATTTTACCCAGCTCGGCATTAAAAGCCTCAGTACCAGGTTCACTGACAAGTAAAAACTTGGCTAAAGCATAGTTCAGTACGGAAGAAACAAAAAACGAGCTAGCGACTATATAAGAAGCCTGGTTTAAGCGTCGTTCAAACACATCACTGTTTTGGCGGGCATGTAGCGCGGCATAAAGCTTCTCAATTTTAAATACTTGCTCATTTAATATGATGGTTTTTACCAGTGGGTAGCCGGTCCGTTGCGACACCATTACGGCAATGCCGATAATTGCGGGCACAGCCGCTTCTTTTATGGCTATGTATTTTGGATCGAGCTGCAACAATGTCATCCCCCCGGTCAGAAAAACGCTCACAATCCCTAAAATCGAAAACGCGTTTATTTTTCCAGAGCTTTTTAGGTCCCATAGCCCATAACCAATCGGGAAGGCCAGAGCTACGATAATGCTCCACGTTGGCCCAAGCTGGAGGTTTGTGTCCAGGCTGAAGTGAGCTTCACCGCTAAGTTTACTTAAAATCAGTGTTGGGATAATAATATTAAAGAGCAGGTTACCAATAAAGCCTCCCTGTTTTGGAGCTTTATTGGTTGGGGCGCTGTTGGCAGGTGTGTTAGTTGTGTCTGTCATATTGTCCAAAAAATCGTCGGCTTTCAGGCGATAGTATCGAAAATTTGCACCGATTTGTAGTTTTTCGTTGCCAAAAGCTGAGTAACTGCTGTCAAACTGGCTATTGGCCTTCAAAAGCGATCAGTGTAAAAACGGAGTGTCCGGCTTTTTGGAGTCTGTCTTTGCCTTTTAGTTCGGGTAAGTTTATCAATGCGGCTATTTCTACCACGTTCGCTTCAAGGCGAGTAAGCAGGTTGGCACTGGCAGCCAGAGTTCCACCTGTGGCAATCAGATCGTCAATCAGCAGCACTTTGGCATGAGGTGGAACATCTTCTTTATGGACTTCCAGGGCTGCTTCACCATATTCGAGTTGATAAGCTTCGCTGACCGTTTCGCCGGGTAGCTTGCCTTTTTTGCGTATGGGAATGAAACCGACATTTAAGGCATAAGCCAGAGGGGCGCCGAGAATAAAGCCTCTGGCATCGACAGCTGCGACGTAGTCAATGGCATAGTCATGATAGCGATGAACAAATGCATCAATGATCAGCCTTAGTGTGCGCTTATTTTTAAGTGCGTAGGTGATATCGCGGAACATGATGCCTTTTTCCGGCCAGTCGGCAACAGTGCGAATGTGCGGGGATATCAGGTGTTCAAAGTATTCCATCATGTTTCTCCATATCAAGAAGTACAGTATCGATATGCTTTAGTATATACCCAAACGACTTCAAGATGCTTGATTCAGC
>DFOV01000372.1 GCA_002376965.1 Gammaproteobacteria bacterium UBA3532
GGTCTATTTGGTCGCTCAAAGTCAGCCGAACCTGCTGAGCAAGAACCAGTACCTTCCGCTGTTGAAGAACCTATCGTTGATGAGTCGGCTCTTGCTGAAGAGGTCCGCGTATCAGAGACGCTTTCTGCCGAAGAGCCGGAGATCAAGAGTAGTTGGTTTGGTCGTCTTAAAAAAGGTTTGGCAAAAACTCGCAGCTCTTTTTCGAGCGGTCTTTCCAGTTTGTTACTCGGCAAGAAATCTATCGATGATGAGCTGCTTGAGGAGCTGGAAACTCAACTACTTATCTCCGATGTGGGCGTCGATACCACACAAAAGATTGTTGGTGAGCTGACCGATAGGGTAGAGCGAAAAGAGCTAAACGATGGTGATGTGTTATTCGCTTCGCTCAAACAGTTGTTGTTTGATACGGTAAAGCCAGTCGAACAACCGTTAGATGTAACCAGAGCTCAAGGCCCTTTTGTTATTTTGGTTGTTGGGGTCAATGGAGCAGGGAAAACGACGACCATAGGCAAGCTGGCCAAACATCTACAGCTGGCCGGTAAAAGCGTCATGTTAGCTGCTGGCGACACCTTCAGGGCTGCGGCAGTAGAGCAGCTCCAGGTTTGGGGCGAGCGTAACGACATCCCAGTTGTTGCCCAGCATGAAGGGGCCGATAGTGCCTCGGTCATATTCGATGCCTTCCAATCGGCTCAGGCTAAAAATATTGATGTACTGATCGCTGATACGGCTGGTCGCCTTCAGAACAAGGCTCACCTTATGGAGGAGCTAAAGAAGGTCAAACGTGTTATGGGCAAAATTGATGATTCGGCACCTCACGAAGTGCTGCTCGTATTAGATGCTGGGATTGGTCAGAATGCCATAAGCCAAACGGAGTTGTTTGATCAAGCCGTTGGGGTGACTGGATTGGCACTGACCAAGCTGGATGGCACTGCTAAAGGTGGTGTTGTTTTTGCCTTAGCGGATCGATTCAAGTTACCTATCCGCTGCATAGGAATTGGTGAGAGTATTGATGATCTACGTCCATTTGAGGCGGACGCATTTGTAGATGCGCTGTTAGCAACGGAAGACTAACCAACGTTCGAATAAAGAGTTAAGACCATGATCCAGTTTTCAAACGTCAGCAAGCGTTACGCCAGTGGTCAGGAAGCGTTAAAAAACCTGTCTTTTTCCCTCGAACGTGGTGAGATGGCATTTTTAACCGGGCATTCCGGTGCCGGAAAAAGCACGGTGTTGAAATTGATTAGCCTGATCGAGCGACCAACGGCTGGACAATTTCTGCTAAGCGACAAAGATGTCACACGCCTTTCCTCGCGTCAGGTTCCCTATGTGCGGCGTCAAATGGGGGTGGTATTTCAGAATCACCGGTTGCTGTCGGATCGAACCGTTTTTGATAATGTCGCCTTGCCATTATCTATCGCAGGATATCCACCGAAAGAAGCGGCAAAAAAGGTGCGGGCGGCACTGGACAAGGTAGGGCTTCTATCCAAAGAAAAAATGCGACCAATTATGTTGTCGGGTGGTGAACAGCAGCGTGTCGGTATTGCGAGAGCAATGGTCAATAAGCCTTCTCTCTTACTAGCGGATGAGCCAACCGGTAACCTGGATCCCGACCTATCTGCAGATATTATGAATTTGTTTGCTGAATTTAATCGTGTTGGTGTGACTGTTTTGGTTGCCAGCCATGATTTGGCGCTAATTGCTAAGCTGCGTTACCGGATGTTGACCTTACGCGATGGTCAACTGGTAGGAGGGCGCTAACATGGCTAAACGCTCCAGCGCAAAAACGTTTAAATCGAATTGGCGCAGCCGTTTCCGCAGCTACCTGCGAAGCCATCCAGAGGTTGCGCGAGATAGCTTAAAAGAATTGATAGGAACGCCTTTTGCCACGTTCATGACGCTTGTCGTACTAGGCATCGCGATCTCATTACCGGCGGGATTGCAGATATTTCTAAAAAATATCGAACACATAAGCCAGCAGTGGCAGGGAAATGCTCAAATATCGGTTTTTTTTAAAGGTGACGTCAGCGAACAGCAGCAGCTATCTTTGCTTCACGATTTTCAGGCGCGTGTTGAGTTTGATGATGTCGCCTTCATAACTGCGGAGCAAGCCTTGGAGGAGTTTAAAGAGCTCTCGGGTTTTGGTGAAGCCTTGGATTATCTCGACCAAAATCCGCTTCCTGCTGCCGTTATCCTCAAGCCCGGCCAAGCCTATCGCAGCCCAGAGAAGCTTGAAGCGCTGGCACAAGAAATTAATGCGATGAATGCGGTTGATCTGGCTCAGCTGGATATGCAGTGGGTAAGGCGTTTGCAGTCGATGATGATACTTGGAGGGCGGGCGGTAACTGCACTCTCGCTATTTCTGTCGCTGGCAGTTCTCATGATTGTTGGAAATACCATTCGCTTGACCATTGAAAACCATCGTGAAGAAATTGAAATCATCAAATTGGTTGGGGCTACCGATGGCTTTGTGCGTCGGCCATTTATCTACTCTGGCGTATGGCTTGGCCTGTTAAGTGGGGGGGTTGCATGGGTTTTAATTCGCTTCACCCTCGGTTGGCTTGATGGGCCGGTGCGACAACTGGCAGGACTCTATGGTAGCCAGTTTGAGCTAATTGGACTATCCTTTAGTGAGTCTATGCAACTGCTCCTGCTAGGCTTGCTGTTGGGTTTAGCCGGGTCATGGTTAGCGGTAGGACGACATATAAGAGACATTGAGCCTCAAATCTAATGAGTGAAAAGAGCGCCTCTGTGCTGTTAACTGCTCGTAGGCGAGCATTAAAAGCCTTGCGTCGAAGGTTGGGTTGGGTATCGCCTTGTCTAATCTTTATTGTCGCTCAGCCCAGTGCTGGTCAGGATGCGGGTGCTACTGACCAACGCGAATCCAATTATGAAAGGCTCCTTAAGTCTGAAAGCCAACTTAAATTGTTAGAAACCATTGTTCGGTTTGTGCGATGGCCGGAAAATGCATTTCGAACCAAAACATCGTTAGGGCTATGTGTGTTTGAGTCGGCGAATGGTAGCGCCTATCCGTTGATCAATGATATGTACAGCGGCAAAACCTTTCATCATAAAACGGTTGTGCCGCGACGAGTGGTAAGCACCGAAGCATTGTACGGTTGTGATATATTGTATTTTACTGAACTAGAAACAGCAACGGTAACTAAAGCAGCGCAACTTGTGGCTACGCACCCTGTTCTTACTGTAGGTACCACTCGGGGGTATGCCCAGCTTGGAGTGCACGTAAACATGTTAGAGAATCGAAACAAACCAGTGTTTGAAGTCAATGTAGAGGCGCTGGATAAGGCTGGCTTATCTGCCAGTTATAAGCTGCTATCGCGAGCTACGCTGGTGGGGCCTGTGGGGACGCATGCTAAATAAGTTAACGCTTCGACACAAACTGATTTCTATTATCTTACTGGTGTCGCTGGTCGGTATTTTGGTTGGATTTGTAGCCGTTGGTTTCCAATATTACCATTCGCGCAAAGACGTTCTTGTGACACAAAGTGTTACTGTTGCACGCCTGCTGGCTGAATATTCTGAAGCTCCGTTAAGTTTTGGTGACGCTAGTGGTGCGAAAGCATTACTTGCGGGTGTTGAAATTGATGGCTTAAAAGTTGCGGCGATTTTTGACCAAAAAGATCAGCTGTTTGCTTCGATTAGTCTCCAAAGTCCCAGTTCCGGTGCAGCCAGCTCAGGAGCTTCTATCCCATCGTTAGCTGACTTTCCAATTGGCCATGCTATTCGCGATGATAACTTACATGTTCGCATGCCTATTGGTGCCAATGGACAGGTTTTCGGTACGGTATATCTGCAAGTGGCAATGGAGCAGGTTTATGCCTCTTCTAATGACTTCGTTGCTATTTTGGTTGGTATAGGCGTTGTTGCACTTTTTCTTTGTTTTACGCTGGCTAGTCGGCTGCAAAACTATATATCGCGGCCGCTGCTGGCGCTGATGCAAACCAGTATTGATGTGCGAGAACGAGGGGACTACTCCCTTCGCGCGCCACAGCAGAGCAAAGATGAGATAGGAATGCTATCGGAAAACTTTAACCGGATGCTCGAAACCATCGAGGTACAGCAAACCGAGCGAGATAATGCCGAAGACGCGCTAAACGAATCGAATAAGCATTTAGAGAAAGCGGTTAAGGAATTACAATTTTTGGCTAACTATGATTCGTTAACCCAGCTCCCTAACCGGGCTTTATGCATTGACCGTCTAAAATCAGCTCTCAATCGGGCCAGTCGCAATCAACAGCGAGTCGGTCTATTGTTTATCGATTTGGACCATTTTAAGGATGTGAATGACTCAATGGGGCATGCCGTCGGCGATTCGTTGTTGAAAGCTGCTAGTCGACGTCTCAGCGGCATTATTCGTGAATCCGATACCTTGGCACGCCAAAGTGGCGATGAGTTTGTCATTGTTCTTGATGCTATCCAGGACAAGCTGGATGCGATGGTAGTGGTTGACAAGATCGTTGATGCCTTTAACCAGAGCTTTCATTTGGATAACTGTGTGGTGAATACCACTGTTAGTATTGGTGTGTGTATTTATCCGCAAGATGGGGCTGACGCTGCTACATTAATGCGCAATGCTGATACGGCAATGTATAAATCCAAAGAAGCGGGGCGCAATAATTTTCAGTTTTATTCACCTGAAATGAACTCACTGACGTTGCGACGGCTGCATTTGGCAAATGATTTACGTAAGGCATTAAAAAATGATGACTTGTTTGTGGTGTACCAGCCGCAAATGGCTGCCAATGGCGAAAGTATTGTTGGTGTTGAATCATTAGTGCGCTGGGAACACCCTTCACTTGGCTACATTTCTCCCGCCGAATTTATACCGATAGCCGAGTCAACTGGTTTGATCATCGAGCTAGGTGAGTGGGTATTAAAAGCTGCATTAAAGCAGGGCCGTCTCTGGCAAGAGCAAGGCTATACTCAATTACGCGTAGCTGTGAATTTGTCTGCAGCGCAGTTCCGGCAGCATGAGTTGCCCAGTATTATCGATGAACTGGTTTCCGAGTCAGGCTTTCCGGCGGCCTTGCTGGAACTTGAGGTGACGGAAAGCATGGTGATGAAAGATGTCGAAATTGCTATCACCGCCTTGGAAAATCTAAAGCGGCTGGGTTATCAGCTGGCCATCGATGATTTTGGCACAGGCTATTCATCTTTGGCTTATTTACGCCGCTTTCCGATTGATGCGTTAAAGATTGATCGGTCATTCGTTGACGAGTTGGTGGTGGATAAGGATGACACCGCTATTACATTGGCAATACTCTCAATGGCTAAGAGTTTACGCCTTAAAGTAATTGCTGAAGGGGTTGAAAACACAGTGCAAAGAGCCTTCCTTGCTGAGCATAACTGTGACGAGATCCAGGGCTTTCTTTATAGCCCTGGTGTGCCAGCGGAGCAGCTAACAGGCTTTCTTGAACAATATTATGCCCCTGTGGTCGAAATAGCCGATGAAGCAAGTGCAGGCAGGTAGAAGGGGAGGCGGGTAGCCAATGCAATACGAAGAAGACGAGCTATTTCGGAATGAGTTTTCCGATGTTAAGCCACTGAAACCAGCTAATCAGGTGGTACTGCAACCGGCGAAAAAGGACAGCCAACGTGCTACGATTCGTCAGCAGCTTGCTCAGTCTCACAGCGTTTCTCGAATCGAAGACGTTCCGCCAGTTGAGCCGGATGAGATCCTTAGTTACCGAATAGCTGGTTTACAACACGGCGTTTTCTCGCAATTGAAGCAGGGCAAGTATTCGGTAGAAGCTGAGCTGAATGTGCGGATGATGAAGCTGGATGAAGCTAAGCGAGAATTCGATCGCTTTATCAAAGAGTGCCGTGCTTACGATATACGAACGGCTCTAATCATCCATGGTAAGGGGCGCAATAGTGAATCCCAACAGTCCATTCTTAAAGCCTATATTGCACACTGGCTAAAGCAGGTTCCTGAGCTATTGGCCTACCATAGCGCCAAAAGCCGCAAAGGGGGAACAGGAGCAATTTACGCTCTGTTTCAGAAGTCGGAAAAGTTGAAAATTGAAAATCGTTTGCGTCATGGTGGGAAATAGCGGAAATCTTCCTTGATTTCCTGTGGTAATGAGTAGGTTATGTGGTAATAAGTAGGTTATTCGCCGGTTTCGCGCATTAACTCTTTTAGCTCATTGGCTTTTTTGCGTGCTTCCTGGCGCGAATGGACTCCCAGTTTCTGATATATGTGCTTAATGTGGCTGCGAACGGTACTGGTCGCCACGAACATCTTGTCGGCAATTTGATCATTGCTAAACCCTTCACCTATGTGGCTGAGAACCTGCCATTCTTTATTGGTCAGCGAAGTTGAACGCACCACTTCTGGTACTTTGGATGACGAGGCGGATTTTGCCGAACGCTGACGCCGAATAAACTCATTTACTTTGGTGGCATGGCGGCGGGTATTGTCTTCAAGACCACTTTTTTCAATCAGTTCTGGCAGCAAGTCTCCAACATTGTTTTCTACCAGCAGGTATAAACTAATACAGCCACTTTGCGCTGCAGAGTGTACAGAGGTCTTCAAAGCCTCTAACGCTTCTTTTTTCTTACCTAGTGATTGATAAGCAACAGCAAGCCACAGTGCATTATGACTGACAGCTAGCAGCAGGTGGTGCTCCTCGGCTTTTTCCAGCAGCAATTTAAGCTTATCGATGGCTTCTTCGTATTGCCCTAATATAAGATGGCCACGGGCGATATTTCGTCCATGCATTTGCCAGAAGTGGTTCGACAGGTTGGATGGAAATGTCTGGCTTTCGAGCCAATCGCGCACCGCCCACTGAGTTTCGTGGCGCAACCAATACCATAATTTAACGGACATAGCATTCGCTCGCCAGTCGGTATGGTGACGCCGTTCCAACAGATACTGATCGAGCAGTCGCACCTGCTCATTGAACTGCTGATCTTCGTTATTTAACAACGCAATATTGGCCAGCTCGGTAATGGCTGGCAAGGCGCAATAATCTTTAAAGTGTTTGCCTGCCTCCAGGGCTTTCTGACAGTCGACCTTCGCCTCGCTGAGGCGGTGCCATTCCCATAGCAGTTGAGCGCGGGTGCGGTAAGCAAACTCCATGATAGGAATGGTTTCTACCCCTTTTTCTTTGGCAAAGTCCATGATGGTTGAATGAACCTGATAAGAAAGCTCAAGCTGTCCTAGATGCCGATATATATCGGCTTGCTGAGCCATTGACCAGATAACATCATGAACCGAGGCGATACGCCGTGCAACACGCTCGGCCTTACGGAAAAAGTGTAATGCTTCTCGATAGTTACCTTTGCAAATTCGAATCTCGCCCAATACCGTTAAGGCTCGGCAACGGATGGGGCTGAATTCATCATTATCAACCAGCCCCAGTACAGATGAGGTATAGTCATCGGCCTGATCGATGTTTTCATCCCAAATGGCCAGCTGGGCTTTGATTACGGCCATTTCTGCGCGAACACTGGCCAGCTGTTGCTTGGTCAGGTTTTGACTGAGGTAGTCTTCTGCCTGTTGTAAATGGCGACGAATAATTGTCGCATCCTGCTGGCTAACGGTAGATACCCAGGCCGATAGCAATGCCAGCTCATGGTTTGAGGCAATAACATGTTCGGGTAATTCTTCCAGACAATGACGAATCACAGACACATAAGCCGGTTGAAACAAAGAGCCTCCGCAAGCGCTAAGCGAGCTGACAATAAGGTCGGTGTTTTGCGACTTAACGGCATGAGGGAGTGCTTCGTAAATGTGGCCATTTTGTAGCCACCAATCATGGGCTTTTTGATGATAATTTTTGACAGCATTGGGATCAGTTTTAGCCAACTGGTGGCGAATGCATTCCGAGAAGAACGATTGGTACTGATACCATTCATGGTTGCTGTCTAAGCTGGTAAGAAATAGACCTGTTTTACGCAAATAGTCGATGGTTTGCTGGCAGCTGGCATTGCCGGTCAGGCTGGCTGCCAAAGAGGAGTTAAACCGCTGAACAACACTGGTAGCGAGAAGAAACTCTCGTACATCATCGGGCTCCTTAGCCAACACTTCTTCCACCAAGAAGTCTAGAATATGGGCATGGGATTGGCTGAACTGACTAATATGGCTATCAAAGTTTTCGGTTCGCGAGGCCGAAAGCGCCATAATCTGAATGCCCGCCGCCCAGCCATCCGTTTTGTCTAACATTTGCTCGATGGTGGCGTCTTTCACTTCTTTGGGCAGGCGATGGCTAAGAAAGTCGGATAATTCCTGGCGGGTGAAAGACAACTCTTCATTGGTAACTTCATGAACCTGGTTACGCACACGTAAACTGGCTAGCCCTAACGGTGGCTCTGATCGTGATGTGATCAGGATATGGGCCGAGGCTGGAAGGTGGGAAATCAGGTATTTAATGACGTTATGGATTTCTTCATTGGTTACCAGGTGATAATCATCAAGCACCAGCAGCAATGGCTCGCCAGAGTTAGCCAGCACCATCAGTAGCTGTTCAATCTGGCCTACCAGATCGAGAGCATGTCCTTGTTTGAGATCGGTTTCCAAGTCGAAATCATACCCATCTAACTGCCGACTGAGACAGGTCAGGAGGTAGTAGCCAAAGCGGGTTAAATCGTTATCGGCTTCTTCGATGGAATACCAGCCAACCTTGCCTTGCCAATGCTTTGTCCAACAGGCGGCCAGCGTCGTCTTGCCATAGCCTGCGGGAGCACGGATGAGTACCAGCGATTTGTTTTCAGTTTGGCGTAAGTGAGTTTCAAAACGTTCTCGTTCAACAATATCTCCACCACAACTGGGCACCGCCAACTTAGTCGGGAGAATTTGAATCGAGGTTTTGTGTGCCGAAATATTCATATCGTCCTGCTAGCTTGTTTATTCTTGGAAAATTATCAGTTTATGGATACGCAAGGCTTCCCCTTTGCATGCCCCTGATAGTAGTGGTTGAGGGAGGGGATTCCCCGTGGAATCCCCTTTAACCCCCCACGAAAAGATCATCATAAACCATTATAGTAACTATCAGCTTAATCAGCGACATTGATTAGTCAATGAAGCTGATTTATTGCTAGCAGCAGAAGCAGGGTACTACCTTGCATTTTACAAGCGGACAATAGTCCGCTTTTTTTTGCCCAGATCTTATCTAAACGAATCGGTTTTATCTCAACTGCTCTGCTTGTGCTTATAGAGTTTATGTTTGCTAAGGTTCGTTGAGCGGCGCTTATGCCGCTCCGTGTGCGCTGTTTCGTGAACGAGCGCGTCGCCTTGTATTTAGTAAGGCTTTGTATTTAGTGAAATTTTGTATTTAGCAATATTTTGATTTGGCGAATAGGGCAGCACCAACAATACCGGCCTGATTTAAAAAGGCTGCGGGCTTGACGGGGGCTTCAACGGTGAGTTGGGCTTCAAACTTATCCAGTTTTTTACTGGCTCCGCCACCCAGTATAATCATATCGGGCCAGAACAACGCTTCCATCATTGTCAGGTATTTATTAAAGCGTTTGCCCCAACGCTTCCAGCCAAGATCTTCTGCTTTGCGCACCGCATCTGATGCATAGTGCTCGCCTTCTTTGCCATTGGTTAACAGTAAGTGACCAAGCTCAGTATTGGGAACCAGTTTGCCATCGGTAAAAAATACCGTACCAAGACCTGTACCTATTGTGACCAGCAAAACTAACCCTTGTTGATCTTTTCCTTCGCCAAATTGCATTTCGGCCATACCTGCCGCATCTGCATCATTGACGCAGTATACGGGACATTGGGTCGTTTCAGAAAATAGCTTGTCAATGTGGGTGCCGATAAAGGCAGGGGCGATATTTGCTGCGGTCCGCGCTACGCCTTGTTGAATGGCAGCAGGGAAGCCACATCCGATTGGGCCACTCCATTCAAAATGCTTAACCAGCTCATTGATGGTCAAGGCGACGGCCTCGGGTGTTGCGGGTTGAGGGGTCTCTATACGATGACGCTCTGTTGTCAGTTCACCGGTGTCGGTATCAACAATTGCGCCTTTAATGCCGGAGCCACCTACGTCTATGCCTAAGATATGCATATTACTGCCTCAAGTTCAGCGGAAGTTATCCGCATTGTAGACAAAGAAGCCCGGACTAAACAAGCGGTTATTCAGTTTTTAGTCCATGCCTGCTCTATTGCCGTCAACTCCTTTATTAGCTGGGGCTGACGGCGATGGTTGAGATATTAGTCGTGATGATGGCCGCCTGGTCCATGGGCATGGCCATGTTCAAGCTCTTCGGCTTGTGCTTCACGTACGCTGACAACTTCTACGTTGAAGGTTAGCGTTTTACCCGCGAATGGGTGATTGCCGTCTATGTCGGCCATGAACTTGCCAGCTTTTTTGACCACAACAAAACGAGCACCTTCTTTAGTTTCGATTTGAGCAATATCACCGGCTTTTAGTTTCTTTCCTTCGAATGTCAGGTGTTTTATGGCGATACGGCCAACCGCAGAGTCCTGGTAGGGGCCATAGGCTTCTTCAGGGGGAACATTGATAGTGAATTTGTCGCCAGAAGCTTTATTATCCAGAGCTTTTTCCAAGCCTGGAATGATATTTTTATGGCCATGCAGGTAGGTCATCGGCTGCTCTTGTTCATATGACGATTCCAGCTGTTCCCCTGACTCGTCAGTAAGTACATAGTGAAACTGTACCACTTT
>DFOV01000044.1 GCA_002376965.1 Gammaproteobacteria bacterium UBA3532
AGTACCGGCCGCTTATCGCTTTCAAGTGAGTGATTTAAAAACGCCAGGCTATGCGACGAATACATGGAGATTAACGAGCGACCATCAGCTTTGGGCAGCTCAGCTACACCAAAGTCGTCTCCTAGCTGCTTTTGATATTCTTTAAATGCCCAGTCGCCATCTATGACATAAGCCAGTTTATTACCGAAAAACTTGGTGCGAACACATTGATAGTTGCATAGATCATCTATCACGCCGTGTTTGCGGAACTTGGCATAGTAGTCGAGGGCTTTTACCATTGCTGGGGTATTCAGCTCGACGCCAGACTCGGTAACAGGCCAGCCGCCATAGGCTCCTAAAAATGGCACAAACCAGTACATTTCGGCGTAGCTCCAACCGATATAGTCGACATCCTTTTTAGTTTTAACCTGGGGTTGGCTCCACAATGCTTCGAAGTTTTTGAGTGGCTGGTCAACCAGCGCGCGGTTGTAATATAAGAGAAGGTGGTTTCCTTGCAAAAGGGGAATGCCCCAGACGTTGCCATCAACGCTTACAGTTTTAAAGCTATCTTTACTGACCTCTTTAGGGAGCGGAGTCTCTTTTAATGGGCTGATTTTCAATACGTCATGCAAACCCAAAAAGTCGGCAGGAACAATGGCTAAATCGGGTAGCCTGTTTTCATATGCGCCAGAGACCAAATCGGGCTTAAAATTAGCAAAGTTAATACTGGTACAGGTTACTGTTATTGCGGGCACCTGTTTTGGGGACATATGTTTTGACGACATGTGCTTTGAGGACATGTATGCTTTTTCAAACTCGTCACAAAACTGGTTGATGAGCGCCGTTTCAAACGAGGGGCGGGTGTGCCACATGGATATTTCTATTGCTTGAACCGACAATAGAAACGTTGAAAGCAAGGCAAAAAGTAGAGCAAACAGTCGATTCATCTAGTTCGTCTATGGAAGGTGGTATGACAATAACGTTTTCACAGTATACCTTGAGTCTAGCCAACTAACACCCTATCAACAAACTTCTTGATTAAATCATTGGATTCTGGTGTTTCTTTGGCTTGGCTAATGACTTGATCATAGTGGTCATCGCCTTGGGTGTATTTGTGTTTAAACACAGCAAGACGCTCGATCAGAGTTTGTTTATCGACCTCCGGGTGAAACTGGCAAGCCCAAAAAGGCTTGTTGGCGACTTTAAAGGCGTGCCGACACATATCGGTATATGCAAGTGCAATACAGCCCTCTGGTTCGGTTAGCACTTTTTGCTGATGAACGGATACAGCCTGAAAGCCATTTGGTACGTCACAAAAAATCCTATCTTCTCTGGCCTGTTCAGTTAGCAAGATAGGTACGGTTCCCATTTCGTAATTTTCTGTATCATTAATGACTTCGCCACCCAATGCTAAAGTTGCCCATTGGTAGCCAAAGCAGGATGCAAAAACTGGAAAGCCGCTGTCGATACAATACTGCATCAGCTTGATGCCTGGAGCGATAAAAGGGTAGGTCTGTGGTTCGAGCACGCTGGCTTCGCTGGCGCCGCCAATAAACAAAGCATCGTACCCTTGCAGGCAGTCAGGCGAAAACGTTGGGGTATCGAACACATTTAAAATATCGATTTGCGAAGTTGGCAGGTTAGCGTAGCGTGCAAAACTTTGATGTTCTTCAACCCGAACCTTTTGTTGCTCTCGAATCTGTAGCAATAATATCTTTAACGATGATCTGGCTTTCTTCATTCTAAATCCAGGAGGCCAAATACCAAACATTGCCGTACTAAATTGAGCCTGTGCTAAGCTGATAGTAGAGTCTATTGGTCATTGGCAGGTAAATTTTGATTAGCGAGTTTTAAAACAGTGAATTATAAACTAATTCTGGCAGTAATTGGGATAATCGGTTTCATACAGTGGTATAACAATCGGCCTGTCTCTCTCGGGCCGGGGGCATTTGCGCCAGACGAGCCGGTACAGGTTGACATTAAAAAGCCCACGCCATTTGAATTTAAAGGCTTTACTTTTACGCCTTTGGCCGAGTTTGATATCCATGCTCGAGTACTCTCTCGAGAAAACTATTATGCCGGCGTCGAAGCCGATCTCAGCCCTATTGACCTGGCATTGGGCTGGGGAGCGATGTCGGATGAGAGCGTGTTGGCTTACTTCGATATTTCACAACGCAACCGCTGGTATCACTGGAGCTATAAAGAGCTACCGATACCGTTCAATCAGGTTGTTGAGTCAAGCGCGAATATGCACATGATTCCTGCCGATGATTTTGTGCATAGCCAACTGGATGATGTGCGTGAAGGTAATATTATCCGCTTAAAAGGCAAGCTGGTCGCTATATCGCGTTCCGATGGCTGGCGCTGGAAAAGTTCTTTGACCAGAAAAGACTCGGGTGGAGGAGCCTGTGAAGTTATCTATGTTGAGTCTTTTGAGATTGAGCGATAAGGCTAAGGCTGACAATACAATGTCAGCCTTATTAATCGTCTATCGACGTGCCAATCCACAACGTCGAGCCTCTTCTGATACCGCATGTGCTACAGCTTCGGCGATCCGCGAATCAAAAACACTAGGGATCACATAGTCGGGGCAGAGTTCTGCTTCAGATATACAGTCGGCAATGGCTTGTGCAGCTGCCATCTTCATCGAGTCATTAATATCCTTGGCATGGCAGTCAAGAGCGCCCCTAAAAATGCCTGGAAAGCACAAAACGTTATTGATCTGGTTAGGGTAGTCACTACGACCTGTAGCCATGACGGCAACATGCGGACCTGCTTCTTCCGGTGATATTTCAGGATCAGGGTTTGACATCGCAAAGACAATCGGATCTTTCGCCATTTTCTTAATATCATCCGCATTTAGAAGGTTGGGACCGGAAAGGCCAATAAATACGTCTGCTCCCTCGATGATTTCTTTTAAGCTACCTGCCGCTTTCTGAGGGTTAGTCATTTCTGCAAAAGCCGCTTTGGCCGAATTCATGTCATCACGGCCAGCATATAGTGCGCCTTTGCGATCACAACCAATGATTTTCGATACGCCAAGATCCTTCATCATCTTCATACAAGCGGTGCCTGCTGCGCCAACCCCTGCCATGAC
>DFOV01000354.1 GCA_002376965.1 Gammaproteobacteria bacterium UBA3532
GCAGTGTCCGGCCGGTAAACCCTAAGCCGTTGAGTATCATGGCCTCGAAGAGCTTTCCAAAGCTGACTTGCCTTTGCCCGCCGTCGCCTAGTGCTTTATCGATGATTTCTGCTAGCTTTATTTCCTGGCAGAATCCCGCTACAAGACCAAGATGTTCCAATGTTTTCGTGAAAGGGTATGCCATGACCTGAACTCCCAAAAGGGAGTATAAGATCAAAAGGTTAGAGTGATGTCCAGCTTTTTTTACTTCTGCGTAATTTATTTAATGACATTAAGGGTGCGGAATGACGGATACATACTCGCCAATGCTTTGCTTGGACAAATTTTGAGCCGAGCCAGTATACCTTAGGGAGTGATATTTACTATCGCATATAGCGGTGAAATTAAGGGTTATTCTGCCTGCTGGAGGCCTGTGTTTTCATGCTCTGCTTCGCCTGCAACGTTGCCAGTCACTTTGCCAAACATGCGGTGAATGTCTTCTATTATCATGTACAACGCAGGGATCAGAATCAGCGTTAGAAGTGTTGCGAACAATATGCCAAATCCGAGCGATAAAGCCATCGGAATCAAGAAACGCGCCTGTCTGGAGGTTTCGAGGATCATGGGGGCAAGGCCAACAAAGGTCGTCAAGGTGGTTAAGACGATCGGTCTAAAACGTTGGATACCCGCTTCGACGACGGCATTGAGGGTAGATAGCCCATATTTGCGTTTTTTATTGGCAAATTCGACCAGAATCAATGAGTCATTCACCACGACACCTGCTAGCGCCATCATGCCGAAAAGACTCATTACGCTAAGCGAGTACCCCATTATCATGTGGCCAATAACAGCACCGATGGTGCCGAAAGGGATGGCCAGTAAGATCATAAAAGGCTGGGTGTAGTTGGCAAACAGCACCGCCAGCAATACGTATATAACAAACAAAACGCCAATAAGCCCCATAAACAGGGCGTTTACGCTCTCTCTTATTTCGGCTTGCTTCCCTTCAAAAGACACACGCAGACCGGGATAACGCTGCAACAAATTCGGCAAGACTTCTTTTTGCAGTGTGTTGATAATGGTATTAGCTTGGGACGGCGGATCGACATCTGCTGAAACCTGTACTATACGTCGGCCCATGCGCCTTTCTATCACTGTGAAGGCCCGCCCTTCTTCGACGCTGACCACATCGCTCAATCGCACGTCACTGCCATCTGGTGCTCGTATGATCAACTGGTGCAAATCATACTCACTTGATCGCTCTTGCTCTGGCAACCGAACCAGCACCCGCACTTCATCACGCCCGCGCTGCTGTTTAAGCGCCTCGCTGCCATAAAACGCCGCTCGAACCTGACGGGCAACATCGGTGGTTGTCATACCAATTGCATGACCAAAGGGCGTCATTTGAAAGTCCAGCTGGCGCTTCCCTTCTGCCCTGCCATCAGTGATATCGGTGGTATTGGGAAATTGACGCAGCGACTCGGCCAGCAGCATGGAGGCCTGCTCCAATGTAGCTGTATTTTCGTGACTTAATTCAATTGTTAGTGCAGCCCCTGAACCAGGCCCACCACGATTGGAAAGCAAAGATAATGATTCGGTACCTGGCAACGCCCCTAACTGTTTGCGCCACTTTTGAGTAAAAACTTTGGTGCTGATGGGGCGAACTTCCGGCTTGGTTAGGTAGACCCGCACCGAAACTTCATTGCCGCGAATAGAAGACAGCACGCCTTCTGCCAGTTGTTTGCCACCATTTTCCTCAACCACACGATTAGCACTCTCCACCAACCGTGCCATCACCTGTTGCATCTGACTTTCAGGCGCTCCGACCTTCATCGTTGCGGACGCATAGGCATAGTCAGACTCAATCCGGGGAAACAGTGTCATCCCCATACGGCCGCTAAATACATAACCTACAAATCCGAGAAGAACAGCCAAGAATAATGCACAGGTTAAATAGCGGTGCGGAATGATCCGCTCACGAATAAAAGAGGCGTAACCGTTGCGAACCATATTCTCAAAACGATGGTTAAAACCTTCTTTCCAACGCCCCATCAGCGAAGACTTTTTCTTATTGGGCAAAGGAAAGGTGAGATGCGCAGGTAGAACAAAAAGGCTTTCAATCAATGAGACAAAAAAAACGGCGATGACGACCACAGGAATCACACTAAACACCTTGCCCATATGCCCAGGTACAAACAATAGCGGCACAAAGGCCACCATATTCGTTAGCACACTGATGGTAATAGGCACGGCGATTTCACTGGCTCCTTCAACGGCGGCTTTCAGTGGCGGCAGCCCTTGCTGGCGATAGTGATAGATGTTTTCTCCCGAAATAATGGCATCGTCAACCACAATCCCCAGCGCGATGATAAACGCAAACATGGTGACGATGTTGATGGTGAAATCTGTGGCAGGGAAAAGCAAAAAGGCCCCCAGAAACGAGATCGGAATGCCCATGCTGACCCAACAAGCCAGGCGCACATCCAAAAACAAAGCCAGAAACAGCACCACCAGCGCCAAACCAAACAAGCCGTTTTTCATTAACAGTGTGGCGCGTTGCTCAAATAGCTCTGAACGATCTTTGTATATGGCCAGCGCTACACCTTTGGGTAGCTCCGACTCCAGCTCGGCTAATTTCTGCCTTACTGCATTGGCGACGCTGATCGGGGTTTGCTCGCCCACCCGATAGATTTCAAACTCGATGGCCGGCAGCCCGTTATAAAAGAGCGCATCATTGCTGTCATCGAAGCCTTCTCTGATGGTAGCGATTTGACCTAATGTCACTAACGCTCCATCTTCTGTTGAAATGATCGGAATGTCGGAAAACTCGGTCGCGGCGCGGCGGCGTTCGTTCATCCTTACCAGAATTTCACCGCGTGGCGTTTCGATGCGCCCGCCTCCCAGCTCAATAGCCGACTGGCGCACCCGCTGTGCTATCTCTGGCAAACTTAGCTGGTATTTGCGCAGGTTATCTTGTGAAACTTCGATATGGATTTGATATTGCTTGGCCCCAGTTAGCTCGACGGGCCCCACCTCTGGCTGCTGTTCCAGCTCATCTCGCACACGCTCGGCGGCAAGGCGCAAACTCCAGGGATCTAAGTCACCGTAAATCGCCATCGAAATAACATCACGACGGCGGTTGTTTACTTTGACCTGCAAGTTTTCAGCATCGACAGGAAAGGTACTGATGCGATCTACGGCGGTTTTAACGTCTTGCGCTAAACGGATTAACTGGTCGGGAGCAAGAACCTCCGCCGACACCTGGGCGCTGCCCTCACTGGCATTGGCGGTTATTTCACCAATACCCTCAATATCGGCAATGGCTTCTTCGATGGCCAAAACGATACTCTGCTCAACCTCTTCTGGACTGGCTCCAGGGTATGACATCGAAATGCTGATGCTATCGAGGGTGAACTCAGGAAAAACTTCTTTGGTGGTTTTGGTGTAAAGAAAAAAGCCACCAAGCAAGCAGACCAGCATCAATAAATTGGCTGCCACCGGATGTGCAGCCATCCACCGAACGGGATTACCTGGCGTCATTGGCGCTATCTCTCATCACATTAAGCTGCATACCCACAACTGGGACCACAATATCGGACACGATGATTTGGTCGCCCTCATTGACTTCTTCGCCAATGTACACCGCCTCACCGTCACGATATAGCGGTCTGATCGGGCGAATATTCAAAACGCCATCTCGCGCAATCCACAACTTCTCGCCTTCCTGTACCCAGGCATAGGGCACACGACTAACGCTTTCCAGCGTTTTACCATGAATAACCACTTTGACATGATCGCCAAGGAATATCGAACGCGCATTCGACTCGCCTTGCCTATTCAACGGATCATCAATAGCGATTAGCAGCTTAGCCATACGCGAGCGGCTATCTACTGAACCAGTCAGGCGATAAACCGACGCTTTATCCTCTACTGCCAGGCCATTGACAAAGATAGTCGCTCGACTGCCCTTTTCGCTGGCCTTAACTGGAATGGTTAACCAGTGCAACTGCTCGATGGGGATATCCACTTCGACCCAAAAGGTCGATGCATTGACCACGGTGGCCAGAACACTGCCAGCACTCACCCAATCGCCAAGATTAACCAAGCGCTCGGTTAACAACCCATCGAATGGCGCGGTGATTTGAGTACGTTCTAATGCTAATGCCGCTTGGTCAAGCGCCGCCTGTGCCTTGTCGATTTCTGCCAGTGCCTTTTCGATATGCGGTTCGCGTAGCGCCAGGCTGGTGTCGTTCATAACAAGCCCTGAACTTTCACTTAACGCATGTAGCTCCACTTGTGCAGCTTGCTGTTTGCCCAATTCCAACCGATAGTCTGCCTTAGCTGCCGCCAGCGCTGCTTTCTGGCTTGTAAGGGCGATCTCGAAATCTCGCGGATCAAGCTGAACCAGCGCCTCATTTTTTTCAATAATACCGCCCGGCACAAAGTTCGGAGATACCGACCTGACCTCACCGCTTACCTGGGCACGCAAACTTAAGGCCTGAGCCGGAATAATCCGTCCCATTACCGCGATATCCACTGGATAGTTGCCTTTTTCGGCTGTCACCACATCAACCAAATAGGGTTTGGGCTCTTGCTCGGGGCGCATTTTCGCTTGGGGCGGCACCACAAAAAACCACGTAGTAGTGGCCACACCCGCCATCAAAACCAGTGCAGCCGATAAGCCTTTCAGTAGCATAGAATAAGGATCTCTAATTGGTGAACTCGGTTGCCAACCCAGTCGCGCGCAACCAGGCCAGCTGATGTAATACCAGTGTTTTTTGCTCTTCAATATGGCGTCGAGTTAAAGACTGCACCGATAGCAAACCGTTCAACACATTCACATAACTCGCCTCGCCACTGGCGTAGCTCAACTCAGCCTGCTTTAACACCGCATCGGCCGCTGCGCGTTGCTTTTGCAGCTTAGCCAGAGCTTGGCGCTGGTAATGCTCTTCTAATTGAGAGGTATGGATTTCATATATTGCCTGCTGAACGCGTTGCCGGTAGATATGATATTTTTCACGCGCTTGAGCATCCGCCAGTAACTCCTGCGCGCTTTGTTCACCGCCATCCCATACTTGATAAGTGGCGCTGGCGACCAAACGCAATACCCACTCTTCGATCAGGTCACTCACCGACGCACCGCCGGAACTAAGCACCGCCGATAGCTCAAAGGTTGGCCAGCGCTCGTCCCGACTCGCTTCTGCCAACCATTCTCCTTGGTGGTATTGACGCCAAACCGCTTCAATGTCTGGCCGAAAATATAAGATATCCGATGTGACGCCAGCTTCGGGGGTTAAGGCGAATTCGGGATAGGTAGCTTCACTGGTATCTATGGGGGTAGATGGCGACCCCGCTAGCAATTGAAGCCGGTGCTTTGCCAGTGCCAAACGGGATTCAATATCGGGCAGTAGTGCTTGTGTCTGAGCTAACACTTCTTGCTGTTGCAAAACATCAAGCACACGAGCGACACCACCGGCCAATCGGCTTTTTTGCAATTGCAGTATGGTCTGGTTGGTCTTAACCTGCTGCTGAAGCAGTGCCAGCTCGCGCTGCAAAGCCACAATTTCAATCCAGCTTTGCACCATATCACTGGTCAGGGCAATTTCTGCTACCTGCTTTTGATAGCTTGCCGCTTGCCAGGCCAGTAGAGCCGCTTGCTGATTGGCATCGCGCCGCCCCCATATATCCAGCTCATAGCTTAGCCGTCCATCCAGACCGAAAGCCCCAAAACCATCTCGCTTTGTTTGTTGATGGCTGTAGTTGGTAGCGATTTCTACTTTTAGTTCGTCCTGGGCCCGACGACTTTTTAGCAAAGCTTCGGCCTGTTCTATGCGCGACTGATACTGGTGCTGCTCGGGGTTATTCGTCAACGCTTGTTGGATTAACGCCATCAGCTGCGGATGCTCTATCAGAGCCTGCCAACGCTTTACTACATTAATATCAACTGGAGACGATGCTTGAGATCTATCTCTGGCATCCCCCGCTTCTGGCGCAGCCATCTTGACCCGTTGACTCCCGCATCCGCTTAACAGGCACGTCAGAGTCAACAGTACAACCCCAGAATTTATTCTCATAACCGGTCTTTCATACCTGTCATGAATCGCTTCTACTCATAAGATTCTTTTCTAGAGCGCCGATGCCAAAACACGCAACCAGCTAGCCATAATACAAAGAGCGAAATCCCCATGGCCCCGCCACCACCTTTATTAGATGCTTGGCGACTGCTGATATTCACTTGCTTCTGGTTGTTTGCTGGAAGCGGATCCCAGGCACCGCTATCCACAGCCACTCGCACGTCGCTATCAACATTGGCCCGGTTGATTAGCCCAAAGACGAGCTCTACGGATTGACCATTTGCCAGCGCTGGAACAACACACAACCATACCGGTTCGGCTCCCTGAGCATAAATACACTGATAGGCACTCGGCGGCGTCAGAGCCAAACCGGCGTCGAACGCAACAGAGACATAAATATTACTGAGATCGCTCGGTCCATTGTTACTCACATCGACCATTAACCGATCCGTTTCGACAAAGTAAGAAGCATCAATTGCCGCATCTATGTGGGCACCCAGCTGCTGCTCATTATCGTTAATGAAAACATCAATTTCAGAGCGTATTGCGCTAAAGAATACAAAGTCATCCGTTGCATCATTATTGACATCACTGACGGCCAAGGTCGATGCCGATTGATACACCAGCAGGTTAAGACGACGGTACTCATAGTTGGCGCTGGTTGCCACGTAGAGTACGTGTTCATTACCATTACTCAATACGAGGTCTGGAATGCCATCGCTGTTGGCATGCATCACAGTCACAGCCGTTACTCTAAAATATCCCACCTGGGCCAACGGGCTATAGATGCCGGAGGTAACATCATACTGACTAACAACAACCCCTTTCTCATCATCAGCAAACACCACCTTATCGCCCGTGGAATCACTAATAACAGCCAATGGGCGTTGCGAATCCAAAGCCCTAGCCGTAGCACGAGGAATAGCGTTGGTAATCACTGCGTTGCCATTGATGCGTTCAATCAGATCAAGATAGGTATCGACATCGGTTACCAGATCCAGTAGCTCATCACCATCCAGATTGGCTACCGAGACATAGTTGGACGCCAAGCCATCCAGCAAACGAACCTCGCCATTAATAACATTGAAGTAGAACAGGCCAGCATTATAAGCGCCGACGATTTCCATCACCCCATCGTTATTAAAGTCACCCAGTTCAATGGTCGTTACTGGCGAATTTAGTGTGAACGGATTGGTCAGGGTTACAAAGCCACCATTGCCATCACCTTGATAAATAGTCAGGTTATTCGAATCAAGATTATCGACCACCACCAGATCGGCAATCGCATCGCCAGTAACATCACCAATAGCGATATCGAGCTGCTCGGCCTGATTAGGAATAGCAAAGAAATCACCAGCGATGTCGCCGTTTTCATTGACCGAAACAATCACAATTACGTTGCCTTCGCTGGTGCCAAACACCAGCTCAACCGGCCCACCAGCAAACAGCTGGCCCAGCTGCAGCACTGTCACATCTTGCATATCAATGGTGAAGTTTGACTCTGTTACGGCAACTTCCGCTGCAACTATTCGTGTTTCGCTAACGGCCAGCTCATTGTCCTGCATGTCGAGCAAACGAATATCAGCGACGATTTCTCCTGCGGCCAATGGCGTGATATCCATTAATGAGTTGAGCAAAAAGCCTGTTTCCAGATTAACACTACACACAAAGGTCAGAGTCGCGCTGTTGGGTTGACAATTGCTACCCGCCGTTTCCAAGCGTAAAGCACCAGTCAATCGAACTTCGACCTGTCCTTGCACCGCCTCACCAAACAGCTGAGCCGCAACCACTGACAGACGTAACGCCCGATCAACTTCCGCTGGGGCATTCACCCATTCTCCGGTTAAGCGGGTCACTGCGCTGTTGTCTGTGATCGTGACAGTGAATGTGTGTTTAACGCTTTCCTGACTATCGTCGGCCAACAACACTACCTTATAGGTACCAGGCTCGGTGATGACTCCAAAGTTTAGCGCCCCATTTTCCAACGCTACTGTTCCTGGAACCTCATTGGAGCTGATATCCACGTCGACAGCATCACCATCTCCATCAGAAACATTGACTGGGATACGAATGTTATCGCCGGTGAGGAAGAAGTATTCATCCAGCATGCTAAATGTTGGTGCCTGATTGCTCGGTTGGATCTGAATAGTTACTTCAATTGGCCCTTCGCTAAACTCACGATCGGCCAGGGTATAACTAAAGCTATCCGAAGCATTAAAGCTACCGTTGTGCTGGTAGATAAACGAACCATCACCATTCAGTAACAGCGTGCCATTAGCAGGCTTATCAGCAAGCTGCACCAACAAAACGTCATTATCTATATCGGTATCATTGGCCAGCACGCCTTGGTTAGCGGCAATAATAATACTGCTTCCGCGACTGACTCGATAACTATCAGGCTGGCCAACAGGAGCTGAATTTACTGCATTTAACGCTATCACCACCTCAATTGGATCACTAAATATTTCACCATCAAATACGCGATAGGAAAAGCTATCCGTTAACTCGTTTGAGCCGTTATGGACATATTTGAATGTGCCATCAGGGTTTAGCACAAATTCAGCGGCGTTAGCTGGGCCATCGACCAGCTCAGCGACCAGATTTTCACTGTCAATATCGGTGTCATTTTCCAGCAGGCTTCGCTCGGACTCTAAGGTTCCACCGAGCGGTAGACCTTCGAAACTATCAGCGCCAGCAACTGGGGCATTATTCACCGGAGTTACAATCAGCGTGAAGCTTTCACTATGGGTCGCATTCGATGCCTGGCCATCGTTCGCCGTCAAAGTAAATGTTTCGACACCGGATTCGAACTCAACCGCTGTAATACGCACTGTTCCAGTTGCGGCGTCAAAATCAATAGTGGCAAAAGAAACCTCGGTCGGTGATAGTGAATAGCCTACGGACTGGTTCGCTTCATCAACGGGAACATCTCCAGCAACCGCCGCAACGACTTCTTCGGTAGCGAAGGACTCATCCACCTGGATCTGAGAGGTGGTCAGGCTAAACACCGGTGCATCGTTCACTGGATTGATAGTGATATCGATACTTATATTATCCATCCCGCCATTGCCGTCACTGACTTCGATGCTAAAGCTGTCTTGTCCGGCGAAATCAGCTAGAGGTGTATAGACAACACTAATGCTATTGCCGGTTGACGACGAAAGCGTTGCTGCACCATTCGTCGGCGTACCTAAAATAGCCCAGCTCAGGCTATCCCCGTCAACGTCAGTCGCGTTAAGGCTTTGACTAATATCGTTGTCTTCATCGCCCGTTAAGCTAAGAGAATCACCCTGCTCTATTTCCGGATCTTGGTTGACTGCATCGACGGTTATAGTCAGTGTCGCCGGAGCAGAAAACAGCCCTTCACTGTCGGCTACGCGATAGGTCAGGCTATCTGAACCATTAAAGAAGTCGGTCGGCGTATAGGTGATCTGACCGGTTTGGGTATTCACCTCAGCCGTTCCGTTTTGTGGCCCTGTCACCACTTGCACACTGGCTGGGTTGAGGTTGCTGTCGATATCACTATCATTACCTAACACATTCACCGCCTGCCCGCTGTTTTCAAGCAATAGCAAGGTGTCGTCATTAGCGATAGGCGCATCATTGACCGGCGTAATGGTGACATTTACGGTGGCCACATTGGAAAGCGCACCTAAATCATCTTCCACTTGATAAGTGAAGCTATCAGAGCCGTTAAGGTTGGCCGTTGGCGTGTAGGTAATTTCACCGCTAATCGGGTTAACCGTCACGGTTCCCTGAGTCGGAGTACTTAACACCACCACCGTCTCAGCTAAAAGCACACCATCCACATCGCTATCATTGGCCAACACATTTACCACGGCTGCAACGTCTTCATTCGTCGTCAAACTATCATCCGTTGCAACCGGCGCATCATTGCTGCTGGAAATATTCACAGTAACCGTGGCGGGCGCAGAAACCAAACCAGACAAATCACGAACGGTATAAGTGAAGCTATCGCCACCGGTTTCATTGGCATTTGGCTGGTAGGTGACTTGGCCATTGCTGATAGAAACTGAGCCTTTCGTTGGCGCGGTTTGAATTTGAACACTGCTGGTGTCTAGCGTCGCCGCGCCACCATTATCCGGATCAGTGTCGTTGGCCAGAACATCAATCACAACCGGCGTATCTTCCGCTGTGGTTGCGCTGTCGGCAACGGCAACAGGGTTGTCATCAACGTCCTGAACTGTGATATCCACTTGCGCGATATTCGATAGACCACCATCCAGATCTTCAACGCGGTAGCTAAAGCTGTCGCTGCCGAAGAAGTTAACGTCTGGTGTATAGGTTATGGTGCCATTGACAGTGTTCACTGCCACACTGCCGTTTGACGGAAGCGTTGTTACCGTGACCGTAGCAGGGTTGAAGCCGGTTTCCGAATCGACGTCGTTGGCTAACACATTGATAACCGTCGGCACTTCTTCATTGATCGTCAGGCTATCATTATTGGCCACCGGCAAATCATTGATCGGATTAATGCTGATGGTGACGGTGGTTTCTGCGCTGCTTAACGCCAAGTCGTTAGCAAAATAGGTGAAGCTATCGTTGAAGTTTTCTGATCCATCATGCACATATTCAAATGCGCCATCGGGGCTAAATGTCAGAGTACCATGAGCAACATCGGTGCCTAAAATAGCACCAAGCATCGGGCCGTCGATATCGCTGTCATTGGCTAAGATGCCGGGCGCGGTAATAGTCAGCGTTCCACCTTCATCGACATTAAAGCTATCGGCCATGGCAACCGGCGCGTCATTCACGGCGTTCACTGTAAGGGTGAAGCTTTGGCTGGCCAGGTTATTTTGGCTCTGGCCATCATCCGCAGTAACAGTAAACAGTTGCGTACCAGAAGCATTGGCTATAGACGTAACAGTCACCTGGCCTGATGCGCTATCAAACACAATGCTCGCAAAAGCAACACTGGCGGGCGACAAGCTATAGCTCACTAATTGATCAGACTCATCCGCAGGAACAACATTCGGCACAACCGTAACCGTTTCTGTCGTTGCAAAGTCTTCTTGCAACGTTAAATCATCTGACAGGCTAAAGGCAGGCGCGTCGTTCACCGGATTTATGGTCAGAGTAAAGGTTTCAACGTGGGTATTATTACTATTTTGGCCGTCATTGGCGGTTAGCGTAAATAGCTGAGAACCGCTAGCATCAGCAACTGCATCAATGGTTACTTCACCGGTTGCTGAATTCACTGCCACCGTAGCAAAACTGACCGTAGCAGGAGCCAAGCTGTAAGTCACCACCTGACTGAGCTCATCTGTTGGCACCGGTCCAGGAGTAACGGTTACAGACTGCTGGCTCGCAAAATCTTCATCAACGGTTATATCACCACTGACGGTAAATACTGGTGCGTCGTTGATGGCATTGACTGTGATAGCCATAGTGGTGATAAATGAACCGCCGTTGCCGTCGGTTACTTCGACATCGATATTTTCTGTGCCACTGACATCCGCCAGCGGCGTATAGCGGAAGACATTGGCGGTGCCGGTAATATTATCCAGCGTTGGTGTGCCAAGTGCCGACGATGACAAAATCGACCACGAAATGGTGTCGCCGTCAGCATCAAGCGCAGTCAGATTCACAACCAGACTACCATCTTCGTCGACAGCTCTCACCAGCAGCGCCCCTTCATTAATTTGCGGGCTGTCATTAACGGCTGTGACGGTAATAGTTAGGGTTGCAATATTTGAAGTTGCACCAGAAATATCACTTACTTGATAAGTTAAACTATCGCTACCATTGAAGTTGGCACCTGGTGTATAAGAGATTTCCCCCGTTGCAGGATTGGCAGAAGCCGAGCCATTGGCAGGTGTAGAGATAATCGCCACCGAACTGACATCAAGTGCATTATCAATATCGGAATCATTACCCAACACATTGATCAGCTGGGTGCTATCTTCGGCCAAGGTCAATGTATCATCATTGGCAACCGGCGCGTCATTCAGCGAATTAATCGTAATCGAAACTGTCGCGATGTTGGAGAACCCAGCTAAATCGTCCTGCACTTGATAACTCAAGCTATCAGTGCCATTAAAATCAGGATCGGGGGTATAGGTGATTTCCCCTGTTGTGGTATTAACCACTGCGCCACCATTTGCTGGCGTTCCAGTGATGGTCACTGTTGAAGCGTCCAAGGTGCCGTCAATATCCGAGTCATTGGCCAGGACAGCAATGACTACACTGCCATCTTCATCTACCGTTGCCGTATCGGCATTGGCTTGTGGCAAGTCGTTGGTCGATGTGACAGATACATTGACTGTCGCAATATTGGATGTGGCCGCTGCCAAGTCATTAACCGTGTAGCTAAAGCTATCATTGCCGGAAAAATTGCCTGCAGGCGTATATTGTATTTGCCCGCTGATTACGGTTGCCGTACCGTTGGCTGGTTGCGTCGTGACTACAAGGCTCGTTGTATCAATATCCCCTACTCCGTCGACGTCGGTATCATTGGCCAGCACATCAATCAGCACCGCAGTGTCTTCATTGGTGCCAGCAGTATCGCCATTGGCCACAGGAGCATCATTCACATTATTCACAGTGATGGTCACAGTGGCGGTATTGGACGTGGCCCCATCCAAATCCGAAACCTGGTAAACCAGAGTCTCTGAGCCATTAAAGTCAATATTCGGCGTGTAAGTAATCGCGCCTGTCGCCGAGCTGATGGATGTTGTGCCATTCGACGGCGCTGTTGTAATCAACACTGCAGCCGGGTTTAACTGATTTTCAGCATCGGAGTCATTACCCAGTACATCGATAACAACCGCCAGTTCTTCATCGGTTGTCGCGCTGTCATCTACGGCTACTGGCGCATCGTTAAGCGGATTGACGGTAATTGTCACCGTGGCAGGCACAGACGTTAGCGACCCATCTGAAGCG
>DFOV01000218.1 GCA_002376965.1 Gammaproteobacteria bacterium UBA3532
CCACCAGCAAGAATAACCGCTTTCATCACACTCCTCGTTATCAGGTTTACTCGGTCTTTTCAGCTTCGGCGGGTAAGAATGGATCGGAATAAAAATAATTCGACTCTAAACCGCGAGACACCAGCCCATTTTTCAGCGCATCAATCATCGGCGGGGCCCCACAACTAAAAACACTCCAGCCCTCGACGCTATCAATATCATCAAGAACAGCTTGATGGACCCAGTCTTTTCTTCCGCTCCAATCAGCCTGATCAGAGACCACCACTTCAACATGAAGTCTGTCGGCGCTACGCCAACCTTCAGGGATAGACCAATAAGCCAAATCCTGATGACGAACGCCCCAATAGAGTTTAATTGGACGGGTATCGTCTGCATCAAGCAACTGCTCAACCATGGCTTTCATAGGCGCAAAGCCTGTACCACCACAAACCAGTAGCAATGGCCGCGAGTCATTTCTCAAGACACTCGTTCCAAATGGGCCTTCAAAACGAAGCAAGTCATTTTTTTTGCACTGCTCAAATACATAGGTCGAAAAGAATCCATCTGGCACCCGCGCGACGTGAAGCTCAAGACCATCACTCCCCGCATTTGCGATCGAGTAACTTCGCTCAACGCCCTGGTATTTGATATTGATATATTGGCCTGGTAAATACTTAAAAGCCGCTGTTGGCGGCAAACGCAGCTTCAGAACTGCTACCTCACCGCGTAAATCGACACTATCAACACGCGCAGGAAGTAGCTTTTGCGTTATACCCTCAAGCTCGGCGATATAGTCTACATGTAGCTCCATATCGCTTTCGGGCTTGGTAATGCAGGTTTTTATACTCTCGCCATCCGCAGTAGTCGCAATACATTCACTGCAATCGCCACGTTTGCAACTGTGTGGAAGCGCCAGTCCGGCAGCGAGGGCACTGTCAAGCAGACTGCTCTCCGAACCTGCTGTAAAAAGTTTACCAGATGGGTGAAGCTTAATTGTAAACGTCATGTATTGATTTGCCGAGCAGTCGCCCTACTAAAAAGTCGGGACGCTGATTAACCATTTAGCTATTGAGATGCCGCGTATGATACATCTATTCACATCACAAGTTAACCTGTGAGTCACGGCACTTTCTAGCTAGTGCTCTATCAATAGCTAAAAAAGCGCCCGGAGGCGCTTTTTTAGCTAACTAAAGATGGAGAATTTATCTCACCATCCAATCCGTGGTAACAAAGTTTAATTCTCGGCTATCCAGCAAACTACCTGATTGGCTTAGCAAGTAAACCCAGTTGGTTCCGTGCTGTGCATGTCGCCACATAATATCTTCTGTGCCGTCACCATTCAGGTCTCCAGCAAAAGCAATAAACCAAGCGGGGTCAGCTATACGATTAAATGCAGCTCCTCGGTCGACTTGGCCATCTTGCATCCAGTAGACCCAGTTTTCGCCCGTTTGACTATTGCGCCAGAACAAGTCGGCATCCCCGTCGCCGTCAAAATCGCCAGCGGCTGCAAACTGCCAAGGATCGGCAACTACACTTAACTGATAACTCGCGTCAATAGCAGCACCGTCCATCAAGTAAACCCAAACAACGCCTGTCGATGTATTTCTCCAAATTACATCGGTTTTGTTGTCCCCATTGATATCACCAAGCCCCGCAACTTGCCAGTCAAGGGTAATAGATGAAACTCGGCGAATAGTATCAACAGAAGCTCCATTCATCAAATACACATACATGGTGCCAGTATTCGCATTGCGCCATAGGATATCTGACTTACCATCGGCATTGAAATCACCAACGCCAGAAACGCTCCACTCAAGACCTGCACGATTGACCTTTCTTACAGAAGTAATCACATCGCCATTCATGAAGTGAATGTAGTTATCACCATTATCGGCATTTCGCCACAGTACGTCATATTTACCATCGCCATTAAAGTCTCCGCGACCAGCCAGTGTCCAGACTTCAGGAACATTGTTCACATACTCGGCGCTGGAATAACGAACACCGTTCATCATGTAAATCCAATTGTCACCAAGGGCTGAATGGCGCCAGTATAAGTCAGCTTTGCCATCGCCATTTTGGTCAAATCGTGTTGCGCCAGAAGACTGAGGAACCAACGGGTTAGGATCGACGCCGTCTTGCAGGCCATCACCATCAGTGTCTGGATTAGACACATCAGTGTTCATCGAAAACTCCTGACCGTTTGTAAGGCCATCACTATCTTTGTCAGCTCCGGCATCGTTAACCACAGGGTTTAGCCCATTATCAGCTTCGAATCCGTCCGGCATTCCATCAGCATCAGAGTCAGAGTTATTTGGATCAGTACCTGCGGTTTGCTCTTCGAGGTTTGACAATCCGTCATTGTCTGCATCACTCGCCCCATCAGCAACGAGAGGATTTAGTCCATTATCAACTTCAAACCCATCGAACATGCCATCGTTATCTGAGTCATTGTCATTTGGATTAGTACCTATTGGCGCTTCTTCGCCATTGGTCAACCCATCATTATCTGGATCATTTCCAGCATCATCAACCTTCGGATTTAATCCATTATCCACTTCGTAGCCATCAAGCATACCGTCGTTATCAGTATCGCTGTTATTCGCTTCAAGACCCAGGTTAAACTCTTGCAGGTTGTTGATACCGTCACTATCTAAATCAGTGGTAGCATCACTGGCATCATCAGGGTTTAAACCATTCGCGGTTTCCCAGTCATTTGGCATCCCATCATTGTCGTTATCATCACTGACATTGACAGGTGTAAGATTATATTGCCAGGTGCGGTCATTCAAAGTTACTAAATATGTTCCGGCTTCGGCTACCATAATGTCATCACCAACTAAGTCGGCAACACCATCCGCTGGTGCATTGTCACCATAGTTTTCGGTCCAGTCGCCAAGTACATCAAACTTGAAGCGATCATCACCACCAGCATCTCCAGTACCGTCGAAGGTAGCCGTCGCAGACCATGTACTGGTGCTGGTATCGCATGTCATGTCGACCCATTCGGTCCACTGAGCCACATCGGTAACCGTACCACGAATTTTCATGGCAGGTTTGGCACAATCGTCAATAATGACTTCACCTTCCTTCCACACAACCCAGTCAGTTCCAGACGCTACAACGCTCCAGTCTGTACCAGCAGGGGACCAGTTTTGGTTACCCAACTTGACAGCCACACGCCCATTGGTGCCTGTAGTTATAGCAGCATATAAACCTTGTTCAGCACGCTCAATCTGAACAGGTGATTCAGAATGGACACCTTGCTCTTTTCTGGCGGCGATAATGTCAGTGATTGCATTACCATGGCCCATTGAATAAAAGTGAGACCAGTAAACTGTAGGGATACCAGGGTGGGTCAAAATATAAGCATAGCCCATCATGATATTTTCACAGGTCAAGGCCCAGTGATATTGTCCATCACGGCAGCCTTCGCTGGGGCCTGTGTCGTGATTATCAATAAATGTAACAGCATATTTGGGAGCTAAACCGATCAAGCCAGCAGGCTTCCCGTTGCCATCGGTCAGGCGCCAGAACTGATAATCAGCTTGCTTGGTTTCACCCTCTTTATACCAACCAAGCACCCGATTCAAAACACCTTTGGTTGTGAAATCAAATACCGCACTGGTATTGCTTGTGGCGGTCACCCAGTTCATTAGATCCTGGCGGTGGTCGTTGGGAAGCTTCCCACCAATATCGAAACATCCCTGGCCATCATCGTCGTAACATAGAGTGGTCCAATACTCACCTACACTG